>CAZPUJ010000378.1:0-5475 GCA_964589725.1 uncultured Planctomycetaceae bacterium
CTTCAACATGGCTAATTTGGCGGCGCGGCCGATGTTTGAACTTGGCGGTGATGGTAACGACGTGCTCAACGGGGCGGCCGGCGCGGACTCGCTCGACGGCGGTGCCGGCAATGATTCGTTGCGGGGCGGGGCTGGCAGCGATTCACTTGACGGTGGTGCCGGCACAAACACGCTTTTCGCAACCGGCAACGGCAACTTCACGCTGACAAACACCAGTCTGACAGCCGGTGCCACGGACACGCTGGCAAATTTGCAGGTCGCCCATCTGAAGGGCGGCATCGGTTCAAATACCTTCAATGTCAGTGGATGGACCGGCAAGGGAAATCTTGTCGGCGGGGGAGGCACAGCAGATACGATCGTCGCTAGCAAGGACGCGAATTTCACATTGTCGAACAAGCTGTTGAAATCCAGCGACGACATGAGCTTGTCGCTCAGCGGTTTCACGAACGCGACGTTGACTGGCGGCGCGGGAAACAACTTTTTTACCGTCGGCGCCTGGACGGGTGCGGGCTCGCTGAACGGCGGCACCGGCAAAGACTCGGTGAATGCAACGCGCACTGCCAATCAAACCATAACGACGACGTCATTAGCTGCGACCGGGTTCGGTACAATCATCTTGTCCGACATCGAGCTCGCCCGACTGACAGGCGGCGCGAACAACAACACGTTCAACATCAGTAATTGGAATGGTGGCGGCACATTGAAAGGGGGCGGTGGGGCCGACACGGTCGTCGCCACCCGGGATGCGAACTTCACTCTTTCGGACACAACACTGAGCGCGTCCAATGTCCTGAGCATGACGCTGGCCGGTATCGGGATTGTAAACCTCGGCGGTGGCGTGAGCGACAACACATTCACGGTCGACGAATGGACGGGCGCGGGACTTCTGGACGGCGGCGAAGGCACCGACTCAGTCCGATCCACCCGCGATGCCAATCAAACCTTGACGACGACGTCTCTGTCTGCAAACGGGTTCGGCACGCTCGCATTGTCCGCCATCGAGTCGGCACGGTTGGAAGGCGGGGCCAGCGACAACACGTTCGACGTCAGTGGTTGGATCGGCCGCGGTACACTCAAGGGTGGAGGCGGGGCGGACGAAGTCGTCGCCAGCCAGGATGCGGACATCAGCGTCACCGACAATCATTTAGAGAGTTCCAATGGTCTGGACATATCTCTGAACGGCATTGGGATCGCGAACCTCAGCGGTGGCGTCAGTGACAATACATTCAAGGTCAGCGAGTGGACGGGGACGGGCACGCTGAACGGCGGCGCGGGCACAGACTTATTGCGATCCACCCGCGATGCCAGTCAAACCTTGTCGGCGACGTCATTGGCTGCTCCGGGGTTCGGCACGTTGATGCTGTCCGACATCGAGTCAGCTTATCTGATCGGCGATGTGAGCGATAACACATATAACGTCAGCGATTGGCTCGGCCTCGCCACACTGCAAGGCGGAGGCGGGTCGGACGAAGTCGTCGCCAGCCAGGATGCGGACATTTTCATCTCGAACGAAAGATTGAGAACGTCCAATATGAGCATTTCTCTGAACGCGATTACGGTCGCAAGCCTCGGGGGTGGTGCGGGCGACAACACCTTCACGGTCGACAACTGGACGGGTACGGGCACTCTGAACGGCGGCCCAGGCAATGACGTCGTGAAGGCAACGCGCGATACCGATCAAACCTTAACGACGACGTCATTGGATGCTCCCGGATTCGGCACCCTGACTCTGTCCGACATCGAGTCGGCCCGACTGACAGGCCGCGCGAGCAACAACACGTTCACCGTCAGCGGTTGGACCGGCACCGGCGAGTTGGCTGGCGGCGGCGGGTCGGACAAAGTCGTCGCCACCCGCGATGCCGACTTCACACTCTCAGACACAGAATTGAAGGCTTCCGATGGCCTGAGAATCCTGAGAATGACGCTGGACGGCATTGGGATTGCGAACCTCGACGGTGGCGTGAGCGACAACAGATTCACGGTCGACGACTGGACGGGTACGGGGACGCTGAACGGCGGCACGGGCACGGACACACTGCAATCGACCCGCGACGCCGATCAGACGTTGACGACGACGTCACTGGGTTCGCCCGGGTTCGGCACGCTGACGTTATCCGGCTTCGAGTCAGCCCGATTGACAGGCGGCCCGAGCAACAACACGTTCTTCGTTGGCAAGTGGATCGGCACCGGCATACTGTCTGGTGGTGGCGGGACGGACAAGGTCGTCGCCAACCGTAATGAAGACTTTACACTCTCGGATAAAAGATTGACCGCGTCCGATGGCCTGACCATGACGATGACCATGAAAATGACACTGTCCGGCATTGGGGTCGCAAGCCTTGGCGGTGGCGTGAGCGACAACACATTCACGGTCGGTGAATGGACGGGCACGGGAACGCTGAACGGCGGCACGGGCACGGACACGCTGCGATCAACCCGCGATACCAATCAAACCTTGACGACGACGTCATTGGTTGCGCCCGGTTTCGGTAAGCTGACGTTATCCGGCATCGAGTCGGCCCGATTGACAGGCCGTGCGAGCAACAACACGTTCTTCGTTGGCCAGTGGACCGGCACCGGCACGCTGACTGGTGGAGGCGGGTCGGACAAAGTCGTCGCCAACCGCGATGCGGACTTCATCCTCTCGGACACAAAACTGACCGCGTCCAATGGCCTGAGCATGACGCTGGTTGGCATTGGGATCGCGAGCCTCGGCGGGGGCGCAAGCAACAACGTTTTCACGGTCAGCAAGTGGAGCGGCAGCGGAACGCTTAACGGATCGACCGGCACCGACCGAATCGAAGTTGATCGCAACACGGACATGACCCTGACCAACACGTCGCTGGCGGCGGCCGGCTTCGGTACGCTGACGTTGAACAGCATCGAAGCCGCGAGCCTCACTGGCGGAGATTTGGCCAACGTGCTTCGCGCGGAGGCCTTCACGCTCGGCGACGTGACTCTGCAAGGTGGTGACGGCGACGACGTATTGATGGGTGGTTCGGGGAACGACGTGTTGACTGGTGGCCCGGGGAACGATTCGCTCCTCGGCGGCAGCGGCCGCGATCTGTTGATCGGCGACGCCGGAGAGGACACGCTCGGCGGCGACGCCGGCGAAGACATCCTCATCGGCGGGACCAGCTCGCACAGCACCAAGATCAGCGCCTTGAGCGCGATCATGGCCGAATGGACAAACAGTGGGAGTAGCTTCGCCCAGCGAGTCGTCAACCTTCTCATCGGCGGCGGACTAAATGCGGGCACCAAGCTCAATAGCACGACTGTGCAAGATGATTCATCCGCCGCCGACCAGCTCACCGGCGGCACCGACATCGACTGGTTCTTCCAATCGAGCTCGGATGTGCTCATCGACTTTGACACGGGCGCGGGCGAGATCAACACGACGATAATTTGACGACGACGAAAAACGGTCGAAGTATTAAGAGCCTCTAACAAACCCGAAGCGTCAGCGAGGGCGTCGAGGAATTGTGCTTGAATCCGTCCCTCGCTCACGCTTCGGGTTAGTTTTGTTAGAGGCTTTAAGGGCAGCGCCACGAAGCCGCATCTCGGAATCCGAAACAAGCACGAATTTCCAAATCTTCGGCGTTAACGAACTAGGAGAGGTTCGTGAACCGGTTCCGTCCGTCAATTCTGACTCGCGGGGTCTTCGTGCCAGCCGCTTGCAGGTGTCTTTGGCGGCGGCGAGGGCTCCGGCAGTGGAACGTCGTGGAGGCGCTGGAGGATCGTAGCCTGCTGGCGTTTTCCGTCCTGAATGCCGACGTCTTTTCCACCGGCGGATTACGGTTGGTGGCCGATTTGAATCAGGCAGTGGACGCCAGCACGGTGCAGGCGAGCGATCTGGTCGTGGACGGCACACAAGTGGCGACGTCGGTCAATGTGCTGGATCCGAATACGGTTGAGTTCGTTCTCCCGACGCTTCTGGCCGGGATGCACTCTGCGGACATCGTGGCGGGCGCGATGCTGGACACGCAGGGAACCGTCGTGGAGTCCTTCACCAAATCATTCGTCGTCGCGAGCGCGCCGCAATACACGATGAAGCACAATCCGCGGCTGCAGCCGGGCAACGCACCGCTTGTCGGCTATGCAGGGAGCGAACTCGATCGAGTGGATCTTCTCTGGCAGACGATTCCGGGCGGCACGGGGACTCAGGATTCGTTCTCGGTCGCGTACCGAGCCGCCGGGTCCACGACGTGGCAAACGGTGTCGCTCAACACCCTTGTTAACACGGGAGTGCAGGGGCGGGTCGTGCGGTCGGCGACAATCACCGAGCTGAATTGGAATTCGGACTACGAGTATCGCGTCCGGCATCATGAGGCGGACGTGATCGTCGGACAGTACGCCAGCACGTTCCACACGCGGTTGCAGGCTGGCGACGACACGCCGTTCACTTTCGTCGCGTATGGTGACTCTGCATTTGGCGCAGCGACCGGGTTTCGGCAGGTGCAGTCACGGATCAACCAGGTGGATCCATCGTTCGCGGTGCTGCTGGGCGACAACGTCTACGACGCCGGTTCGCATCAGGAATCTGACTCGCGCTTCGATTCGCTCGTCAACCCCGAGGCAGCAGCGTGGATGGCCGGACACATCGACTATCTGGGATTGGGCAATCACGACATCCGCACGGGGTCCGGATTGCCGAGCGAGCAGAATTATTCGGTGCCGATCCCGGTCGCCGGAGTCACGGCCTCGGCTGCCCCGCCGGCGACC
Source organism: uncultured Planctomycetaceae bacterium (assembly GCA_964589725.1). Classification (GTDB taxonomy): domain Bacteria; phylum Planctomycetota; class Planctomycetia; order Planctomycetales; family Planctomycetaceae; genus CAYSHJ01. The sequence goes on from CAZPUJ010000378.1 coordinate 4,723, forward strand.
GAACGGCCCGAGCACAGCTTTTCCTGGGACTACGGCGGCGTGCATTTCGTCACGTTCGACGCGAACAGCCTGAGCAACGTCGCGCGGCTCGACGGGTTGCTGAATTGGGTCGTCACCGATCTGAATGCTTCGAACGCGCGTTGGAAAATCGTCTATGGTCATCACCCCATCGCTGGCGCGCCCGACAAGCCGGAGAATCCCGGCGGCAATTACTATCAGCAAGTCGTTAACCGGTTGAAGGCGGCGGGCGTGGACCTGTTCATGACCGGCCACTCGCACACCTACAGTTGGACCTATCCTCTGACCGGGCAAATCAACGGCGTGGCGACCTACGTGGACCACGGCGCGGACGATCACTTCCACGCCGGCGAAGGGCTGCCGCAACTGGTCTCGGGCGTCGGGGGCACCGAGCTTCGCCCGGGGAACTACAGCCAATTCCCGTTCGTCGCCGAGGGCTTCACCAGCACCACGCCAATCCGGACGCGGCTGGGTTTCTCGCAGATCATCGTCACGCAGGATCGTCTCACGGTCAGTTATATCGCTGCTGACAACGGCGAGGTGATCGATTCATTCCTCATCGCGAAAGATCCCGCTCCGCAGACGGTCTCGTTTCAGCAAGCGGTCAACGGCTACACCGGGACGGTCGATACGTTCCTGCACCAGAACGCACCCGGCACCGACAACGCCGCGGCCACATCGCTGAAGGTCGACAACGACGACCCGGCTGGCACGGGACGGGACGCCCAGACGCTG
>CAZPUJ010000379.1:0-29493 GCA_964589725.1 uncultured Planctomycetaceae bacterium
CGCCCGACGCCACTCTCGCCGGAAAAGTGCCGGACACGAAGGGACAGGTCCAGTACGTCGAGCGGCTCATCGACAACATGTGCATGCAGCTTGTGCAGAAGCCCGAGTTGTACGACGTGATCGTCACCTCGAACCTGTACGGCGACATCCTGAGCGACCTGTGCGCCGGATTGGTGGGCGGACTGGGCGTCGCTCCGGGGGCGAACATCGGGTCGGAAGGGGCCGTGTTCGAGGCCACGCACGGCAGCGCGCCCAAGTACAAAGGGCAGAACAAGGTCAACCCCACCGCGCTGATCCTCTCCGGCAAGCTGATGCTGGAACACCTCGGCGAATCGGCCGCCGCTGCGAAGCTCGAACGAGCCGTCGCCAGCATTATCGAAGAAGGTAAGTACGTGACCTACGACATGAAGCCCGATCGCAACGACCCCACCGCCGTCGGCACCCGCGAAATGGCCGAAGCGATTTGCAAACGCATGGCCGAGTCCGGTTAGACTTTGGCATCGCGAAAGCCAATCGTCCAGTTCCGCCGGCTTGAACCGATCGAGAGGTATCGCCGTTATTCGGCCAGATGCGACCCGAGCCAGGCGAGCCGAGCGAGCGAATTCCGGCTGAGTTGTTGGCCATAGGCGGAGGCCGCCGCTCAGTTTGTCGCCGTCGGCTCACCAATGACATAGCCGAGCTTCAGAATGGCCTTGAGGCTTGCTGAGGCGACTAAGTTTTCCAATGATGGCAGTGTCTTTGTTTCTCGAAAGCCATGCTCATGATGTTGGTTCGCGATCATTGGCCGTGTTGTTACAGCCGGGTCCGTGTCGCCCAGCAGATGGTGGTTTTGGCCTTGCTCGCAAATCTCAATTCGGCGTCGCCGTCTCTCGCACAACAACTCGATGGCGAAGCGGTCGGCGGACGACGTTGGGCGGTGATTTTGGTGGGTCTGGCGGGAGACGAGTCGCACGCAGCGCTCTTTCGTGAGACGGCCGACACTTGGCAGACGTGGCTCACGGAGTCGCTCGACTTTCCGCACGATCAGGTGTTGCGATCGCCCCGCCGAACTCAGGAATCGGAGGACGCGACACCAGTATTGACGGCCGATGCAATCCGCATGATGTTGGCGGAGTTGAACCAGAAACTGACACCCGACGACAGCCTCTGGGTGTTCACCCTTGGGCATGGAAACTACGACGGCAGGCAGGCTTGGTTTCATGTTTCGGGCAGAGATCCGTCTGCGGAGGACTTTGGCCGGTGGTTGAGCGAGGTGCGTTGTCGCGAGCAGGTCATTTGGCTGACTCAGTCGAATTCTGGTTGGTTCGTCAAGCCTCTGTCGCGTCCGGGACGGATCGTGATTGCGGCGACCGCGGCTGACGACGAGTCGAATGAAACTGAGTTTCCGCACGCGCTGGCCACGGTCGTTCAAGCGCCGGCGACAACGCTGGATACGGATCAAGACGAAAAAGTTTCCGTGGCCGAATTGTTCACGGCGGTTAGTCGTGAAGTTGAGCGGCGGTTTCGACGTGACAAACGACTGCCGACTGAGCACGCGCAGCTTGATGACAATGCCGATGGACAGGGCACGGAGGATTTGGTCCCGAAAAGCCAGGCAGAGGCCCCGGCAACAAAGCCCGTTCCGACAGCCAAGATCGATGGTGCCTTGGCGAAGAAGACTTTCGTTCCGTTCCGGCCGCCGAAGCCGCAAAGTAGCCGAGTCACTCCGTGACTCGGCTACTTGATGGGCGGTGGGAATCACTCCTCTTTTCTTTTGATCGCGCTGAACCACTCCATGACAACTGTTCCGAAGTCTTTCGCGACACCTGCACCTCGTCCGGCTCCGACGGCCGCCGATGAAGAGACGATTTCCCGGCTGCGCGAAGCCCGGGTTCGGCTCAAGGCGGAGATCGCCAAAACCGTCGTCGGTCAGGATCAAGTGATCGACAGCCTGTTGGTGGCGCTGCTGTGTAGGGGCCACGCGCTGATGATCGGCGTGCCGGGGCTGGGTAAGACGTTGATGGCTCGCACGCTGGCTCGGTCGCTCAACATGGAGTACCGGCGCATCCAATTCACTCCGGACTTGATGCCGTCGGACATCACCGGGACCGATATCATCATGGAGGATCCCGAAACCGGCCGGCGGCGGTTGGAGTTTCTTCAGGGGCCGCTGTTCGCGAACTTCTTGCTGGCCGACGAGATCAACCGAGCGCCTCCCAAGACGCAGGCCGCGCTGTTGCAGGCGATGCAGGAACTGGAGGTCTCGGTGGGACGGCAGACGTACACGCTCAACCCGCCGTTCTTCGTCGTCGCAACGCAGAATCCCGTTGAGCAAGAAGGGACGTATCCTCTGCCGGAAGCCCAGCTCGACCGCTTCATGTTCAACATCCCGGTGACTTATCCGACACCGCAGGAAGAAGCCCAAATCGTCAAGAATACGACGACGAACGCGGCGGTCACGCAGCAGCCGATTCTCGCTGCGGACGAGTTACTGCGGTTACAGATGCTCGTTCGCGGAGTGCCCGTGGCTAATGATGTGGTTGATTACGCGGTCGCGATCAGCGGGTTCTCGCGGCCGGACATGGCCGCGAAGAAGCACGACGACGTGCATCGCTTCATTCGCTACGGAGCCAGTCCGCGAGCGTCGCAGTACTTGATTCTCGGAGCGAAGGCTCGGGCCCTGTTGCTTGGGCGGTTCCATGTCGACTTCGAGGATGTGCGCGCCGTCGCTTCGCCGGTGTTGCGGCATCGGCTGGTGCTGAACTTTCACGCTCGCGCCGAGGGGGTTGATACCGACGAGATCATTCGCCGAATCTTGAAGCAGGTGCGTGCCTCATGACTGCGGCTCCAGCGGTCAGCATTCGCGAGCTCGCCGAGCCGAAGTTGATGGCTTCGGTCGAGGACTTGGAGCTTGTCGCGCGGTGGGTCGTCGAAGGTTTCTTGCACGGCTTGCATCGCAGCCCGTACGTCGGGTTCTCGGTCGATTTTGCGTCGCACCGCGAATACATGCCCGGCGACGACCTGCGGCACCTGAATTGGAAGCTCTATGGACGCCACGATCGGCTCTACATCAAGCAATACGACGCGGAGACCAACGTCGATCTGCATCTCGTGCTGGACATCAGCGGTTCGATGACCGTGGGTGATGAGACGCTGTCGAAGCAGCGCTACGCCGCGTTGCTGTGCGCGAGCCTCGCGCAACTGGCCTCTCGGCAGCGTGACGCGGTCGGCCTGACACTCTTCGCTGACCGCATCGTCGAGCATCATCAGGCGCGAGCCAACACGGAGCAAATTCTCGCGCTGATGTCCTCGCTGGCTCGTGCCCGACCGCATCCTCGCGCGACGTCGCCGCGCGTCTTGCACGAAGCTGCAGAGTTGATGCCTCGGCGTGGACTCGTCGTGGTGATCAGCGACCTGTATTACGACCCGCCGGAACTGTTATCGGCTCTCGATCATTTCCGACATTTCGGTCATGACGTGCTGGTGTTTCAAGTGCTCGCGCCGGTGGAACGCCGACTGCCCGTCGACGGCGCCGTGAAGCTGGTCGATGTGGAAACCGGCGAGCATCTCGAAACACTCGCCCACGAGATCCGCGACAGTTTCGCCGCCGCCGTGGGACGGTGGATCGACGAGGTCCACACAGGATGCACCGCTCGGGACATCGATCACGTTTGTCTGGTGACTGACGAGCCGCTGGATGCGGCGCTCCTGGACTATTTCGCCAAACGGTCGCAGTTGTATTGAGGATCGAGGTCTATGCCAGGTCTGAGCCTCATTCATGCGGGTTTTCTGGCCGCTGGATTAGTGGCTGTGGTCCCCATCGTGATCCATCTATTGTTCCGCCAGAAAACGCGCACCGTGCCGATCGGTTCGGTGCGATTTCTGCATCAAGTGGTCCGCGAGCACCGTCGTCGTCGACGAGTCCGGCAATGGGTACTGCTGGCGTTGCGGATGCTCGCCGTCTTGCTCTTGGCGTTGTTGTTCGCTCGACCGTACTGGGACACATCGCAGCGCCGCGGCTTTGATCAAGAGGTTGTGCTGCTCGTCGATCGCTCGGCCAGCATGCAGGCTCGGAACGGACGGGGTGAGACCTCGTTCGATCGCGCGTTGGCCAAGCTGCGAGAAGAACTGTCGCTGTTGGATACGAACGTCGTGTTGCATATCGCTCTGTGTGACGTGTCTGGCGTCCAGGAAATCCCGATCGATCGGTTGCCGAGAGCGGCGACAACCGCCGCGGCGACCGATTTCGGTTTGGCGCTTGCTTGGGCTCGCGACGTGCTGGCCATGTCGCACCGCTCGACGCGGCGAATTGTGCTCATTAGCGATTTGCAGCGGAGCGGGCTGCGACAATCTCCACTGGAACATCTGCCCGATGGCATCGAATTGCTGTTGCATGACGTCGGTGAAACGCTGGCCCGCAACGTCGCCGTCGAGTCGATCGCAGCCGTCCACACGGAGATTCGTCCCGATGCTCATGTCAGCGTCCGGGTTGTTGTGCGAAATCATGGTCCTTTGCCCGCGAGGCAGTTGCCGGTGCGATGTGAAATCGAAGGACCGGCTGGAAAGCTCATGATCTCCAAGCAGATCGACGTCGCTGGTCACGGAAGCACGGTCGCGGACCTGCCGCTCGATATTCAGCAGGACGGCCTCTATCGCGGACAGGTCGCGGTTACTTTCGAGGACACGCTGTCCATCGACAATCAACGCTGGATTGCTTTTGAAGCTCGGCATCCCGATCGCGTGCTGTTGGTCGATGGTCAGGAGGGGCGTTCCATCTTCACCAACGAGACGTACTTCTTGGAAACCGCACTTCGGCTCCGGACCGAGGAGTCCGATGGACAGATGCGGTCCTTCGAAACCGAGCGCATCGCCTGGGAGTCGGGCGAAGGGTTTCCGCGTCTCGACGGCTATCGGGCCGTTGTCCTGGCGAATGTCCGACGGCTCTCGGCCGTCGATGGTCAGCGCATGGACGATTACGTGCGCAGTGGCGGCAGCCTGCTTATCTTTGCCGGCGATCAAGTCACACCAGACTCACTCGCCGCATTGCAAGAACATCGCGTGCTTCCAGGCAAGGTCGCGACCACGGTGATCACGGGCCGTCTGCGAGTCGAGCAATGGGACGCGAAACATGCCGCCCTCGCCTGTTTCTCCGATCCACAACAAGGGGACTTGCGGCGTGTCGAGTTCACGAAGCTCTTGCCGCTGGAATCACCGGCCGCCGAGTCCCGCGTGCTGTTGCAAACCGGCGAGTCCATCGCCGCCGCGGAGCGAGCGGTTGGGCGCGGTCGTTGCCTCTACATCGGCTGCACCGCTGACCGAGATTGGACCGACCTGCCGCGGACCCCGATGTATGTCCCACTGGTTCGGCAACTGCTCGCGTATCTGACCGACCAATTGGCAGAGCGATCCGCCGTGGCGAACCGACTTGTCGCGAAGCCTCACGATCAGATCGGCATCGCGCCGGTCGCTGAAGACGAAGGGCGCTGGCTGGTCACGAATCTCGACCCTCGCGAATCGGCGTTGGATCGAGTCACCCCCGAAGAATTTCACAAGGTCGCTGGCGGGCAGGTTGAGGAGTTGGACGAAGAGACTCAGCAAGCCGGGTTGGGAATCACGTTGCCGGCCGACCGACTACGCCCTGAGGAGGTCTGGACCTTTATCGTTTGGTTGCTTCTCATCACGCTCGTTGCCGAGTTACTCCTCGCCGGGCGAGTCCATGCGTGAGAGTCGCTGATTTGGATAAACCGATAGAAACTCGTTAGAAGTATTCACTATCCCGAAGTGTGAGCGAGGGCGTCGGGAATACCCGCGTGGAATTCGCCCTCGCTCACGCTTCGGGTTAGCTCTGAAACCGCTTCTGCTCGGATGCTATCAAAAGCCACGCATGAGGCCCGACAAAATGTCGCTCGTGACGCCTCCGACACTCGCAGTGATATCGACCAATTGTGTACCCGCCGATATTGCCCGGCGCGAGTTGGAAGCTCGCATTCGTGACACGCAACAGCGTGCGATTGTCCAACGAAAGCTCGTCGGCGTTTGTTGTCTCGCGGCTGGATGTGCAGTGGCCTTGATCGTCGTCGCTGTCGCGGACTTTTTTCTGGAACTCGATCTGGCGTATCGCACGGCGTGGTTCGTCGGTCTCTTGATGACCTCCACAACGGCGGTTTTCCTGGGATGGAAGCGTTGGATTGTCGGCTACACGTTGTCGCAGGCGGCTGTCGATGCGGAGGCACAACTCGTGCAACTCGGACAACGACTGCGGACGACGCTCGACTATGACCGGCCGGATCGGCGTCCGGCGGAAGCCTCGCCAGCGCTCGTGGCGGCCTTGCATCGGGAGTCGCATCAGGTCGCTGAACGGGCGGATTGGGACGAGGTCATTGATGGCCGACCGCTCATCAAGGCGATCTTTGTGGCCGCCGCCGTGGCGTGTGGTTGGATCGTCGGCTTGATCGGCTGGCCCGAATTCCGAATCGCCGCAGCGCGGGCGTTGTTACTGCCGTCCGAGTACACGACGATCGCTTACTCTCCGCACACGACGACCGTGCGTTCCGGTGAGTCGGTCACCGTGAAGGTGGACGTCACGGGGCGACCAATCCAATCGGCTCAGTTGTTTTATCGTCCGGTTGGCTCCCAGGAAAACTGGCTGACGGTGGATCTCATCCCAGCGGCCAACGACGATCCCAGCGACACTCCCGAATTGCTTCTCGGACAGCTCGACGCAACGCTGGAGAACCTCGGCCAGGACATCGAGTTTGAAGTGGTTGCCGGCCCGCGAGCGCTTCCGCTCGGTTCGATTCGTGTCTTGCAGCCTTTGACTTTGGAGAAGTCGCAGGCCCACATCACTCCGCCCGAATACACCGCCAAGCCGGACGAGACGGTCGAGTCGCTGGACCTGAAAGTGCTGGAGGGCTCGAACGTCGAACTCACGCTGGAACTCAATCGTCCCGCTGGCGAGGCGAAGCTCGTCCGACACGACGCGGTCACCGATTTGTCCACGAGCGCAACCAGCAGCGACATCTCGCTGACCATCGACGGCAACTTTGTCCGAGGCACGTTAAACGATCTGAGGAAGAACGCTGCGTTTTCGTTTTCGGCCCAAGCGGCGGATGGTATGTCGCTGGAGCCGGTGCGGTTCAGCATTCGCGTGCAATTGGACCGCAAGCCGCAGGTCCAGTTCCTCGAGCCGCCGGAGGAACTCGTCGTCACGCCGACCACCGAAGTTCCGTTGCTCGTCGAGGCCGATGACGATTTGGGGCTTTACAAAGTGGGGGTCATGTACCAGCTCAACGGCGGCCCGATGGAAACGCTGCTGGAGCAAAACGCGGATGGCTCGATGGAACCGTTTCGCCTGCCATCCACACTGTTGCTGGAGCAGCATCAACTCAGTCATCAGGACGCCGTGAACTATTTCGCCTTTGCCGAAGACAACTACTTCGGGCAGCCGCGGCGGACAACGACGCCTCTGCGGTTCATCGACATCCGGCCGTTCAAGCTGGCATTTCAGTTGCTCGATGCCGGTGGCACCTGAAGCGGGTGTGCTACAACTCTGGAGGAGTTGATCGCCCGGCAACGTCAGAATCTCAATCTCACTTTTACGGCCCAAGAACAACAGCCACTCGTCACACAAACCGCCAAAGAACTCCACGCGAACCAATCCGAGCTTTTGGAGAAGACCACCGAGTTCGCGCAAGGCATGGCAGCGCGCGGTGGGGCGCTGCCCGCGCTGAATGACGCCGTCGAACAGATGCAGTCGGCGATAAAGGCTCTCGATATGCCAGAGCTCTCTGAAGCCGTCACGTCCGAGCAGCAGGCTCTCGCCAACCTGATCCGTGCCCGACAGAACGTGCGGAAAATGTTGAGCCAATCGAGTAGTCAATCGGCATCCGCTTGCCGCAAGTTCGACCGCGAGCAACGGCAGAAACTTCGCCTTCCCGAGAAGAAGAAGGACCAGCAGCAACAACTGGCGGACGCTCGGTCAAAACTCGACGATCTCGCCAAACGCGAACGGAAATGGTCCGAACAGGCACAGCAATCTTGCAGCCGTTCGAGCAGCAAGTCGGCAAGTCCAGCGCCATCGAAGCCGGCTCAAAGCCAGCAGTCCGAGCAGTCCGAGCAGAACGAGAGCCAGACGTCCGAGAGCCCGTCACAGGCTGAAGTCGCTGCGGACCAAGAGAAGATGCAGGCCGAGCTTGCCGAAATACAGAAGCAACTCGAAAAGCTCGACGCCGCCGGCAAAGCGGCTGGCGAACAGGCTCAGCAGGCGGCTCAGTCCATGCAGCAGGGGCTGGACGAGTTGCAAAAACAAGATGGCGAAGCGGCCGCCAAAGACGGCCGGCGATCGGCCGAACAGTTGGAGCAGCTTTCGGCTCACCTGGCCGCGATGGGGGCTCGTGACTTTGGACAACGGCTCGATCACGCTCAGAAACTCGCGCAGCAACTCGCCAGCCGGCAAGAGTCACTCGAGAAGCAACTCGGCAGCCGCGATGGCAACAAGGAACAGTCGCAGACGTCTCAAGCATCAAACGACAAAGGCGGCCAGCCCCAGCCGTCGAGCGACTCACAAGTTGCTCAGAGCGTCGCTCGTGACGAACGGACTTTGGCCGCTCAAACGGAATTGCTGGCCGATTTGCTGGACGTGCTAAAACGTGACGCCGCGACTGAAAAGGGAGGCGTCAAGCAGAAACTCGATCAGGTCCAGGCTGAAAATCCACCGCGCGAAATCGCGGCCGGCATGCGGCAAGCGGCCAATGACCTCCAGGCAGAACGCAAAGTTCAGGCGGGACGCGCTGTGGCTGAAGCCCGCGAGCGGTTGAACGAGTTGAGTCGCTCGCTCGCGACGGCACGCAGCGAATACGCGCAGCCTCAACTCAAGGAATTGATCGCCCTGGAAGAGCAATTGGCTCAACTGATCGAACAAGCGAAGCACGCTCACGAGCAAAGCCAGAAAGCCGCGTCCGCCGGCCAAAAATGGAGCGGATTGGAAAAGCGATTGGACGCACTCGCCGCCGGTGATCGTCGGCTGGCTGAGGCGCTCCGCCAATTGCGAGCGGGACCGCAGGCGAAGCCTCAGCCGACTCCATTCGTGGAAGGTGGCCAGCCCCCTCCCGATGGCTTCTATCCCGGAATGGAGTTGGGTGATTTCAGCGGAATCCGTGAAGTCTCGAAGGCACTGCAAGCCAAGATTCAGGAGGCGATTCTTGCCGGAGCATTGATGGACGCGAACCAGCCGGTGCCACCAACGTACAAGAAGTTAGTCGAAGAGTATTATCGAGTCCTGTCCGACGACTTGCGGCAATGACTTCCCGATGTAGCCGAACTCGTGAGAGTTCGGACCGAAGTCTCACGGGCCTGTTGATATAGTCGCCCCTGAGCTTGCCTCAGGGGTTCAAGCGTTTCTGCACTACTCGAATCCATCGGGAAAAACGTAGTGCAGAAACGCGTGAACCGCCGAGGTGAACTCGGCGGCGGATTAATTCAACAGGCCCTCACGACTTCGGCTACTGGACTCACGATCCCAAGGTGGTGTGATGTTGGAATGGTCGGTTCCCTATTCCGGCTGGCTGTACTTCGCGGTGGCGGCTGGAATGGTGGCTCTGATCTTCCTCGCGCGATGGACGGCGATCTCGGATCGGCTGCGAAGTTGGTCGCTCTTCGCGCCACGATTGCTGGTGCTGCTGCTGCTGCTCATGGTGCTCCTTAATCCGGTGCAGCGTCGTGAGCATCGGTTGCCCGACCAGCCGGCGCAGGTGATGTTCCTGGTCGACTCGTCGCGGAGCATGGCGCTGGAGCAGCCTCAAAGTCGCTCGCTCGTTGTCCAGCAAACGATTCAAGAAGTTGACTCGCAATTGCACAGGCACGCCAATCGTCCGCGAGTTCAACTTTTCCGTTTCGGCCAGCAGCTTTCGTCCGCTGCCGATTTCTCACAACTCAGCCCGAATGAGGACGCCACTCGACTGTGTGACGCGCTCGAACAGTTGCCATCAAGATTCTCGCGAGAGCTGCCGTCCGCCGTCGTCGTTTTTTCCGACGGAGCTGCGGACGATGCGGATCGACTGACGGAGGTGGCGCAGGGGTATCGCAGTCTGAAGATCCCCATCCATGTGTTTCCCGTCGGCAGCCCAAAGGTTCGCGGCGATGTGGCCGTTGAGGAACTCGTTGTCCCGCCGCGCATCGATGCCGGCATGAAAGCGCCCATCCGTGGTGTGCTGCGAGGCACTGGCTTTGAGGGTGAACGACTGGTCTTGCAGGTGCGAGTTGCCGACCGGCCGCAGTTGCCGCCGCTGGCCACTCTGCCCGTCACGCTCAGCGAGAAGCCGCAACCGTTCGAACTGATTGTTGAGGCCAATTCCGAATACGGCGAACTCGTGTTGGAGGCACCGCCGCTTCCCGGCGAGGTGACCGAACAAAACAACAGAGTCCCGTTTCAGCTCTGCAAGGCTGCGAGAAAACTCCGAGTGATCTACATGGAAGGGACTGGAAGCAATGAATATCAGTGGGTCCAAAACGCCTTGCAGGAGGACAAGGATATCGAATGCCTGTCGATGGTCGCGGACCAGCAATACGTTCAGCGGCCGCGGTTGGTGCGAGTAAACGACGCCTATCGCGGCTTTCCGGCGACGCGCGAAGAACTGCTGCAATACGACTGTGTCATTTGCAGCGACATCTCCATCGGCGCGTTCACCCGCGAACAACTGGAGTGGACGGTCGAATTGGTGGCGAAGCGCGGAGGTGGTTTCATGATGGTCGGAGGCATCACCAGCTTTGGCTCCGGTGGTTGGGATCAAACCGCTTGGGATCAACTCATCCCCGTCGACATGGCGGGAGGCGTGATTGGGCATGGTTGGCTCTATCACCAGTTCAAAGTGACGATTCCCGAAGACGCGCTGTCGCATCCGATCTGGCGCATTCTCGAAGACCCCGAACAGAACCGCCGAGTTTTGGCGGCGATGCCGATGTTTCTCGGCACGAACTTCATGCAACGGCTCAAGCCGGCGGCGACCGTGCTGGGGGTGTCCGCAACGCCGCTTCCGCAAGCAGGCATCATGCCGATCTTTGCCAGCCAGACCTACGGACGCGGACGCACTTTCGCCTTCGCGCCCGACACGACCGCCGATTGGGGCCGGCTGTTCGAATCGCAGTGGGGGGAAGGGGACAATCGTTACTTCCGCCGCTTCTGGCGCAACGTGGTTCGCTGGCTTTCTGAAAACTCGACGGCGGGCAACAAGCGGCTGCAGATCGAAACGGACCGAATCATCTATCGTGCGGGACAGCCGATTGCCATCACCGCGCACGCCTTCGACGAGCAACTCCACGAGACGATTGATTATGACCTCGTGGCACAAGTAAAGGCGGCGGCCACGTACACAGCCGCAGTACCTTCAACCACTGTGCCATTGCCTTCCCTGCCGCTCGTCCCAGCCACGTCCGGCAAAGAGTATGTCGGCCAGATGGACTCCCAAGCCTTGGCCGCCTTGCCGGATCTCATGGAAGCAGCGTCGTCCGTCGTCCCATCGCGAGAAATCGAGGTCATTGCTTCGCACCAAGGCCATGAAATCGCTCGCACCAGCACCAAAGTGCAAATCCTGCCCGATGTGCATGAATTTCTTCAGCCGCGTGCCCAGCCGGAAGTTCTCGAACAGCTCGCCAAAGCCGCTGGCGGCACCGTCTATCGCGCCCCCCACGAGCTCATCTCGTCGCTGCTGCAGGTTCACGTGACTCCTGGCGAAGCCGTCATCACGCGCCAACCAATGTGGGACAGTCCCTGGTTGTGGCTGGTCATCGTGGGCTTACTCGTCCTCGAATGGTCCCTTCGTCGTTTGTCGGGATTTGGATAATTGTCAGCAGCCAACCGTCACGAGTTCGCCGGTTTCGATGCCTGTGTCGGCGACGATCCCACTCCCGAGTTGCTCGCGACAATTGACGAAGAGTATCAGCGACTGATGGAATTCCTTCGCAACGACACGCTTCGGCAGATCGCGACGTGGCGCATGGAAGGAGATTCCAACAAAGAGATCACGGAACGGTTGGGCACCACAGTTCGCAGCGTGGAACGCAAGCTGAACCGCATTCGCGAAAAGTGGTCGCAGGGAGAAAGCAATGGTTCCGAAGCCGATGACTGACGAATCACCCGTGGACCAAATCGACAGTCTTTGCGACTCATTTGAGACGCAGTGGCGAGCCGGTCAGACTCCGCGCATCGAGGAATACTTGAAGAAAGGTTCAGCTTCGGAGCGAACGACGCTGTTGCGGGAGTTGCTGGCGCTGGAAATCGAGTACCGTCAATCGTGCGGTCAGCGACCGAATGTCGCCGAGTACCAGGCCCGATTTCCAGAGATTTCGGCGGATTCAAAGTTGCGACAGGACTTCGAAACGCTGTTCCAGCGCGAGGTGGGTTTAGCCTCGCCCGATGTGGCCACCGTCGTCGCCGAAGATTGTCCGAGCTCGACACCCTACACCGGCTACGTCTCTGACGACGCGGGAAAAGCACCCACGCCGGGGAAGAGTTCGCTGGCGGACTCACTCCGCGACTTCTCGCCAGAAAAGGAAACGCATTTCGGACGCTATCGGATCATTCGTCTGCTTGGTGAAGGTGGAATGGGTCGCGTCTTTTTGGCTCACGACAAGCAATTGGATCGGCAAGTCGCTCTCAAGATACCACGATTAGATGGGGCGACCGGCGTCGCCCTGGAACGATTTCTTCGTGAAGCTCGCTCGGCTGCGATGCTGCGGCATCCGCATATTTGCCCGATCTTTGACGTCGGCGAACTGGAAGGTGTGTGTTACCTGACGATGGCCTTCATTGATGGCGAGCCGCTGACTCGGCACGCCAAGCCCGAAGCCCTTTTGCCGCAGCGTCAAGTCGCGACCTTGATTCAGAAGTTGGCGTTGGCGATTCATGAAGCACACGAAAAGGGAATCGTGCATCGCGACCTGAAGCCCGACAACATCATGCTCGACAGCCGTGGCGAGCCAATTGTCATGGATTTCGGGCTGGCCCGACGTGAACAGCCGGGAGAGCAAACACTGACTCACGAAGGTACGATCATGGGGACGCCGGCCTATATGTCCCCGGAACAAGTCGAAGGGGACACGAAGGCCATTGGACCGGCGAGCGATCTCTACAGTTTGGGAGTCATCTTGTTTGAATTGCTAACGGGCCGAAGACCATTTCAGGGATCGACTTCCGCGGTGATGGCCAAGATTCTTCGAGACATACCACCATCGCCGTCATCCCTTCGAATTGACGTTGAGCCAAAGCTGGAGTGGGTGTGTTGGAAAGCGATGGAAAAACGACCGAAGGAGCGATATCGCTCGGGGAAGGAAATGGCTGAGACGTTGCAGCAGTTTTTGAGCGGTTCAGCCTCGGCTTTATCGAAAGGAATGATACGCGCACAGACCAAGACGATCGAAGCTCCCTCGGAGCCAATTGAGACGTATCAACTCACACCTGACAAGACGAGGATGGTTCCCAATGACGCACCCGTTACCGCGCCGAAAGATGACCACCGCCACAAACCCGATCTGAAGACGCAGATCGGCGAGCTTGTTGGAGAATCTGGTTTTGCCCAAACGCTTCTGAGTTTTGCCGGCCTCAAGCCAGCCGCCAGAACAACGGACCGCTTATCCAAAATCGTCGGCAAGGGACGTGAAGAGATCGCACGGCAGATCGCTGCGAAGAAGCATTCGCAGGTGATGCGCGTTGCCGCCGCGATGCATCTGGCTTGCGAAGCGCAAGAAACGCTGGCGGAATTGATCGCCGCCGCCAACACAGTTTCTCTCGCCCGCTGGAACCCCGACGAACCCGCTGCCGCGTTCAATATCTGGCAGAAGTTGATCACCGCGTTCCCAGGCGAGCCTTCTATTCGCCAGCAAGCGGCGTTGTTTGCGAGTCATCAGGCCATCGCTGCGTCGAAAGCGCAAAAGCATGTGGTGGCCGTTGAAGTGTTTCGTCACGCCCTGAAATGGCAACTCGCCGACGCCGAACACAGACATTTTATCACTGTTCTCAAACGGGCTGCTGCGTCCGCGATCGAGGCTGGTGAGTTCGATCGTGCGCGAACGCTTTGCGATGAGGCATTGGCGATTAGCCCCGGCGATGCGCAACTCAAACAACTGCGACAGCGCACGTTTCCGAAGTAGCAGAGTTCCCTGTCGACCGATTCCGCTGCGGGTGAAGATAGTCCCGCCGAGACGGTCACGATCATTGGCCACAAGGACTCCGACACCGACCCCAAAGGGACAGAGCAAAGCCGGCAGTCCGCCCAATCAGCGCCCGGCCCGTGAGCCGAATGGAACGCGCGGCACGCTGGTACCGACGCAATTCCGTGGTGGCCGGATTGGTGACGTCGGTTGCGATCCTGCTCGCCGTCGCTACGACTCTGGCTTCCGGCTTGGTGGGCGTTGGGTGAGAAGCAGCGAGCCGATGCCAAGGCGGACGAGGCTCAGCGTCATCTGTATTCCGCTCACATGAATTTTACGCAGCGCAATTGGCGGAATTCGCAGGTTGGCCTCGTGCTTGATCTCTTGGAAATGACCCGACCGCAACCGGGCGAGACGGACCTACGCGGCTTCGAATGGCATTACTGGGACCGGCTCTGTCATTCAGAGCTTCTGGACTTGAAAGGGCATACCGATGAGGTCAAGAGCGTGGCGTTTAGCCCGGATGGGAAACGGCTGGCATCGGCAAGTTCTGACGGTATGGTCAAGGTCTGGGACGCGCGGCCGTGGACGCCGGAGTTGCGCGCGGAGCGTGAGGCGTTGAGTCTGATCCGCTTTCTGAGTGACCAAGGCCAATCCCAGTCCGAATGGCTCGCCGCCATTGCCGCCGATCAAATCATCACCGAACCTATCCGTCAGCGCGCCCTGCAATTCGCTCGCGAGTGGAAATAACGAATTGAGAACACGACATTATCCAGTCGCGCATTCATTTTGAAAATGCCGAGTTGGTTGCCTCGGACATGACCTCGAAAGACCAGGAAGAAATTCATGAAAAGCCAGCCTAAAAACGTTCCTCCACGCGTTGGTGAACATCCCCTGCCAGATCGTGAAGACGTCACGCCGCGTGATCTACTGCGTGTAATGGAGAACCAAACATGTGGCGAGTGATTGTCTTCAGTAGTTTGTTGGCGGTGCTGACCAGCGCCGTTTGGGGTGGAGAAATTGAAGTCGCCAAAGAAAAGGCGAGGTCACCGACCGCGCTCAAGGCTGAGATCGAGAACCTCCAAGCGGCCAAGGTCGCCTGGCGCGAGATTGCCTGGAAGAGTTGTTTGCTCGACGGGCTGCGGGAGTCGCGTGAGAAGAACAAGCCGGTGTTGTTATGGATCTTCATCGACCGGCCGGTTGATGATGCGCGGTGTTGAGTGTTCGCGGGTGCCGCCCGTGAGGCGGTTTTCTCCAAAGCGGAGGTCATTCGCCGCGTCAACGCCGATTTCGTCCCGGTGGCTCTCAAGGCGGCACTCGTCAATCAGCCGCCCGATGGTGAGGAAGGGCTGCTCTATCGCGAGATCGGACGCTCGAAACCCGCGCCGGCATTGTGGCGTGTGGCAGGGAACTCGGAAGTCTTCAACGACAAACTGGCGAACGGGGAGCCGGGCGACTTGCACGAGGTCAAGCTGACGTGGCATGGCTTCATCGAGATGAACGCGAACCGCATGACGCGGTTGTTACTGTCGGCTCGCGGTTCGGAGCGACTCAAGTTTGGATCGGCGCGCGGCCGGGACATCAACGAAGTCGCGAATCTTCCTGCCGGACACCGCATCGACATCGCGAGCGAAGTTCGCTTCGGCATCCTCGGTGAGAGTGCCGATCCGGAACGAGTTGCGGCCGATGTGGCGGAATCGGCTCCCAAGTGAGATCACCGTGAAAGCCAGCCCGAAGGTCGGAACCGTCGTCGAGGTGACATTTGTCGTCGAGTCGCAGCACGCGATCGACTTCTCCGACGCCAACATGCCGGCGGTGTTGAGTACGCCGTGGCTGATTTGGTTTCTGGAACATGCGGCGCGGCAGGCGATGTTGTCGCTGCTGGAACCGGGCGAGAGCACCGTCGGCGTGCATGTCGATGTGCAGCACTTGGCGGCGACGCCGCTGGGCGAGTGCGTGACCTGTCGTGCGCGTGTGATTCATTCGGAAGGGACGCTGATTTCGTTCCAGTTGGAGGCTCACGACGAGCACGAGCGGATCGCCCGCGGGGTTCACAAACTGCGCGTGATCCGCGTGGCTCGGTTCG
Source organism: uncultured Planctomycetaceae bacterium (assembly GCA_964589725.1). Lineage (GTDB taxonomy): Bacteria > Planctomycetota > Planctomycetia > Planctomycetales > Planctomycetaceae > CAYSHJ01. The sequence goes on from CAZPUJ010000379.1 coordinate 16,208, forward strand.
CCGAGCGGGTGCGGAGCAAGCTTCAGTCGTGACGCAAGGCCATCAGTTACGTATCGTCCGCCAAAAATGGATGGGCACTCTTGCCCGTCCCGGTCGGAAAGGCGAGCCGGGCGGTGTCAGGCCCCGGACGTTGTTCCCAAACCCGCGAAAGTCCGGTGGCTGACGCCGTCCGGCTCGCCAGAAACTTTTTGGATGCCGATAACGATGGAGCAATTCGCTCGCGAAGTGATGTCCGGGCAGAAACGCGGTTTCGCGGCGAACCTATTGTGCGCGGGGTTGTGGTCGGCGCAGTGGCCGTATCGAGTGGGCGTCGCGTGCAAGAATGCGACATTCGACTTCGGGCTGCGCGAACCGTTTGAAGTCGGCGTGCCGGTCATCAGCGTGGGCAATCTCACGACTGGAGGGACCGGCAAGACGCCGGTGGTTGCGTTTCTCGCCAATTGGTTTCGCGACGCGGGGGTCAACGTCGGCTTGCTGAGTCGTGGGTATAAGTCACTAGGAACGGCGAGCGGGGGGCGTCAGCCCCCTGATGCTTCAGCGGGCAGCGCGGTCGGAGTGACATCGAACCCATCAGGGGCCTCACGGCCCCCGCTCGCCGAAGCAAACGCCAATGACGAGAAGTTGGTGCTCGATCAACTTTGCCCCGGAGTACCACATTGGCTCAACCCGGATCGAATCGACTCGGCAAAGCGAGCGGTCGCTGACGCGGGATGCGAGTTGTTGATTCTGGATGACGCCTTCCAACATCGGCGGCTGCACCGAGACCTCGACATCGTGCTGATCGACGCGACGTGTCCGTGGGGTTACGGGAATTGCCTGCCGTGCGGCTTGCTGCGTGAACCGGTCGCGGCCATCGCACGAGCCGATTTGGTGCTGATCACTCGCGCGGAGTTGGTTTCCGCCGAAGAACTCACCGCGATCCGCACGGTCCTGGTGCGACACGATCATGTCGGCAGCGTGGTCGAGCTGGCGTTTCGGCCGACGGGCTTGATCAACAGTGCCGGCGAGACGCGATCACTCAGCGGGCTCGCGGGATCACGGGCCGTCGCGTTCTGCGGCCTCGGCAATCCGGCCGGATTCGAACAAACACTGCTTCGGCTCGGTCTCGACGTGGTCGGCTTCCACACCTTTCCCGATCATCACCATTACGCCGCGAGCGATTGGGAAACATTGGCCTCGCGACCGGAAGTGGGCGAGGCGGACTTGGTGCTCACGACACTCAAAGACCTGGTGAAGATTCGCGCGACGGAATTGTGTGGCCGACCATTGTGGGCGGTGCAGATCTTAACGGACTTCGTTCGTGGCGCTCCGTTGTTGGAACATCGGCTTTTCAAGCTTCTGGAAGAGATCCAAAGCCGAGCGATTGATCGTTCATGACGGATCATTTCTCGGCGGAATTGACAGGGAGCAATTGACAAAATGCCCCGTGAGTCGTGACAAATGGGCGTCGTCGGCTCTGCGGAAAATGGTTTCCAGGCAAGTTCTACAAAACCACCAGGAGCCGACGCTTGAACCTGCCTGAACATTGACCTTCGCTCGCGCGTACTGGCGATTTCCAGCGCCGCGCCCGCTGCTTGAAATGATCGTTCCCACGTACAACCAGGAGCTGCACTCGCAATGTCGACTGTCACGGCGGAGGCACCCCCCTCCACAAACGGCAAGAAGCTGGAATGCTTGGAAACAGTCGTCGTCCGCTTCTGTGGGGACAGCGGCGACGGCATGCAGTTGGTCGGCGCCCAAATGACGAACGCCTCGGCCGTGTTCGGCAACGACGTTTGCACGCTGCCCGACTTTCCCGCCGAGATTCGCGCCCCGGCCGGCTCGCTGTTCGGCGTGAGCGGTTATCAGCTCTGTTTCGCGAACCGTGACATCTTCACACCGGGCGATGATGTCGACACTCTGGTCGCGATGAACCCGGCCGCACTGAAGACGAACATCCAGGATCTCAAACGCGGCGGAACTTTGATTGTCAACGAGGATGCCTTCGACAAGAGCGGTCTGCAAAAGGCCATGTACGATTCCAATCCGCTCGATAATGCCGAGTTGATGGCCCCGTTCCGACTGCACAAGGTGCCGATGACGCGGCTGAATCGAGACGCAGTCGAAGGACTGGGACTCTCGCAGCGCGAAGCAGACCGCTGCCGCAACTTCTTTGCCTTGGGCTTGGCTTATTGGCTGTACGACCGTGATCCCAAGCAGACCGAAGATTGGATTAAATCCAAATTCGCCAAGAAGCCGGAGATCGTCGAAGCCAACTTGCGCGCCTTGCGAGCTGGCACGAACTTCGGGTTCTCGACCGAAGCGTTCACGGTGCATTATTACGTGCCGCCGGCCAAGCTGCCTCCGGGCAAATACCGCAAGATCACAGGCAACGAAGCGGTCGCGATGGGCTTGGCGACACTCGCCAAACTCTCGGGCAAGACGGTCTTCTTCGGCGGCTATCCGATCACGCCGGCCAGCGACATTCTGCACGATCTTTCGATGTTCAAGCACTTCGGCGTGAAGACCTTTCAGGCCGAAGACGAAATCGCCGCGATGTCTTCCTGCGTGGGAGCCGCCTTCACCGGAGAATTGGCGGTCACGGCCAGCAGCGGCCCCGGCATCTGCTTGAAGGGCGAAGCGATGGGCTTGGGTCTGATGACTGAATTGCCAATGGTCATCATCGACGTGCAACGCGGCGGGCCGAGCACCGGCTTGCCAACCAAGACGGAACAGGCCGACTTGCTGCTAGCGATGTACGGCCGCAACGGTGAATCGCCACTGCCGATCGTCGCGGCGTGCGGCCCCGGCGATTGCTTCACGATGATTCAAGAAGCGTTTCGCATCGCCACCGAGTTTATGACCCCGGTGATCTTCCTCTCCGACGGTTATATCGCGAATGGTGCCGAACCGTGGCGCATCCCCAACGTCGAAGACCTGCCGCGTCTGAATATCAAACACCTGACGGCCCCGAACGGCGAGAACGGCGAATTTCTGCCGTACAAACGGAACGAAAAACTCGCTCGCCCGTGGGTCAAGCCCGGAACAAAAGGGTTGGAACACCGCATCGGCGGACTCGAAAAAAAGGACGTCACGGGCAACATCGACTACTCTCCGAAGAACCACCAGCACATGGTCAAGACGCGAGCGCAAAAGGTCGCCAACGTCGCGAACTCGATCCCCGAACAAACGGTTGAAGGTCCGTCATCCGGTAAGCTGTTGGTCATCAGTTGGGGCGGCACTTATGGAGCCGTCCGCACTGCGGTTCAACAGGCCCAAGCGGCGGGACAATCCGTCGCTCACACCCACCTGCGGTACATGAACCCGTTCCCACGCAACCTCGGCACGATGTTGAAGAGCTACGAAAAAGTGCTCGTGCCAGAATTGAACAGCGGCCAGTTGCGACTGCTGCTCCGCAATCAATACCTTGTCGATGCCCAAGGCTACAACAAAATCGAGGGCAAGCCGTTCCTTGTCAACGAACTGGTCAACGCGATCAACGGAATGCTGGGTTAGGACTCGACAATTGAATCCTGAAATCAGAAATCTTGAACCCAGAACCCCGAAATCACAAAGGTTACACCACAATGGCCGTCGAACTTCCGACACTACAAGCCAAAGATTTTGCCAGCGATCAAGAGGTCCGCTGGTGCCCGCGCTGCGGTGATTACTCGATCCTTGCCCAGATGAAGAAGGTGCTGCCGACGCTGGGCATCCCGAAGGAAAAATTCTGTTTCGTGTCGGGGATCGGTTGCAGCAGCCGTTTCCCGTACTACGTCAACACCTATGGCCTGCATGGCATCCACGGCCGAGCGCCCGCCATCGCGACAGGCGTGAAGCTCTGTAATCCCGACTTGCAAGTCTGGGTCATCACGGGCGACGGCGATGCATTGTCGATCGGTGGCAACCACTTCTTGCACGCCATCCGCCGCAACATCGACATGAAGATCATCCTGTTCAATAACCAGATTTACGGCCTCACCAAAGGGCAGTACTCGCCGACCAGTCCGCTCGGCCAGAAGACCAAAAGCACTCCGTATGGTTCGATCGATCATCCGCTCACGCCGCTGTCGGTGGCAATCGGGGCCGAGGCCACGTTCGTCGCCCGGTCGGTCGATGTTGACATCAAGCACCTGACGATGGTGCTGGAACGAGCCGCTCATCACAAAGGAACGGCGTTTGTCGAGGTCTATCAGGATTGCAACGTGTTCAACAGCGGCGCGTTCGAGTACGCCTGCGACAAGGACGTGAAGGACGACAACGTTGTCTACCTCGAACATGGCAAGCCGCTGAAGTTCGGCAAGCATCGCCACAAAGGCATCCGTGTCCGCGAAGGCAATCGGGTCGAGATCGTGGAGCTCGGCAACGGCGTGAGTGAAGACGACCTGTTGTTCCACGACGAAAGGACTCCAGAACCGTCACTCGCCTTCATGTTGTCGCGCCTGCGGCATCCCGAGTTCCCGGAGGCCTTGGGAGTCTTCCGAGCCGTCGAACGTTCGACCTACGACGAGTCCGTGACTAAGCAAGTCGAGGACGCCCGCAAGAAACTTGGCGATGGGGATCTCGAAAAGCTGCTCAACAGCGGTGACACGTGGTACGTGAACTAACCGATCGAGTTGGCGAAAAGTCATGGACGACGTCGGCCATCAACTCGAGACGCGTCCCACGATCTTAGTCGTGGGCGACCGGGACCGAGCCGAAATGTGGCCAATCCGTGACTGGCTGCAGAGTCTCGGTGATTCAGCCAACGTGCGGCATTCGCCTCGACTGCCACCAGGAACGACTGACGAACAGCCACTTCCGGATTTGGTCGTCGTCTGCCAATCATGGCCGGATGAGTTTTCGAGCGTCGAGGTTTCCGCCTGTTTGGGCCACTGGCCGCTCACTCAATGGGTCGTCTGTTTTGGAAGTTGGTGCGAGTCCGACGGCCGCACGCGTGATATTTGGCCGATCGGCCTCCGTGTTCCCGCGCGCGCGGCCGTCTCGCGACTTCAACGTGTTTGGGAAATCGTTCGCGGCGGCCGCCCGGAGCCTCTTCCCGTCACCGCCTCGCGGGATGAAGCGTTTGAGTTCGATGCCGCCCATTCCAGCGACGGGCGTTGAGTCGCGACATGGCCTGTCGATACCATCTCTTGGCTCGCGCACAGTATTCCTCATCGTCATCATGCCGGCGGGATTTGCCTCATCGCGCGACCAGACTGACTTCAACGCCTCCTTGGAACGAACACCTCTTGCCATGAGCGACACTGGTTCTTTGCCCACATTTGTGGACGGCCGCACGGTCGGAATTGATTTGGGGACTTCGTACTCCGCGATCGCCCACTTGGGAGACAGCGGCAACCCCGAAGTGATGAACAATTCGAACGACAGTCCGATCACGGCGTCGATTGTCGTGCTGGGCGAAAATGGCAAAATCACCGTCGGCCCGACCGTCGACGTCTTAGACGAAGCCGGACCGTCACGAGTGGTCATCGCGATCAAACGGGAGATGGGCAACCCGCGATTCGCCATGCATTACCAAAACCGTCGCATGACGCCCGAGCTGATCTCGTCGCTCATTCTGATGAAGCTCAAGATCGACGCCGAGAAGCAGATCGGCACCATTGGCAACGCGGTCATCACGGTGCCGTATTACTTCAACGAACCGCGGCGCGCGGCGACTCGCTACGCCGGCAAGATCGCAGGGTTGAACGTGCTGGACATCATCAACGAGCCGACCGCCGCCACCCTGGCGTACGCCTGGACGAAAGGCGAACTGGGCCAATTGGACATGCCGGACGTCACACGCACGATCTTGGTTTACGACCTTGGCGGCGGCACGTTCGACGTCACGATCGTGCGTTATACGCCGACACAGTTCAACGTTTTGGCAACCGATGGTGACACGATGCTCGGCGGTCTGGATTGGACCGCGCGGATTCTCGATTACGCCTGCGATCGTTTCGTCAACAAGCACGGCGTCGATCCGCGGCAGGACGCGAAAGCTCGATTCACGTTGATGCGCGAGTGCGAGGCCGCGAAGCGCGAGCTTAGTCATTGGTCGAAAACCAAAGTCGAACTGACGTTCCGCGGCCAAGACATGTCGGTGGATTTGTCTCGCGCGGAGTTCGAACAGTTAACCTCCGACTTGCTGCAACGCACGCGTGACACGACGGAGTTTATTCTCGATAACCACAACGTCTCGCCCGATGACCTGGATGAAGTGCTGCTGGTCGGCGGCAGCACGGCGATGCCTGGTGTGGTCGAGATGCTCGAGAAACTGACGCGTCGCAAGCCATCGCGAGTGCTCAACCCGCAATTGGCCGTCGCGGAAGGAGCGGCGATCCACTCGGCGATTCTGGAAGCCAAAGCGACCGACGGCAAGGGCCGCATGTCCCACGCGCTACTTAACCGCTTACGCGCAGTGACAACCACCGACGTCAATTCGCATTCGCTGGGCGTCGAGATTTCCGACCCCAAGAATCCGAATAAGAAACGCAATCACATCATGATCCCGCGAAACTCACCCCTGCCATGCGGGACCAAACAACAGTTCGTGACCGTCAAAGATCAACCGCAGTCGATCACGATCAAATTGCTGGAAGGGGACGCGCCCCAGGTCTCCGGCTGCACGTTTATCGGCGACGTGCGAATCAACGACCTGCCAAGTCACCTGCCGGTCGGTTCGCCGGTGGAGGTCATCTACAGTTATGACCACAAAGGACACATTAACGTCGCCGTCAAAGAACTGACCGGCGGCCGCTCCGCCGCCGTCGAGATCGCTTGGGAAGGAGCCTTGGATAATCAAGCGATCGAAACTCTGCGAACACTCACCCGCGAATACCACATCGAGTGAGCGACCGCTCGCGGGAGTTTCGGCTTGTGCCGGCCTTTGTTCGCGATCAACCCGTGTGCCGCCACTTGAGTCCCCTTGGAGTTGACGCTTAAATGTCGGCCGTCAAATTGTGCCCGTCGAAAGCCCCGTACTGATTCCGGGAGATCTGATGATGAAGTCGATTCATGCAAGCGGTTTGGCGGTGTGCCTGTTCGCGTCGGCGATCGCGCTGGTGTGGGCGGCCGACGACTCGGGAACCGTGTCGGTGCGCGGCGTGCATCTCTGCTGCGGAGGATGCTCGACGGCGGCGAAAGAGGCACTGGACGGGATCGACGGGGTTTCGGCCGTGAAGGCCGACGTCAACAGCAAGAGCGTGACCTACGCCGCGAAGGACGAGAAGGCCGCGCTGAAGGGCATCGAAGCACTAGCAGAGAATGGCTTCTGTGGCAAAGCGGCGTTTGGAAAAAAGGACTTGGCGTTTCCTGAAATCAAAGTGAAAAAGGGCGAGAAGCGTGACATCATCACGTTCAGCCAAGTCCATCTGTGTTGTGCCGCCTGCAAGACGGCAGTCACAGAAGCGGTCACCAAGCTGGACGGTCTCGCCTCGTTTGAGATCGATGCGTCCGCCGGCAGCGTGAAGCTGAACGGTGCCGGTTTGATCGTGACCGACGCCGTCGACCTGCTGCAGAAGGCGGGCTTCTACGGCACGCTTGAAAAGCCAGAGAAGAAGTAAGCGATTCGAAGCCTGCTTTCACCGATCAGCAGAAGCCCGATGATTTGAGCCAGCGAGTCGATTCAGAGGATTGGCGTGTGATCGCCACCAACCGACGGGATTTTCGGTGGAGCGACCAGTATGAGTCGAGCAGCCGAAGTACGGGCCGTTGTGGGGAGCCTCCCAGAAGATCACAACACAGGATCGACTCGGACCGAAATCCACCGGCGTCGTGGCTGGGTGTCTCGACGATCCGGCTTGGCGTGCGTGTGTACTACGGTGGCACTCTTATGGGGACTGCGCTCGGCGGCTGATGGCGATCGTCGGGCAGACAGCAAGCAATACGACGAGCAAGTCCGTCCATTTCTCGTTCGGCACTGCCTGGAATGTCACGGAATGGAGAAGCCCAAGGGAAATCTGCGCTTGGACCGGCTCTCGGAAGACTTCGCGATTGAGGCCAATCGGGAACAGTGGTTGTCCGTGCTGAAGCGGATCAAGGCGGGCGAGATGCCTCCCAAGGAAAAGTCGCGTCCGCCGGAGAAGGACGTGCAGGCTCTGACCGATTGGCTGGAGGTTCGCGTGGCTGCGTCCGATGCCGCGGCGCGGGCGGCTCAGGGGCGTGTGGTGCTCCGGCGGTTAAATCGGATTGAATACGAGAACACGATCAACGACTTGCTCGGCATCAATGTCAACTTGAAAGAGCAATTGCCTGCGGATGGCTCGGCCAATGGTTTTGACAATGCCGGCGCTGCACATCACACGTCGTCGTTCTTAATGGAGAAGTATCTCGAAGCGGCCGACACGGCGTTCAACGCGGCGATTGCCAACCGGCCCAAGCCGCCGCCGCGAGTCGATAAGCGGTACAGCATGAAGGACACGCACGGAGTCAAATCGACGACCGAGGACGTGTATCGCTTTCTGGATGACGGCGAGGTCGTGTGCTTCTGCTCGTCCGAATGGCACAACGTCGGGGTCACTCACTTTTATCCGCCGGACGCCGGCAACTATCGCTTCCGCATCTCGGCATCCACTATTCAAGGCGATGGCAAGCCCGTCACGTTTCGTGTGACGACCAGCGACACGCGGCTGACGGGGACGCACGGTTTGGTCAGCTACTTCGATGCCCCGCCCGACAAGCCGACCGTGTTCGAGTTCGTCAGATACATGGAGCCGCGCACCACCATCCGGATGCTGCCCTACGGGTTGGCCGGCGCGAACACGGTAAAGCAGGTCGGTGGTGAAGATTGGAACGGGCCGGGACTGGCCGTCCAGTATGTCGAGGTCGAAGGCCCGCTCAACGAAACTTGGCCTCCCGAAAGTCATCGCCGTATCTTCGGCGACATGGCGCAAAAGACGTTTCCGATTTATAACTTCTCCGACCGCGTGGAAGTTGTCTCGGACGAGCCTCTCGTGGATGCCGAGCGGATCCTGACGAAGTTTACGCGCCGAGCGTTTCGTCGAAGCGTGGCCTCGGACGACGTCGCGCCGTTCGTGGCCATTGTGCAGGCCAAGCTGGATGGCGGTAACACGTTTGAGTTGGCGATCCGAGCCGCTCTGAAAGGCGTGCTGATCTCGCCCGAGTTCCTGTTCCTCCGCGAGCGCCCCGGCAAGCTCGACGATTTTGCGTTGGCCTGCCGGTTGTCATACTTTCTCTGGAGCACGATGCCCGACGAGGAGTTGTTGGATCTCGCCGCGAAAGGCGCGCTCGTCAGAGAGGGGGAGAAGGGGAGAGTGGGGGAGGGGGAGAAAAGCAAAATCGATCCGTCCGTCTCCCCCTCTCCCCGTCTCCCTCTCTCCCCCTCTTCGACGCTCGGCGGACAAGTCGAACGCATGCTCAAGCACCCAAAGGCCGAACAGTTCACAACCAACTTCGTCGGCCAGTGGCTGGCGCTGCGCGAAATCGACGCGACCGAACCCAGCCACCTCGTGTACCCCGAATTCGACCACCTGCTGAAAGTGTCGATGATCCGTGAGACCGAGCTGTTCTTCGACGAAGTCCTCAAGCACGACCTGAGCCTGACCAGCTTCGTGGCCTCCGACTTCACGCTGCTCAACGGCCGCTTGGGAAAACACTACGGCATCCCCGGCCTGACCGGCTGGGAGTTTCACAAGACGCCGCTGCCAGCGGACAGTCATCGCGGCGGCGTCTTGACGATGGCGAGCGTCATGAAGGTGACGGCCAACGGCACCACGACCTCGCCGGTCATGCGCGGAGCCTGGGTGCTCGATCGTATTTTGGGTACGCCGCCGTCCCCGCCGCCCGACGGTGTTGCGGCGATCGACCCAGACATTCGCGGCGCGACGACAATCCGCGAGCAACTGGCCAAACACCGCACGGACCCCGCCTGCGCCAGTTGTCATTCCAAGATCGACCCACCGGGCTTTGCCCTGGAAAGCTTTGACTGCATCGGCGGCTGGCGAGAGAAGTATCGGATCTCCGGCTGGCGAAGAGATGCGGAAGAGGTGATTTTGGACGGCCGAAAGATGCCGTATTACCGCGGCCCGCGAGTCGATCCATCGAGCGTGACCGAGGACGGCCAGCCGTTCCAAAACATCGACGAGTTCCGCCAGCTACTGCTGCGGGACAAGGACCAACTCGCTCGATCTCTGACCACGAAGCTGTTGACCTACTCCACCGGCGGAGCACCGACCAAGGCCGATCGGTCGGAGATAGAAGCCATCGTGGCCCGCGTGCGGGACAAGAATTACGGCTTCCGATCGCTCCTGCACGAAGTGGTGCAGAGCACCCTGTTTCAAAATAAGTAACTTGGAACTTGGCAGAACGATGTGGGCAGAACGATGTGGGCAGAACGATGAAGACTTTTTTTGATTTGCCTTCCCATCGTTCTGCCCACATTGTTCTGCCAAATCTTCAGTGAGGGAACGATGTCTATCGAAGTGGACTCTGAAATCCGCATCTTCGATCGCGACGAATTCCACTCGCTGGCCCATCGCGTTTTGGGGATCGCGTTCGACGTTCACAACGAGTTCGGGCGGTTGCTGGACGAGTCCATCTACAAGCGAGCGATCGCGCGGCGGTGTGCGGCGGCGGGTATCTTGCCGGCGCGGCAAGAGGTGCAGATCACGGTGTGTTGCGAGGGATTTGAGAAACGATACTTCATGGATTTGCTGTTCGCATTCGGCCTGATGGTCGAAGCCAAGACGGTCGAATCGCTGACGAAGGCTCATTTCGCACAGACGCTCCACTACTTGATGTTGACCGGAATGCCGAATGCTCTGCTGGTGAATCTGCGAACGGAGCGAGTCGAGCATCAGTTTGTGTCCACGACCCTGGACCTCGCGGAACGCCGACGGTTCACGATCCATGATGCGGACTTCCAACCGATCAACGAGCCGAGCCGATGGCTGCGAGAGACGTTCGCGAGGCTGCTCGCTGACTGGGACGCGTTTCTGCAAGTGGCCCTGTATCGCGAGGCCATCATTCATTTTCTGGGCGGTCCCGAAGTCGCCCTCCGCAAGATTCCCATCTTTGATGGCGACCAATCACTCGGATTCGACGAAATGTGTCTGCTCGGCGATGACACCGCGTTGGCCTTCACGGCCCTGACCGATGGTCAACCGCGGATGCGAGACCACTTGCAGCGATTCCTCGGCCACACACGACTGGCCTGCCTCCAGTGGATCAACCTGAATCACCACGACATCGAGTTCACGACTCTGCTGGGAAGTGGCAGAACAATGGGAGCAGGACGATGAAGACAAACGCGATGACCTATTCAATTTCCTCCCATCATTCTGCCCGCATCGTTCTGCCATGCCGATTGACAATCCACAGCCGGAATGAGACGTTGATTCACCAAGCGAGCGGTGAACCCATTTCAGTCAGTCCGTGATCGCTCGTGCGCGGGTAAGTTCACTGTTCGGTCAAAGGAGCATCGCATGTCAGCAGACGCCACTCGCCCTGACTTTCCGCCTTTCACCGAAGAGGAAATCAAGCCGTTCCGCAAATTGGCGGGCTCCCTCAAACTCGCCGGCATCGCGCAGATTTTGTGCTCCATCTTTCTCATGGCTTTGGCGTTGTTGGGGTTCGAAACGGCCAGCAAAATCAACTCGTCGATTCTGCTTCTCGCGGCCATGTTGTTTTTTGTCGGGGGCAGAACGCTTGCTGCCGGACGGGCTTTCGGGCGGGCGGTTTCTGGTGGCGTCAATAAGAACACGTTGATTGACGGTGTACGGCGATTAGCTTCCGGCCATGAATTTGTCGCCGCGTTCTTCCTGGTCGCCGTTATCGTTTTCGGTGCGCGCCTGATCGGATTTGCAGTCCAGATCATTAGCAAAGCCAGTGGATAGGCCTAACAGAACCCGTTGCAAACGGAGCCGCGGGCCGCGTGGTTTCTGAAATCAATGACGTTTGAACGGCGGTGTTTGTCGGACGCCCAATCTTTCCTCACCAAGGAATCTGCCATGAAACTTGATCGCCGAACTTTCCTTCGCGGCGCGGGTGTCGCGATGGCGCTGCCTCTGCTGGATGTCATGACGCGGCGTGCTGCCGCCGCCGCGCCGGCGGTCAAGCGACGCATGGTTTGCATCAACACGCCGCTCGGAGTGCATCCGCCTTATTTCTTCCCGGAGCCGAGTCAATCAGGACAGGGGGTCCGGGACTATGAGTTGTCTCCCTACCTGGAAGTCCTCAAGGATTTTCGCGACGACTTCACGGTCATCTCTGGACTGTCGCATCCGGACGTCGGCCCCAGCCACGATTCCAACCAGAGTTTTCTCACGGCCGCACCGCATCCGGAACGGCGGGCCGGGTTCAAGAACAGCATTTCGCTCGACCAGTTCGCGGCCGAGCACATTTTCGGACAGACGCGATTCGCGTCGTTGACACTGTCGTGCGAAGGAGCCGGCCTGTCGTGGACCAAGAGCGGTGCGCCCGTGCCGACGGAAGATTGGCCGTCGGGCGTGTTCGCCAAGCTGTTTCTGGAAGGACGCCCCGATGAGGTGGCGACCCAGACTCGCCGGCTGGCTGATGGGCAGAGCGTCCTCGACGCGGTCCGCGATCAAGCCAAAAAGATGGCGCATGTCCTGGGCGCGGGGGACCGCGAAAAGCTTGACGAGTATTTCACCAGCGTCCGCGAATTGGAGCAGCGGCTGGCACAGGCCGACGCTTGGTCGAAGAAACCCAAGCCCAAGGTCGATGCCAAACCTCCTGTGGACATTCGGAACAGCGCCGACCTTGTCGGCAAGACGCGGCTCTGGTTCGACCTGATCCACTTGGCGTTGCAGACAGACTCAACGCGGCTGATCACTCTGCAACTTTTGGGCACCAGCAGCGTACCGCCGATTCAAGGCGTGAGTCACGGCCATCACGATCTGTCACACCACGGCCAAGATCCGACCAAGATCGCCCAGCTCAAGACTCTGGAACTCGAAAAGATGAAGACGCTGCGCGACTTCCTGACGCAGCTCCGGGAGACGAAGGAAGAGGGGGACAGTCTGCTCGACCGGACGATGGTGTTCTTCAGCAGCAACCTGGCCGACGCCAGCAAGCACAGCGTCAAGAACATGCCGGTGCTCTTGGCCGGCGGCGGTTTCAAGCACGGCCAACATCTGGCCTTCGACGAAAACAACAACCTGCCGCTGTGCAATCTGTTCGTGAGCATGCTCCAGCGCATGGACATCGAAGCCGACAAATTCGGCTCCAGCACCGGCACGCTCACGGGCCTGGAGACCAGAGGTAGCTGAAGTCGCCAGACTTCAGCAGTACGCCAAAGTGACCGCAAGATGAAAAACAATCTGAACTCTGGCTAGTTCAGCTAC
>CAZPUJ010000380.1:0-24512 GCA_964589725.1 uncultured Planctomycetaceae bacterium
TTCACACCTCCGTCGCCATCTCGCGCAGCACATTCGCGAGGATCGAACAGGCTTCGTCAACTTGCTCAGCCGTGACGTTCAAGGCCGGCAGCAAGCGGATGACGGTGTCGTGAGTCGCATTGATCAGTAAGCCGCGGTCCACGCACTTGGCCACGGCGGGAGTGGACGGGATGTTCAAGTCGATGCCGATCATCATGCCTCGAATTCGCAACTGCGAGATGATCGGAAGTTCGCTCTTGAGCTTCTCCAAGTTTGCGCGGAAGCGATCGGACATCGCTTGGCAGTTCGCCAGCAAGCCGTCTTCCTCGATGGTTTGAACCGTCGCGATACCGGCCGCCATCGCGAGCGGGTTGCCGCCGAAGGTGCTCGCGTGCATGCCGGGGCGCAGGTCGGGAGCCAATTCGTTCTGGCACAGGATCGCGCCGCACGCCACGCCGCCGGCAAGGCCTTTCGCTAGCGAGACCACGTCGGGCTGCACTCCCCATTGTTGGTATCCGTACCATGTGCCAGTGCGGCCCATGCAGGTTTGCACCTCATCGAAGATCAGCAAGCAGCCATTCTCGTCGGCGAGCCTTCGCAGCCCTTGCAGATAACCTTCCATCGGAATGTTGATACCCCCTTCACCCTGCACCGGTTCGATCAGGATCGCACACGTCTCGCGATCGAGCAGCTTCGCGACAGCCTCCAGGTCGTTAAGCGGTGCGTATCGGAATCCGGCCAGCAACGGGCCAAGACCTTCGTGGTACTTCGGCTGAGCGGTCGCCGTTACGGTCGCGAAGGTGCGGCCGTGAAAACTGTTCTCGAAGCTAATGACCTTGTATCGGCCGTCGCGCGAGTGCAGTCGCGCCAGCTTGATCGCAGCCTCATTTGCTTCCGCGCCGCTGTTGCAAAAGAACGCCTTACCAAAGCCGCGCGTCGATAGCATCTCGGCGAAATCACCTTGAGCTTCGGTGTACCACGTGTTGGGAATATGGATCAGCTTCGTGACTTGTTCCTGGATCGCTTTGACGACTCGAGGGGGGCAATGTCCGAGAATGTCGCAGCCCCAGCCGGGGAACAGGTCGAGATAACGTTTTCCCTCGGCGTCCCACACGAACGAACCTTCGCCGCGCACGAGGCAGATCGGATACCGACGATAATTCGGAATCACGAATCGCTCGAACTGCTGAATGGTCTGATCACTGCTCCGAGTTGCGGCCGAGTCCACGGGAAACCCCTTTGGCTGAAATAGGTTTTATTCGTCCTATAAGTCACATAAGTCCTATAAGTCGGGTCGGTCAAATGTGCGATTGCGGCTGGGGGCTTCAGAGCACAATCTCCGTGCCCACACCCGTGTCGGAGTAAATCTCCAACAGCACGGAATGCGACATGCGGCCATCGACGATGTGAACTTTGCCGACGCCAACGGCCAACGCCTCCAACGCAGCTTGGACCTTTGGCACCATACCCGCGTCGATGATGCCGGCGGCAATCAGCTCGCGGCAACGCGTGGCCGTGAGATGAGATTGCAACGTCTGCGGATTGTGCTGGTCGAGGAAGATGCCCGGCACATCGCTGACGAAGACGAGCTTCTCGGCCTTCAAAATCCGGGCAACCGCCGCCGCCGCCGTGTCCGCGTTCACGTTGAGCATCTGCCCCGCCGAGTCAACCGCGACGGACGGCACAACCGGAATCAGTCCTGCCGACGTCACGTCTTCCAGCAACCGCCGGTCGATGTCGATCACCTCGCCGACAAAACCGAGGTCAATCGGCTCACCATCCTCACTCGGTAAAGTCAACTTGCGACCGATAAGACAATTCTGTGTGCGGTAGCTCAGCCCGAGAGCCGCACCCCCTTGCCGACGAATCTCGTCGACCAAGCCGCCGCAGATATCACCAGCGAGGACTTTGGCGACAATCTCCAGCGTTGCGGCATCGGTGTACCGGCGACCCTGCACCTTGCGCGGCGTAATGCCCGACGCCGCCATGGCCTTGTCAATGTCTTTTCCACCGCCGTGAATCAAGATCGGTCTTAATCCGACCGACTGCAAAAAGATCACGTCCGTCAGAAAGCTGCGAACCGCTTCAGTTTCTTCGAGCGTGCTGCCGCCCAGCTTGATGACGACATGCCGCCCGCGGAACCGGCGAATCCAAGCCAGTGCCTCGATCAGCACGCGCGCTTTGCGAATCGCTTCGTCCACCAGAAATCTCCTGAAAACCCCGAAGAAAACGAGTGATTGTAGAGTGGCGATGTGGGGTGTCAACGCGGCGACGAACGTGGGGAAACCACGAATGACGAAACATCTTCTTCAGCACACCTTGCCAAACCCGAACATCGGCCTCGACTGACCTTTCCGGCATGAGTGTTGTCTCACGAAGCCCTAACGTCCGCATTTTTAGAGTCGTGAATCAAAAGGCGACACGAACGAATCCGTGAGGCACACTTCACTGGAACGGCAGGCGGTTGGCCCCCGATATCACGGGTGCAACTGGCCCGCCCGCTGCTGACACGGAGTTGATCGTGAGCCAACACTCCCATCTGCCGATTGAACACTTCTTGAACAAGTTGGAAAACGATGAGGCTGATCGTGCGACGAAGGACGCTCGGCCGGACTGGCTGACCGCGTTCATCGACTGCATTGCCGACCTGTTCGATCCGCTCATCGGAGTCGCTCGCGTCGGCTTTGATTGCAACTTCACGGAAGGAAGCTGGGTCGTCGGTCTGTACCTCGGCTCATATGAGGTCGTCGGCGGCCGCCGTGATGGCGAGACCCGCCACATCAATTTCGAGTTCGACCTGCAACAATTGATGGGCCGCTTCTCGAAGATTTCGGAATTGGTCTGGAGCGCGTTCCCGTCGCCGAAAGACACTCGCTCGTCGTGGGCACGGTCGTACATCACGGTGGCCGGCCTCGTCGGCGACAACCCCGTGCGACTACAAGTCTTTTCCGTCCCGCCGGTCTACGCCGACATCGGCATGCGCCGCTTCCCCGACGGAAGCTTCGAGCCGGTGTAATGTAATGATGTCGCGCGGCTACTTTGCTCGGATGGTGCCTTGTTCGAGCAGCGTTTGCACCAACTTCTTGGCGACCGGTCCCGCCACTTTGCCGCCGGAGCCGGCTTGCTCCAGCACAACCACGAACGCGACTTGTGGATCGTTTGCCGGGACGTAGCCAGCGAACCAGGCATGGTCCGGACGTCCACCACCAATCTCCGCTGTTCCTGTCTTGCCGGCGATGGCGACCTCATTCATTCGGACAGTCTTGTAGCCTGTGCCTTGCGGGTGAGCGACGACTTGCTCCAAGCCCTCTCGCAACCGAGCGAGCGTGCCGGACGAAAGACCTCGAATGCGTTGGCGAGATGGGGTGATCGAGACAGGTTCGCGAGTTCCGTGGGACGGATTGGTAATCCGTCCTACGTCTGCATCGTCGGTCGCGGTTTCCGGCGCGACAGCGATTTCGCGAGCGACATGTGGCGTCACCAGCCAGCCGTCGTTCGCGACCACTGCCATTAAGCGCGCGATCTGCAACGGAGTCACCGTCAGCCGCGACTGGCCAATCGCCAGACCGAGTGTATCGCCGGCGTACCAAGTTTCTCGCTTGGCCGTTGAGGTTGCCTTTGCCGAACGTGCGTTTGGCGAGTCGTCGTCCCACGGCGACGCGGGCAAGAGAACATCCGGATCATCACCGGCGTCGTGTTCGTGACTGGCCAACTCGATCGACGACTTCGCGCGGGAGCGTCGATTCGCCAGCGAGGTTGGAGGTTGGTCGGGCGGTCGAGGCACATGTCCGCTTCGCTCACCGGGGAGATCGACGCCGGTTGGCTTGCCGAAGCCAAGTCGGTCGGCCCAATCGACCAATGGTTGCGGGCCGATCGTGCGTGCAGCCGTGAAGAAATACACGTTGCACGACTGAGCGATGGCCTTTGTCAGATCGGTCTCATGATGGCCGACGCCGTAATGGGTGAAGATGTAGCACCGATTTCTCTTCGCGTTGTCGAGATAGCCGGAGCAGTCGATCGCTCGATCCGGGTCGATGCGTCCGCTCTCCAACACCGCGACCGCCGAGACGGTTTTGAACACCGAACCGGGAGGCAGAGTCATCTGTGTCGCTCGTGGAAACAGCGGATCCCGCGAGTCGTTGAATAACGCGGCGCGCTGCTCGTCGCCACCGGACAGAAAATCGTTGACGTCAAACGTCGGAGCGGTCGCGGCGGCCAAGATCGCTCCGCTATGAACGTCGATCGCGACGATGCAGCCGCCGGGCGGGCGGTGAGTCTTGTCGCTGGGCGCGTCCGCGCCGCCGGATTCGTCGCCGCCAACAGCCTTGGACGAGATTGACTGGCCGTCCACAATCTCAGTCAGTAAGTCGCTGACTTTCGCTTGCAAGGCTGTCGAGAAACTGAGCACGACATCGCGCCCAAGTCGCGGCCCGCGAACGATTTCGCTGTGCGTGATCGCTCCGTGCCGATCGCGCACGATCTTTCGTTGACCGCGTACGCCGCGCAACACGTATTCGTAAGCGGCCTCGATGCCCGATTTCCCGATCGTGTCGCCGGGCTGATAGTCCAGCGGGTCGTCTTTAGGGAAACGTGCTTTGCGAGCGGCCAATCCGTCGGCGTCGATCTCGCTGCGATAACCGACCAAGTGCGGAGCGAGCCGCCCGTGAGGATAGACTCGCCGTGTCGTGACCTCGGTGCGCAAGCCGCGGAACTGCTGTGGATTTGATTCGATCTCCGCGACCACTTCTAGTGGGACGTCTTCCAGCAAGACGTGATAGTCCGATTGCTCCGGAATGCGTAGCGGCTGGCGCTGCTCGCGCGTCGGCGGAGTCGTCAGTTCTTTCACGACCATGCCCCAGCCGCGTCTTAAGAGTTGCGACCCGTGGCCGATGGCGTCACCGTCCGCGGTTTCATGCGTGGCTTCGGCTGACTCCATGGCGCTTACGCTGGCAGCGTCGGCCACGGAGCGTGCTTCGATCGTGTGGAACATCCTCTCGACGCGTTGCTGAATGCGGCTCCGCCGTTCGGTCAGTAAGTCCGCGTTGTGATCAGTCAGTTCGGCCAGCGATTGCCACAATGCCGCGCGTCGTGCGAGCACTTGCTGCTTCGCTGCGGCGATCTTCGTCTTGTCGCGGCGTTCGAGTCGGCTCAGTCGCGACAACGCTTCTTCGCGCAACCATCCGTCATTCGGTGGCTCTTCGAGCCAGCGATAATGCATGAGGACTTGAAACCGCTCTTCATCGAACGCCAGCACGGTCCCGTCAGCCGAGAGGATTCGTCCGTGGCGACTTGGAATTGGCTCGAACGCGATGACCTCGTGATGTTCCTCGACCGCGAAGTCGTCAGCCAACAGCCACTGCAACTGCGTTAACCGTCCCGCGACCACAAGCAGCGGAAATCCCATCGCGACGAACAACCAAAATAATCGCATACCGGGCTCCGCATCGACATCCCACGCCGAGCGGTTGCTTCCGCCGGCATCGTTCGAGGCATAGATCGGAGTCGGTCGGTTGCGCATGCTTAATGCCTCGCACGGCCAAGTCTGACACTAACCCGAAGCGTCAGCGAGGATCTGTTACCTCTGCCCTCGCTTACGCTTCGGGTTAGTGTGAAGCGTCCTCTCAATGTGTCAGACTCGGCCGCGTACGGTATATGCCCGGTCCCCTCTCCCCGCCGGTGAGAGGAAACTGGGTAAAGGGAGAACGGCTCGGCCAATCGACACCAACAGGGCGTACACTGCCGTCCCATACGCCGCTGAACCGGCGATCAAGATGAGCGACCAGAACGTCACGGCAGGACCGTAAGACAGCAGGCTCGCGTGAAACTGCGATAGTAACTCCGCACTGGCGATCACGGCGAAGGCCCAAATGAGTCGCCCCACTCCGATCCGTGATCGCGATTCCGGCAGCAGTGGCAGCAACAACGTCGAGGACATCGTCGCGGCGAGCATCTGTTGTCCGAGCACGCCGGCCGACAGCCCGTCCGCCAGCAAGCCGATCAACGCCCCCCACGCGATGCCGCGTGCATCCGCGAACCACGCGACAGCGACCACCACCGGCAGCCACACGAACGGTAGTCGGCAACCACCCAGCGCCAGTGAGTCGCCGCACGCCGCGTGTACGGCAAGCGCGAGATACGTCAGCAGCATCAGAGTGAGGTGTCGCATGATTTCGGATTCGCTCGGTTCGCTCGTTCGCAAGCTCCGCTTGGGAATGCCTCCCCGAAGCTCGGCTTCCCGGACGCGAAGCGGTGTTCGCGAAGCAGAGCTTCGAGGAGTGGGGTTCCCAAGCGGAGCTTGGGAACCAGGTGACCAAGAGTTTCAATTCGCCAGCCGCTTCGAGTTCACTCGCGGTCGCACGACAGAGACTTCTCTTACCGACTTGGCATCGACTGCCGGACGGACTTCGATTTCCCAGTTCGTCGCGCCGGGAGCCAATTCCGATCGGACGACCATTCCGTAATACAATGGCGTTTCGAAGCCGCCGGGTGATTCGAGGGAAAAAACTTCGTCACCTTCGCTGACCGGTTCGCTCGCTCGAATGAGAGTCAATCGACAACCGTCTTTGCCTGTGCCGATCAGAACACCTTCCGCACTGAAGGCCAAACCGTCGGATGTGACGCGAGCTAAGCGTGCTCGGCCGCGGAAGCGGAGGTCCGTGAGCGGCACCCATGTGCTGGACCAGCGACCGACGTGTTGCATCTTGCCGAGCACACACTGTCCGGCGAACACGGCCATATCTGGCGACAATCCAGCATCTTCACCTTGATCAAGTAGTTCGGCCGATGAATTGATGACCAGGGCTTCTTCCGTCAGCCCGTTTTTTGAACCTTGATTCAAGAGCAGACCTCGTCGCCACGCCGAGGCCAATTCCTCGCCGAGCACTCGCGCCTGCACGACCTGCGGTACGATCAACGGCGGCGGATCGATGGGCCGATGTGTCTCGTCGTGCCGATGCAGCGCGAGCAGGTTCGTGTCGCGCGTCTGTTGATGAGCCAGCCGCTCGCGCCGCAATTGCCGCTGCGTCTCGCTGAGTTCGGACCGAGTGGCCTCAAGCTGTACGATCAGGCTCTTCGCGTCGTCTCCGAGCATCCGTTGTC
The DNA here is from genome assembly GCA_964589725.1 of uncultured Planctomycetaceae bacterium. Classification (GTDB taxonomy): domain Bacteria; phylum Planctomycetota; class Planctomycetia; order Planctomycetales; family Planctomycetaceae; genus CAYSHJ01. The sequence goes on from CAZPUJ010000380.1 coordinate 7,078, forward strand.
GGATCGCTCGCGCCGTCGCCTGTTGCGCGTCGGCCGCGAGCTGAACTCCCAGCCCAAACCCGTCGCGCATGGCCGATCGCCAGCAGTGAGCGACGTTCGGCGGGACAAACCCCAGTATGATCGCGGCGCAACAGCAGAATGCGGCGATCAGCTTCGCGGAAAAGGTCAGGCCGGAGGACATTGGTCTTTCCGTCAATCATTGCCCATATCGAGGCTCTCGCGCCACTGCGACAGATGATCGAGGCAGATCGCCGTACCGCGTGCGACTGTCGTCAGCGGATCGTCGGCGACTCGCACCGGGATGCCGAGTTGTTCATTCATCAATTGGTCGAGGCCGCGCAGCAAGGCTCCGCCGCCGGTCAGGACCAGGCCGTGATCGACGATGTCGGAGACCAGTTCCGGCTTGCATTTCTCGATGACGTTCTTGACGCAGTTGAGGATCGACGTCACTGGTTCGCGCAGGCTCTCGCGAATCTCCTCGCTGGTGACGACGGCTTTGCGAGGCACGCCGCTGATCGTGTCGAGGCCACGGACCTCCATCGTCAACTCTTGATCTAGCGGGTAGGCGTTGCCGATTTCAAGTTTGATCTTCTCGGCCGTTTGCGAGCCGATGCGAAGCGAGAAATGCTGCTTGAGGTATTCGACGATCGCCTCGTCAAGTTCATCGCCGGCCACGCGGATCGACTGGCTGACGACGATGCCTCCGAGGCTGAAGATCGCGACATCGGTTGTGCCGCCGCCGATGTCGCAGACCATGCTGGCAATCGGTTCGGAGATCGGCAGTCCTGCTCCGATGCCGGCAGCTTTGGATTCTTCGATGAGATACACGCGACCGGCGCCAGCTCGTTCCGCGCTGTTGAAGACGGCTCGCTTCTCGACCGGCGTGATACCGCCGGGGACGGCGATGATGACCCGCGGCCGCAGCCCACGCATCTGGCGGCTGGCCTTTTGAATGAAATAGCGGAGCATTGCCTCGCACAGTTCGAAGTCGGTAATGACACCGTCTTGGAGCGGCCTGACGGCGGTGATCGAATCGGGCGTGCGGCCGAGCATCTGCTTTGCCAGCTTGCCGACAGCGGTCCCTTTACCGAGCACTCGCCGCGTCCCCTTTTCGAGCGCGACGACAGACGGCTCGTTCAATACGATCCCTTCGCCCTGAACGGACACCAGCGTGTTCGCCGTTCCCAGGTCGATCGCCAAGTCCGGACAGAATATGCGACGCAATCGATGGAGCATTGGTCTTCCATGACCAGTGAAATTTCTCAAGGCCAAGTGAGGGGCGGGGTTGTAGTCGTCTCGCAGGGACCCGACAAGGGGGGTTTTCACCCCCTAGAGTATTCGGGCGGCGCACGGGCAAATTGATCGGGCCGACAAACTGCAAACGAGCCGTTTGACTTGTACAGACCGTGACCTACGCTTGAGCTGACGCGCCAGGTTTCCCGTTTGACGTTGGGTGATTTCCTTGAGGAGCCGTTCTCCAACCCCCGTAGTCGCCGAGACATACACCGCCGGAACCGAACCCATGAGTTTCCTGAAAAAAATCTGGGTTGCAAACGACGGATCAACGGCCGTGGAATATGCCGTGATGATGGCACTGCTGATCTTGGTGTGCATCGTAACTTTGACCGATATTGGGGTTGGCTTGCGTAATATCTACGACCTCATTAACGCCACGGTGCCCTAGTTGCATTCCGGCCTTCTGCGTCGATCCGACAGGCTGAAGTCGTGGGTTCTCCGCGACGGCAGCCTGTTTCGTTTTCGGCCTCCGTCGCCACGCTCACCCACCGCATTGCAGATCGCTCCGGGTACCTCAAATGCGTGCGCGTGTTCGACGCCGACGAAACGTTGCAGAAATCATTACACCTGACCCCTCGCCCGCGCTGACAAAGTGCCAACTGCCGGTTTGACTTGTACAGATGGTGGCCTACGCTTGGGCTAACGCGCTCGGTTTCCCATTCGACGTTGGGTAATCTCCTTGAGGAGGCGTCCTCTAAGCCCCGTAGTTGCGAACACATACACCGCCGGAAGCGAACCGATGAGTCTACTGAAAAAAATCTTGGTCGCAGAGGATGGCGCATCGGCCGTGGAATATGCCTTACTCTTGGCACTGCTGATCTTGGGGTGCATCGCAACGTTACACGAGATTGGGAATCGCGTGCATAATATCTACGACACGATTGACACCGCGGTGCCGTAGGAACGTTCGGGACTTCTGCGTCGATCCGACAGGCTGTCGTCGTGGGTTCTCCGCGACGGCAGCCTGTTTCGTTTTCAGCCGCAGCCGTGTTCACCGACCGCGTTGCAGACCGCTCTGGCATCGTTGATACTCTGGCCAGTCAAATTCGTGGACTCTTCGAGCACGGAACTCACCCCATGAGCACCGTCACCGGTTTCAAGATCCTGCCGGACCAGACAGAACTGGACCAGATGCAGCGGGATTTGAAATTCTATCCCAGCCAAGTCACGCATCCGAAAGTCCTCCATCGCGACGATGTCGCGCAGTTCAATCGGTATGGGTACGTCAAAGGCGTGCGCGTGTTCGACGCCGAACGAACGCTGCGGAACCGGCAATACTTCGATCAACTGCTGGCGCAAGTCTTGGCCGCCGGTGGCGACAGCTATTCGATCAGCACGGCGCACTTGAAGTACGGCTACATTTACGACTTGCTGACGGACCCGCGTATCGTCGATTGTGTCGCGGACATTCTGGGCGACAACGTCATCGGTTGGGGTTCGCACTTCTTCTGCAAGATGCCGAAAGACGGCAAGCTGGTGGCCTGGCATCAAGACGCCAGCTATTGGCCGCTGACGCCATCGAAGACCGTCACGGTTTGGCTTGCGATTGACGATGCCGATCGCGAAAACGCCTGCATGAAGTTTGTCGCCGGCTCGCATCACGTCGGGCACTTGACGTATCGACCGAGTTCCGAAGCCGACCACAACGTGCTCAACCAGGCGATCGACAACGCCGAGCAATACGGCTCGGTCGTGTACGACGAACTCCAGGCCGGCGAGATTTCTCTGCACGCGGACCTGCTGCTGCACAGCTCCGAGGCCAACCACTCCGAGCGACGTCGCTGCGGCTTGACACTACGATACTGCACGCCCGATGTGCGGGCCGGTTCGGAATGGAACAAGAAGGGAGTCGTCGTTCGCGGGACCGACCCCACCGGCCATTGGGTGAATCCGCCGCGACCGATCGGGGACTGACACTTCCGTGGCGACACGTGGTGTGGGTGTCAAAGTAGGCCGCACCGTTTTGACGATGCTATTCGATCAACGTCCTGACGATTGAGGAGTCTGTTTCATGCGAAACTTGTTTGCTTGCGGACGTTGCCTGCTGGCCGTCATCGCGTTTGCGACGCTGACGATACTCGCCTCATCCAGCGGTGCCGACGAAAAGGAAAAACTCTTTGTCGCGGAACCGTTGACTCAGCCGAAGGAATTCACGCCGGGAATCGAAGGGCCGCAGTGCGATGGAGCGGGAAACATCTATGCGGTGAACTTCAAACAGGAAGGGACCATCGGCAAGGTGACGCCGAAGGGGGTCGGCGAGGTGTTCGTCATGCTGCCGAACAAGAGCGTCGGCAACGGAATCGTCTTCGACAAGCCAGGAGCGATGTATATCGCCGATTACGTCAACCACAACGTCCTGAAGGTCGACATGGCGAGCAAGCAGGTTTCCGTGTTCGCGCACCACGACGGAATGAATCAACCGAACGATCTGGCCATCGGCCCGGACGACGTGCTTTGGGCCAGTGACCCGAACTGGGGCAACAACACCGGCCAGTTGTGGCGCATCGACCGTCAAGGCAAGGTCACGAAAGTCGCCGGCGACATGGGCACGACGAATGGCATCGAGATCAGTCCGGACGGCAAGACGCTGTACGTCAACGAGAGCGTTCAACGGAACATTTGGGCCTTCACAATCACGGCCGATGGAATCAGAGACAAACGCTTGCTGAAACAATTCCCCGATCACGGCTTCGACGGCATGCGCTGCGACATCGATGGCAACCTGTTTGTGACACGACATGGCAAGGGGACCGTCGCTGTCGTCTCGCCCAAGGGCGAAATCATTCGCGAGATCGACGTCCTCGGCAAAAGTCCCAGCAACATCTGCTTCGGCGGCCCCGACGGCCGCACCGTCTATGTGACCGAAGTTGATCATACACGGCTTGTCCAATTCCGCGTCGAGCGACCGGGGCAAGCGTGGAAGCGCTGGCAGAAGTAAGCGGAAAGCCTGTGGCTGGCAGCGAACAACCACACGGGACAACGAACGACTGACAGCGGACCCATGACCCAACCCACTGATGCAGAATGGCTGGCGTACCTCGACGAACAACTCCCGGCCGAGCGAATGGCGGAACTGGAGCGTTCGCTGCGCGAGTCGGAAACGCTGCGTCGGCATTTGGCGTCGCTCGCCCGCAACCGGGATCAGGGCGGTTTCACCGTCGGCGAGATTTGGCGGCGCGCACGTTTGAGCTGTCCGACTCGCAGTCAACTTGGCGCGTACTTGCTCGGCGCGCTCGACGACAGTCCGCGCGAGTACATCGAGTTCCATCTTCAGACTGTCGGCTGCCGCGTTTGCGCGGCAAATCTGGCGGATCTCAAGCAAGCCACCGCCGCCGCGCCGGAAAAACAGCGACGTCGCCGGAAGTATTTCGAGTCATCGGCCGGACTGTTACGGCGCGAGGCAACGGACTGACACGGCGACTTTGATCAAAACCGCGTTTCGAACGCGACGCCGGAGCTACCGTCGGTCGGATGGATGTAAGGCAGCAGCTTCACGCGCGAGTCGCCGCACAGGTGCCCCCCCGCGACCGATTTTCCGATCACGAAGCCCAACACGCTGCCAAAGAAGACATCCGACAGATCGTGATCTTGCTCATCGATCCGGCTGAAACCGATTAACCCCGCGAGCGCATATGCCGGCAGTCCGGCCGCCGGTCCGTAGTATTCGTCCAACACCGCCGCGATCGCGAAACTACTGGACGTGTGATACGAGGGAAAGCCGTAATGTCCGTCATTCCACTCCGTCGAGGGCCGATCGGTACGGGCGGCGAACTTGATCACGGTCGTCGTCACGCTCGTAATGGCAAACGCGCTCAGCAGCGATCCGCTGACGTCGTGTAGTTCCTCGTCCTGTGACCACAGCGAATAGGCGTAGAGGCCAAGGAGTGCCGGGGCTTGCCACTGGACTTCGCCAATTTTTCCCAGCACGTGAGTCCCTTCGCCCCAACGCCCCGGATGTTCGTTGACCCATTCGCGGACTTCGCGGTCAGCATCACCTTCACGCATCGCAACCACGCCGCCCGCCGCGACGCCGAGGATGAGCGCGTTGTTCCAATTCACGACACCGCGCGTGTCCTCCCACAAAGTCAGCCAGCAATCCTTCGCATCGCAACGGAAACAGAGCCGTCCGTCGTCGTGTTCATGAACGCACTTCTCTAGACTGCTGGTAGGACACGGACTGAATCGGGCGTCGTCCGCTGAGCAAGGTTCAGGACTGTCATCTCGAACGAGTAAAAGCCAAGGACTGTTTTGGTCATCGAAGTCGATCGTCGCAGTCGTGGGCTTGTGTGGCTTGCCAGAAAAAGTTCTGTGTGAAGACTCCAAGATTGGAACGACAATCTTCAGGTCAGCGGCCGCATCGTCGTGAATCAGAAGTGTCGACGAACTGCCGGCGGACTTTGCCGGCCTATCATCGAACTGTCGCTCGGTGGGTTCGGCCGATGATGTGTCAGACCACGAACGAACAAAAGCCGTCTGACATCCAGACAGCATCAACACCGCCAAACAAGCACTCATCGCGTACCAGCGACCGTCAGCGGTGTTGGCTTTCGCGAGTCGTGGCAACGTCATCGAGTCTCTCCGTCGAAAATGCCGGTTCTCGAAAAAGATCGGTTCGGTCGACTCGAGTCACCGACAAAAACGGCACGGTAAGCTTGGCTTTATCAAATTTCACAGATCTTCGAATACTACGTGTTCTTCGAAAGCTACTCAGACTCCCCGGATATTCACCGGAATGTCTTCCAGTCTGCTGTGTCTTCCCAATATCCGCTGACATCGATCGGTCGGCCATGCGCTGGCCTGCCGCTACAATTCCGCCTCACTGTGATCGCGAATAATCGATCGCGGGACCGAGTCTGGAGGCGGCATGCGCGTTGGGCTGTTTCTTCCGTGTTACATCGATCAACTCTATCCGCATGTTGGCCTGGCAGCCGTCGCTGTTCTGGAACGCTTCGGCGTGGAGGTCGATTTTCCGGAAGCTCAAACTTGTTGCGGTCAACCAATGGCCAACACGGGATTGTGCGAACAGACACGTCCGCTCGCACAGCGGTTCTTCGAGATTTTTCGTCCGTACGAGTTCGTGGTCTGTCCCTCCGGAAGCTGCACCGCGATGGTGCGACATCACTACGACGAGTATCTGGCCGGCACGGCGGGCTTCGAGCAACTCAAGCTGAAGACGTTCGAACTCACCGAGTTTCTGACCGACGTGCTGAAGGTGACTCGCACGACCGGTCGGTTCCCGCACCAAATTGGTCTGCATCAAAGTTGTCACGGACTTCGAGAGCTGCGTCTGGGCAGTTGCAGCGAGCGCGTCGGCCCGGCGTTCAACAAGGCTCGGCAATTGTTGGAGGGCCTCGAAGGCATTTCGTTCTCTGAGCTGACGCGGCCGGACGAATGTTGCGGCTTCGGTGGGACATTCGCTGTCACGGAGGAGGCGGTGTCGTGCATGATGGGCCTCGACCGAGTCCACGATCACGAACAGGCTGGCACGCAAGTGCTGACGGCGAATGACATGTCTTGTCTGATGCACCTCGACGGCCTGATTCGCCGGCAAGGAAAGCCGATTCGAGTCATGCACGTGGCGGAGATTTTGGAGCAAAGTGGGGCCAAGAGGAATGATGAATGACGAAATACCCAATGACGAAAGAATGACGATGCCCACCGTTCGCACTCGCTTCGCTCCCAGTCCGACCGGCTACATGCACATCGGCGGCATGCGGACCGCGTTGTTCAATTGGTTGTGGGCTCGGCACAACGGCGGAAAGTTCATCCTACGGATCGACGACACCGACCAGGAGCGGAACATCAACGAGGCGTTGGGACCGATCCTGCAAGCGTTCAAGTGGCTGGGGCTGACGTGGGACGAGGGTCCGGAAGTCGGCGGGCCATACGCTCCCTATTTTCAGTCGCAGCGTGGCGAACTGTATCGTGCTGCCGCCGAACGGCTATTGCGCGAGGGCAAGGCGTATCGCTGTTTCGAGACGAAAGAGCAAATCGACCAAGACCGCAAACAGGCTGAGTCCGAGAAGCGCACGTATCTCAACATTCGGCGATCTCTCGAACTGATCGAGTCGCAGATCCAGCAATTCGTCACCGAGGGCCGGCCGCACGTCATTCGCTTCCTCGTGCCGCGCGATCAGACGATCGTCATCGAAGATCACATCCGTGGCAAAGTCGCCTGGGATGCCGGATTGATTGCAGACCCGATCATCATGCGCTCCGATGGTTCGCCGCTGTACAACTTCGCGACCGTTGTCGATGACGCTCAAATGCGAATCACGCACGTGATCCGTGCGGAAGAACATCTCACGAACACGGCGATTCAAGCAATGTTGCATCATGCGCTCGGAAACACGCTGCCGGAGTTCGCTCACATTCCGTACGTCGCCGCGCCGGGGTCAAAGGAGAAACTCAGCAAGCGCAAGCTCGCACAATACCGCAACAATGCGGCGTTCAAACGGCTCTGCGACAAGGGAGACTCGGTCTTTCCACAGATCGGCCTCGCGGGTCAGCACGGCCTCGACCCGGTGATGGTCGAGTACTACGAGAAAATCGGCTTCTTGCCGGCGGGCGTGCTGAACGGATTGCTGCGACTCGGCTGGTCGCTGGACGACAAATCGGAAATCTTTTCGCTCGACGATGCCATCAAGCTCTTCACGCTCGACCGAGTCGTGAAAGCTCCGGCCGGCTTCGATCCCGACAAGCTGTTGTCGTACCAGCAGCACTGGATGAGCCAGTTGTCGATCGAGGAAAAAGTCTCCGGCTGTTTGCCGTACTTGGAACGCGCCGGCCTCGTCGCTTCGCCAACGTTGCAGGAGACGCGCGAGTTCGTCGCTCGGCTGGTCGTAGCGCTGGGGGATCGGCTGAAGCTGTTCAGCGACATCCTCGACGTGCCTTACTTCTTTCGTGAAGAGGTCACGTACGACGAAAAGGAATTCGGTAAGCGCGTTCGAAAGGACGGGGTACCCGCGTTGTTGTCGGGCTACCAAACGCGGATCGAACAGCTCCCGACTTGGACAGCAGAAAACCTGGAAGCCACGCTGAAAGCCTTTTGCGAAGAGCAAGGCCAATCGCCGGGGACGTTGATTCACGCCTTACGGATCAGCACGACCGGCGTCGCCATCGGCCCGGGCGTTTATGACTGCCTGTTGCTTGTCGGCCGAGACCGCTCGCTGCGACGGATCGAGCAAGCGGCGAAACGAGTGCAGGGTGAGTGAGCGACCAAGCTGGCCTTGCTGAGGTCGCCAGCATTCCGAGGTGACGCCAACCGGCTCACTGAATTCTTGCGAATTCAGCTACAGAGCGTTGCGATCAAGCACCGCCGATTGTTTTTTCGGATATGCGGCCTCGGATCGGCGTTCGGAGTGCGTGGGAACGATCTCTGATGGGCTGCTACTTTCAACGTTGGGCGCTCAGCCTGCGATCCTCGGTCAAGCTAGGCAAACTGAAGCAAGCGATTCTGATTTATTGGTTCTCGCAACCGGAAGGGTTCCTCGGAGGGTTCTTTGACCTTTGCGCCGATCAACTCAAGGAGTCCATATCGGCTGGTGGAATTGGACAGAGAATCTGAATGTGGAGATCGGGTGATGCGACAACATTGGACGTTGCTTGCGCTGGCCGGTTTGCTTGGTGCAACGCACGTCGGCGCGGGTGAGAGACTTCGGTTGAAGGCCAAGCTCTGGACCGGCGCTCCACCGTGTGTCAATTACCGACGCGATGATGTGTTGTCGCGCGGAGCCTATATGGCCATGCTCGAAAAGGAAGAATGCGTCAACGAATTGGACTTCTTTAGGAGGACGGACGCAACGCCCCCCCAGCCTACTCAAACTCCGTGCGTCATTCATCGAAAGGTCTTCCATTCGGCGTTGCGCAATGTATCCACGACGCAAGAGGATCCATCACTGACCGCTGCCCCCGTCCGCCTGGACGAGATCCGACTCGCCGCGTATTCGACCGGTGAAATGTCCTTTACGGGACGACTCAAAGGGTTGCCATCTCACCTGCGGACGAATGGTGCGCCGCCGGAACGGACTGATGGTTGTCGTGTGACGATCCGCGTGCGTGGCTTTAGTTCAACGGAGGCCGCATCGCTAGCGGTAGCACCCAATGGGCCGGCACTCTTTGAATGTTCGCAATCGTTCTGGATGTCAAAAGAGGATAACCGCGTAGTCTCGCTGGTATGTCCCGGAGAATCACGCCTTTGCGGGTATGACTACCAGGAACTGACCCATCTCCAGGTTGAGCTGGAGACTCGGCGCAACCGATAAAGTCCCCTATCGGGAATCTCACCTGAACATCGGGTTCAGCCTGAAGGCATCCCGGCCACTGAAAGCCAGGGAGGGCTGCCATGAAGAGATTCTGGCACTGGCGGGCGTGGGGTATCCGCACGTTTGTCGGGTTGCTGTTGTGGGGCGGTGTAGCGGTCTCGGCGGCCGAACCGAAGGTGGCCGGGTTTGACGAGCTGGTCGTTTACAAACCGGGCACCATGGATCGGGACGTTCCCGGAATCGACCTCGTCTGCGACCCAGAGTGCGGTTGGCAGGCCGACATCCAACCCACCCTGCATGTTCACCGTTACTACTACAACGGTGACAAGGAATTCCAGGGTCCGCTGCTTCAAGGAGGTCCGACGATCGTCTCGGCCTGCCATCCCAAAACGGGCAAGCGACTGTACGCGCAGGTCAATCTGCCTTCCGGCGCCCCGATCATTGCCTACAACGAGCACACCATCACCTACGTCTACCCAAACCGACGCGTCGTGCTAACCTTCAAAATCAACGATGGCTGTGAAGAAGTCGTGATGACCTATAAGCCCGGCAAGGGCCTTTCGCGAGTCCATCGCGACCACACATCAAAACTGGTCACGCAACACCAGCAATTCAGCGACCGCTTCCCGCTCACACGAACTGTCAAAGACGCCGCGCAGTCTGTCGGTACAACCATCAAGGGAGCCGCTGGCACCGCAACCGATGCCACCTCCACCGCAGTCACTCGGTTAAAAGACGGCTTCAGCGCTCTGCCCGGCATCAATCAACTCCAGGGAATCGGCGAAGAAGTCAAGAGCATCGGCAATACTGAGGCGCTCAAACAAGCCGCCGAAAGAGCCAAGGCAGGGGCACCGGAGTTTGAGAAGACGATTCGCTAATCGACGTCATCGTCGCGCGCATCACATCGGATCACGGAGGATCCACATCATGCACAATCTGAAGACAGTCGCCGCCGCATCGGCCCTATTGGGCGGCGTCGCGATATTTGTCCTGGACACCTCAAGGTCTCCACAGGTCGCACGCGTGCAAGTCTCCGATGCGCCCGCGCGGTTTCCATCCGTCAACGCGATGCCGATCTCGAAGCGTCACCTCACTGAGAGTTCAACGGCTGATGAAACCGAGCTCATCGCGTACACCCTGGCACCCAGACTTCTCGCCGCGTCAACCGCTCTGCAGTTGCCGGCGCCCAATCCGGGAACAGCCGCTGAAAAACCGAAGATCATCGGCATTCACGCCGACGATCCTGCAACGTCCGCCAACCTGATCGACAACGCCAACCCGCGTACCAACAAGTCCAAAGTCTTCGTAAAAGTCGAATTCCCCGGGATCGACGGTCAGGTTCCTAAGGGCGCGCTGACGATCCGCATCGGCAAGAATGGCTCCGACCGCGAGGCGCGCATTCCGATCAAGGACAGGTCGAAGAAGACCCAACTCCTGCCGTTCGATGTGGCCGTGCTGGAAATGAAACAAGCGGAAGACGTCGTCGCCTTGTGGGATCCTGATGAAGAAGGCCCCGGTCAACAGATCTCGCTCCCCAGCGACCCGCTCAAGCTGTGGGTCGACAATGTGCCGCCCCGTATCTTGTCGGTCCAAACGGTCGGCGAGACGGGAGGCGTCGCGGTACTTGAAATTCAGTTCGCCAACAATGATCTCAAAAAAGAATCGCTCACAGTCGCACCGCCACCAGACGGGAACTTCCTCATTCATCGCACCGGCGGCCAGCACGAGTTCGCGACCGCGCATACGAGCTTCTCGATTTTGGATCGCCCCGACGACAACTTCGTCGTGCGGCTCAATCTCGGTTCGCTGATCACCGACCTGTACCAAATCGAAGTGAAAGCCAGAGTCACCGATCAGCACGGCAACGCGCTGGCCGAGCCTCGCAAATTCACCTTCAACTCGCTGCCGCAAACGGCGAACGGACCGCACGTCCCGTTTCCCGAATTCGTCCACCGCAAGGAACGGCAACCGCAAGACCTGTTCAATCCGGGAGACAAGGTCGAGACGCGCGTGGCGCGGCTGTACTACATTCGCGACGCACACCGAGTCGCTCAGATCATCAATCGCAACGTGAAGTCGTTCAACCAATCCGGAGTTGACCGCGCCAAGTTGACCGCCAAAGCCGCCCGGGAATCCGCCGAGCAAGCCGCTCGAGATCGGCAGACCAAAGAACGTGACGCCATTCGGGCTGCCGAAGCCGGCCGCCAACTCGAACAAGAGCTGGCGGGTGCTCGGCAGGAACTCGAACAAATGCGGGCGGTGATGTCGCAACGGGCCTTGAACACCAACCAGGGACAACAAAAGGAAAAAGACGTCACCGTCGCCGCCAACGAACGAATTGTCGCCGACAAGACAGCCGAAGTGGACGCACTGCAAAAGAGTCTCAAGGCGCTCGTCTCGCAGATCGCACCGCAACAACAGATCTCCGAAGACATGGAATTGGAAATTCAGGATTTGCAGTACAAGATCGATCATCCCACGACTGGCATGACTGACGCAGCAAAGAACGAAGTCGCCCAAGCGATGAAAGTTGCCCAGGACAAGAAGGCGATCGCAGATGCCAAGCTCGTGACGTTGAAGGCCCGCAAGGACGCCCTTACGACGCAAGTGACCACTGCGCGGACAGCGCTGCAAGCTGCTCAAACCGCGCTCGCGCAAGCGGAACAACTAAATCCGCTCAACCTGACAGCCAACCCGACCGAACCCCTGTTGGCGGCGGTTCGCACCAAAGCGTCGAAAGTGGCTGAATTGGAACGTGCCGTCGCCGACAAGCGGCAGATTGAAAATGACAAACGTGAAAAAACCGAGCAAGCCCAAGAACTGGAAGACCGCGCACGCGAAAATCAATTTCGCGCGGAGGTCGCTGCCAGCATCGAAGACCCGGATACCTACGTCCCCGGTGATGTGAAATCAGAAGACCCCGTCACGCAGGTCTCGGTCAGCGTCATCGGCGAGGGCCTGCTGCAACTGCGTGGCCCGATTCGCGGCATCAACAAGATCCGCACGATGATCAACCAGATTGACGCTCCGCTGGGGCAAGTCAAAGTCGGCATCTTCACCGTCCAGGTGAACGGCGAGCACGGTAATCGGATGGAGAAGGTCGCGACTCGGATCGAAGGACACATCGACCTGTCTCGGTTTTTAACGAACCAGTCGCTCGGCTATCTGCGCCGCGCCATTCAAGAGGTCGCCGGAGCCGTTGTCGCCAACGTCGATGCTCAGTTCCCCGACCAACATCGTCAGATCGACCGTGATCGCAAATACCTCTACGCCTTCTTCGGCCGCGCCTTCATCGACGAACTCTACGAGATGGATAGCGAGTTCCTGCGCACCGAGAACAAACTGCTGTCACTGCACGGCATGGACACAGTCAGCCAGTCGCAAGCCTGCTTCATCATGGCCCTGTCAAAGAACGACATCCGCCAGCAGATCCTTGACCGCTTTCGCTGCCTGATCGAATGCGACCTGCCGCAAGCCGAATGGGACTATCGCAAGACCAGCAGCCTGCTTCCCTGTAAGCTCAACTCACAAAAAGAAGTCTGTCGCAACGCCTTCGAAAAATACAAATTCCGCAATGTGCATGGTTTCTTCGAAGCTTCGGTCTACGGCTCGGACACGATGACCCCCATGCAGCGTGAATTCATCCGGCTGGCCCAAATCTTCAAATCGCAATTGGTCGCAGAAGTGGAGCTCAAGCAACGAGTGATCGAGCGTGGCTTGATCGAGGACGCCAGTAATTCGGATCAAGAGAAGGCACGAATGCTGGACGGCGTGCATTCGAAGGCGTTGCAACAAGTCCAAAGAGAGTTTGAAAACTTTGTGGAAAACAGCGGGCGAGACGTAACTGAATTGGTCGGCAAGTTGCAGTTGGATTTGAACATCGAAAAGAAAAACGCCAAACACTCGACAAAACAGGCGGAGAAACTACTCGCGAAACTTCGCGCCTCATGTCGAGTTCTGCCTGAATTGCTCAACGATGCGTCCATTGACAAAGAACAACGAACTCTCCGATTCGGATCGGCAAGTCCTAAAGAATCCGACGTGGCGGAACTGCTCAGTCAGATGGAATTGTTTGTCAAAGAGGCCGAAGGTTCAAAGTTGCTACGGCCGAAAACCGTTCGTGCGATTCAGCGGAGCTGGAATCATCTGCTCTTTTACGCAGACCAGAAAAACCAACAAGGAATCTTGAATGTCGTCGAAGCCGCGGTTGGCGGACCTTGGAAGGGATCCGATGGAGATCGAGCTGACCCCATTATTCCCATGATCGAGGAGGACTTGGAGCTCGCCGACGCCATCTTGAGCAACCTATACGATTTCGGGGAAACGCTCAGTGATCCAAGAAAGGGCCGAGCGCAGAAGGACGCGGCGTGGGAAGTCTTGAAAGTGAAATTGGATGACTACCTAGAGCCCGTCCCTTTTCACCAAGACATTTACAAAGGAGCTGGCGGTGCGATTCGAAAACTGAGGAGATCTGACATCAGAATCCAACAAGCCGAAGCGGTTGCGAACCGGGTCCGTCGCGATATTGACCACCGCAAGCTGCTCGAATTCCTGATCGACGAGCAGGACGAGAAATATATCGAATTGGTCGAGGGGACTCGCTCGCACATCGCGCAGATCGACAACTATCTCAAACGGCTGGCGATCGCGTTGGAAGATGATTTCAAGGTGCAGTTCTACGATCCGGCCTTTGTAGGGATCCGGGCGGCGTCGCGAGAGTGGGATGTCAATCTCGGGCAGGTCGAGAGGACGACGATCCTGACCAACAACCGGCAGTTCGCGAAGGTCAGTCCTCAAGCCACGATGGAGTTCGATCTGCCGAAACGCGCCACCATGATCGTCGAGGGCATGAACGATGCGCGGGCACTGGTTCAAGAGTACGGAACCTTGCTGCAGGACCCGACGTTTCTGAGTCTTGCCGGGATGATGAGCGGCGCACCGGTGTCTGCAGTCACGGGTGGGGCCGGGGCACTAGTGCCGGGCTTACCCAATCAAGGGCTGCGAACGGCCAGCGTGCGCAGCGTGCTGCCGGGACAATCGACCGACACAGCCGAACAATTGATGGCGCAGACCAGCGGCCCCGATCGGAAGTTCGGAGCCGCACTGGAAGGGCTCATTCCCGACCCGGCGGTCTACAAATTTGAGACCGGAACCGGCTTCGAGATTCGGCCGGTGATCCAGCCGGATGGGCACTCGGTGATTTACGACTTCGACTACATGTACACGACGAATGTTCGCGAGCCGGTGCGGCCGGACGAAAAGCATCTGGGCCGCGTTAAACGGCACTTGATTCACACGCAAGTGCAGACCTCCAGCTTCGAGTTGCGGGAAATCAGCCGCTACCAAGTCGCACTCAAGGCGTCGCGCACCTGTCGCGGTGTACCGCTTCTGGAAGACATTCCCGGAGCCGGCGTCCTGTTCCAGCCGTTGCCCAGTGACGAATCGTCGCTGCAACAGAACATCATTCTTGGTCAAAGCACCGTCTACCCGACGTTGTTCGACCTGATGGGCCTGCGCTGGTCGAAGTACGTCGCCGACCTAGATCACATCGCTCTTCGCGACTTGGAGCACGTGGTTCGCGGCCGAGAACAGGCCATTCACGACTTCACATTCGATGAAGCCTCGAATCGAGTCGATGAGTTCCTCGACATCAGAAATAAACAACCGGACCACGTGCGGAAAGACTTCTACCATCAACAACGGCGTCAGTCCCCGTACCATCCCGGTGGTTTCCACCACCGACCTGATAAAGGGGAAGAAGACATCACCGACCCCCACAACCGCAACTTCACCATCCCCGACCGCCGGCCGGAGGAAAATCGCGCACCTGCTTACGACGCATTGCGGCGCAATCCCATCGACAGCGAACTGCGCCAGATTCCAACTCCTGGCGGACAACCTGCAGACATCGACTTGCGGCTCATGCCCCCCGAGGACGTTCCGCTCCAGGAGTCCTCGTCCCGCTCCGACCGTGGCGAGTCCGCTCCGCCAGCCTCCAAGAAAACATCGCAGTTCTTCCAGAAATCCAATTCGTCAACGGCGACCATCCAACCGGCCAGCTACGAACAACAGCCCCAGGCACCGAAAGTGATCGACGACGTGGCGGGACGAGCACATCCCGCAGCCCCTGCCATTGAAGCGAGGCCGCCGACAGCACCGAAGAAAAAGTCCTGGGTCGGCAACCTCAAGCCCCTCTTCACGAAATAATCTCGCGCTTGCAGGACCACTGCCGAACCGTTGTGATCTCCACGTGCTGAAACCAGAAGCCAGGCCCGTTCAAACCCTCGGGGCTTCTTTCGCGATGTCTTGACGTTTTGAGGTCATCGTCATGCGGATCGGTTACGTCAGCGACGAACGCTACGTCGCGCTGCCGGATGTGTTGCTGGAGTTCGTCAATGCGCGTGGCGATTCCTGGGAGGCTCGGTCGCGCGCGAGCGGCTCGATTCACCTGGACCTGCCAGCCGGCGAGTACGTCGTCACGCTGCAAAAGCCGGGCTTCGGCGGCAAGCGTGTGCGATTGAACCTGCCGCTTGCGAAGCCGTATCAGTTTCGACTGTTGGCCGACGGGCTGCTCGGTTACGCATGGCCGAAATGCGTGCGGTCGGACGAGGAGTCGGAGTTCCGCGTTCACTCGGTCGAGTGCTTCCACTTGGAACTGTGGCGCTACGGCTGGACGAAAGAGTTCGTCACCGGCTTGGGCTGGCATGATGAGCATGGCCCGCGAGCCATGATGCAGATCACGCCCGATGGCGATTACACGCAGAGCGGCGTCGAGTGGAACAAAGTCGGTTACACCAGTCCGGCACACACGCAAAAGGTCGTGGCTCCGCAACGCTCCGGCTTGTACTACTTCCATGCGAGCACCAAATCGGGGGCGACGTTCGCGTTTCCGTGGGTCGTTGCGCCGGCTTGGCCAACCGCGCCGGTGGCGGTGCTGGCGTCGAACATCACATGGAACGCCTACAACAACTTCGGCGGCCGCAGCAACTACATTCACTCGGATGAGCTGCCCGCCGTGCCGACGGTCAACTCGCGGCTGGAGATCAAACGCTACACCGACCCGCGGTTCCAAACGTGGGGCTATGAGTCGTATGCCCCTCTGTCATTCGAGCGTCCCGATCCGAACAACGACATCTCGCTGAGTGAACAGATCACCGATCCGATCGAAGGCCGCGCGGCCTGTCATCTCGCGCCAGCCGAGTGGCGGTTGCTCGGCTGGCTGGAGCGAGAAGGATTTGCTTACGACTTTTACTCCGAGACGCAACTTCACGACGAAGTGCTCGACCTGTCGAAGTACCGCGTGTTGGTCATCACCACGCACCCGGAGTACTGGACGCGGCGGATGTACGACCGCGTCAAGCAATGGGTGTTTCACGAGCGTGGCCGTTTGATGTATCTCGGTGGAAATGGGGTCAACTGCGAAGTCGAGATGCTCGACAACGACATGATGGTCGTCCACAACGGCGCGATGACGAGCCTCTGGCCCGAAGGGATCGGTGCCGAAAGCCGACTCGCCAAACGACACGAATCCGAAGCGAACCTGCTGGGCGTCGTCTTCAACCCCGCCGGCATCATGACCGCCGCGCCGTACCGCGTGATCGACGACACGCATTGGGTGTTCGAGGGAACGGGTCTGATGAACGGCGATCGCTTCGGCGAGAAGAGCCTGCATCGCCGTTGCCCCGGCGGAGCCTCCGGACACGAGACGGACAAGATGTCCTCCAGCTCGCCGCAGAACGTGCATCTGCTGGCCAAGGGCCTGAACCCCGACGATGGAGGGGCGGAGATGACCATCTTCGATACGCCCAACAATGGCGCGGTCTTCTCTGTCGGCTCGATCTGCTGGCCCAGCAGCGTGCCGATCGACGATCACGT
>CAZPUJ010000381.1:0-15501 GCA_964589725.1 uncultured Planctomycetaceae bacterium
TGAGCGCCAGGAGATTTCACGAATCGCCACCAGACGTGGCGGTGACAGTTCGCCGCGGGCACCACGGTCCAAGGGAAGTCAATCGCGACCATCACCGGGCGTTGACCCGCTGTTAGATCGGCAGCAACTGGGGCGTTTCAAGCTGCTCAAGAAACTCGGCGAAGGGGGTATGGGGGCGGTTTGGAAAGCGGAAGACCCGCTGGATGGCCGAGTCGTCGCGATCAAGGTATTGCGGTCAGAACTCGCCAGGAACGAAACCGCGCTGCGGCGTTTCCATCGCGAGGCGCGGATGCTCGCCGAGGTCGAAAGTCCATACATCGCCAACTTGTTGGAACTCAATGAAGACGACGGCCTGCAATTCATCGTCATGGAGTTTGTCGACGGCCAGAACGTGCTCGACTGCCTGAAAGCGCGTGGCCGAATTCCGGAGCGTGACGCGGTGGCGATGGTCGCCGATGTCGCTCGGGCGCTCCGCGAAGCCCACGCACGCGGCGTCGTGCATCGCGATCTGAAGCCGGAAAACATGTTGCTGGTCGGAAATGCGGCCAACGACAACGCGCCTCCGCGCGTGAAGCTCACCGACTTTGGACTGGCTCGCGAAATTCTGGAGTCGGAGTCGCAGCAAGTCACGAGCGCTGGGTCCGTACTGGGAACTCCGCTCTACATGGCTCCGGAGCAATGTTCGGGAACGGCGACTGTCGATGCCCGTGCCGACGTCTATTCACTGGGAGCCACGCTGTTTTATTTGCTGGCGGGACGCCCGCCCTTCGAAGCGAACACCCTGATGGGCATCATCGCCAAGCAAGTCAACGAGCCGGCCCCGCTTATCAGGACGATCGCCGCTGACCTGTCCGAAGCGGTCGAGCAAATCGTGGCCAAGTGTCTGGCCAAGAAGCCCGAAGCCCGCTTCCAACATGCCGGCGAGTTGTTGGACGAACTCGAACGGCTGCAGCGCGGCGAGCCGACCAGCATCTTGGCGCATCCGGCATTGCCCCCTACCAATGCGCGGGACGTCATGTCGTTCGACTTCGTTTGGGAATTGCGGAACTCGCCGGAAAAACTCTGGCTGCACGTCTCGAACACCGAACGTCTCAATCGAGCTATCGGCCTCCCGGCGGTGGAGTGGACCGCCATGGCCAACGAACAGGGAGGCAGTCATCGCTTCGGTCGATTCCGCAAACTGGGCATGACGATCGGTTGGCAAGAGCATCCTTTCGAGTGGATCGAAGGCCGCCGCATGGGTGTGCTGCGCGAGTACCGCGAAGGACCGCTGAAATGGTTCACGAGCGTCGTGGAACTGACTCCGCGATCGGGCGGCGGTACGACGCTGACGCATCGCATCCGGCTGGTCCCGTCCAATTTCATCGGGCGAACAGCCGCAAAAATTGAAGTGGGAGTGAAGAGCCGCAGGTCGCTCGATCAGGTTTATCACCGCATCGACGCAGCACTTTCGGGAGACCTGGGATCGCTGGGCGATCCGTTCGAAGACGTGCCAGATCTGCCGGCTGACAAGCAACGCAAACTAGACGCACGGCTCAAGCGTCTGGTCGAATTGGGCGTCGAGCCGTTCGTCGTGGAACGCTTCGGCGAGTACCTGTCCTCGGCACCGGTTCAGCAACTGGCGCGCATCCGACCAATCGCACTCGCTCAACGGTTGTCGGTCGATGAACGGCAAATGGTGGCCGCCTGCTTATATGGAGCACGTGAAGGGTTGCTTTCGTTGGTTTGGGACATCATTTGCCCGCTCTGCCGTATCCCGTCGCAGACTCAGGATTCATTGAAGCTGCTCAAAGAACACGGCAACTGCCAAGCCTGTCAATCGAACTTTGAACTCGACTTCGCCAAGTCGATCGAACTCGTGTTTCGAATCGCGCCCGACATCAAGGACTGCGAGACCGGCGTGTACTGCGTTGGCGGCCCGGCGCATTCGCCGCATGTCGTCGCGCAAGTCAGGCTCAAGCCCGGCGAAAAGTTCACTTGTGATCTCAATCTCGGCGAAGGTCTGTATCGGCTGCGGGGACCGCAATTGCCGTACGTCGTCGAATTCCGTGTGCTTTCGGGAGCGGGCGTTTCTCGCTGGGAACTGGATCTGTCGCGCGGCCCCACCGCCCACACGCCGCGCACCGTCCAAGCCGGGACACAGTTCTTCGTGCTGACCAACGATCAAGGGCACGAACTGGTCGCGCGGCTGGAGCGTGTCGCCAGTCGCGCCGATGCCTTGACCGCAGCTCGCGCCGCCGCGACGCCACTGTTCCGCGAATTGTTTCCGGGCGAATGCCTTTCCAGCAATCAGCTCATTCGCGTCGAGCAGATCACGCTGTTGCTGACCCGGCTCGACCGCGCTCAGCAGCTCTACTTTGAACTCGGAGATGCACGGGCTTTCGAGCGAGTTCACGAACACTTCCAGCGGCTCAACCAGATCGTGCAGCGCGAAGGGGGCTCAATGGTCAAGACGTTAACCGAAGGGATCGAGGCGGTCTTCACGGAACCGCTCTGCGCCGTTCGCGCCGGCTTGGCAATGCGGGAACTTGGCGAATCGGACCTGAGCATCGCGATTCATCGCGGACCGGCGATGGTTGCCACGCTGAACGATCACCTCGCCTATTTCGGTGCGACGGTCAGCACGGCGGAACAACTGTTAGCGACGGCACCCAAACATGGCTCGGCCGCTCAGTTGGTCGTCAGCAACTCGATCGCGATGGACGAGGCCGTCGCGGAAACGGTCGCCGCGCGCCAGCTTACCTTTGTCGTCGAACATCAGCTCTCCACGGCACCGCAAGTCTGGCTGCATCGCGTGCAGCCGATTGAGCCGTTGCGCAAAGCGAACTGAGGAACGGATACGAAACTACTTCGCCTGTTCGTGAGAGTTCCTGTTGCGAATCCCAGTGAACGCGATCAGAGGCGGTCCGGCGAGCGGGGGACGTCAGTCCCCCGAGTCTTGCGAATCCCGTTGAACGCGATCGGTGGCAGTCTGGGGCGGTCGAAGGTGCGAGCAGCCTGGGGTCGGAACTGCGTCGATGACTCACCGTGGCTCGCAGGCCGTCGCGGTACTTGATTACGATGGCATGCACGGGATGCCCTTTGCCGCCCGCCTTCGTCGAGAGGCACGAATCGCCCTCGAAGTTGTAGAGCACTCGGCGCGTGCGTGGCGGAGACTTGTCCGCCTGAGACTTGTCCGCCTGACGGCGAACCGGCTCGTCGGCAGTGACCATAGCCGATGCCATCGACGGGACGAGTCCGGTCGCGGTATCTCTCATTCTTCCCCGCGTGAGGTATATCGCGATGAGGCGAGCAACAGTGCTTCTGACGTAACGCGCGGCGTTGAGGCCGCTCGGCACGGCGAGTTGGTTGCGTCCCGCCGCGATCGCGTTGCGGCATTGAATCCGCCCGCAGCTTGTCGCTGCGGGTGAGAATGTTCGCCTCGCCCAGCGGTTATTCGGGAGACATTCCGCCGTCCGCCAGCAGCTCGTTCCACCGTTGGCGGAATTGTAACTCACTCAAACCCAATGCCTGCAGCAGGCTCGCGTAGTTGTCTTGCACAGTCCTCATGTTCGAGTGTTGAACGCCGAGACTGCTCACGAAGATGGCCAGCGCGCGGCGCATCAGCGGCTCGGCTCGTGTCCATTCGGCGAGGCCGTGCCAACGCAAGTCGACTTGGTTGACCAGCCATGACGCTTGCGGGCGGTTTTCCTCTGTCCACAGTTGAGCCAGTGCCTCGAACGGTTCCAACTCCCACCGCGCGTCCTGCCAGCGCGTGGTTTCCTGCAACACGTCATCGCGAGATTCCACAAGCTGCTGGACCGCTCCTTGGCACGCCGCCCGTTCGTCTGACGACAGTTTGCGCTTTACTAGGTCTTGCACCAGGCAATGAACTCGCACCAGACGTTGGTCCGTCGTCTCTTCTTCCACACGCGTGAACAACGCCAAGCGCATCAAGCGGCGACAGAGGTCAGACCACGGATCAGACAACCGCGAACGCTGGCCCAATTCCGGGAGATCCTAAGTCACCAACGTGTGTAACCAGGGCAACGGCACCAGATCGGGAGGCAGCAACGCCGCGTACTCCATCGCGCGACGCTCCGCCGGTCGCAACTCGTCCAGCACGGGACCAAGCACCGCCGACAACCGTCGCTGATGATTGTGCCGCCGCAGTTCCACATCATCCGAGCCGGCGATCACCTCCAAGTCCTCCAACCCGAGACCCTCCGCGAACTGGACGTAGGTTGTTTCGGGATGCGAGGCCAACCAGGCCGCGACCAACTCGACCGCCAGCGCGAAGCCGCCCAGGCGTTTGACGATGGTCATCGCGGCGGTGCGTTCGGAGGATGGGCACTCTTGCCCGTCTGTCTTAGGAGCAACGGACTCGACGGGCAGGAGTGCCCATCCTCCAAATGGCCGATGCTTCTCCAGGAGGTCGAGTGCGTCGGCATCCGGCAGTTCACCCAATGTCAATGTCAGCCACGCGCCGCCGGAAGGAGGCAACAGCCGCGTGGTCGCCAATAAATGCAGCTTCGGCCCCAGCGACGTGAGCAGGTCGGTCTCCTGCGGCGAGACGACTTGCAGGTCCGAAACGTTGTCCTACACCAGCAGGATGTGACCGACCTTGTCAAGCCGCTCGCGCAGGCAATCCTTGATCGCCGCGAAGTACGTTTCGGCCGTTTCCCGCTCCTCGTCACTGATTTGGTCGCGAAACAAGTCGCCCAGAGAGAGCGCCGCGTCTCGCAGGCTCGTCTTGCCGTCACACGGGACCAGGAACCGGCCGCCCGGATACTCGCTGGCGAAGAAGTTGGGCGAAATGAACGCCAGAAACAGCCGCGACTTCGCCAGCCCGTCATCTAACCGATGCTGCCAGTCGTCGAAGCTGCGGATGTCGTTCTTGTCGAAGAAGTAGGTCAGCTCGCGCCCGCCGCTGAACTTACGGTGCTCGGCCAATAGTTCTTCAACAAACCGCGTGATCCAGCCGCCGGAATTGTCGGCTCGGGCATAGGAGACGAAGAAGTCAAACTCGTCCGCATCGCGTGGCATGCTGGTGAACTCGCTGCGATCGGCGAGGTTGATCACCACCAGTTGCCGGACGCCGTCGCGCTTGTTGCGTCCATCCAAGTCCATGACGAACGACTTTGAAGTGCCATTGATCGGCGGCGTGAATCCGAGCCCTCGACCGGCCGGCAGAAAGAACAGGCCGCCGTTATAGTGACTGACTCGATCTACGGCGGTGACGTTGGAGACCTTGCCCGACATCACGTCGACCAGACACGCATCGAGCGACCATTTGCCGGCTGACATCCGAAACGTCTTGTGCTCGTCCTCCCAGCGAGCGTTCTCCGTGTCTTGCCAACCGCGCGACACGATCGCCTGCTTGGCATCTGGTGACCAGTCCGTGAACTGAGTCCACGCATCAGGCTCGTTCGCGAGTTCTTCGGCAATCGGTCTGCGTCCCGTGCCGTCGGTGTGAACGACGACCGCTCTCATCCTGCGCACGTTGGCGTGCCGCCCGCCGGGCAGATTCGTCCGCCGCTCGGTGAAGCCAATCAGCGGTCCGACTGCGGCCGGTTCGTCAGCACGAACGGCGGCGACAATGGACAACAACCACAATCCAGCGAGCCAAACTCCGTTCCCGTAACGGTTGCTCATTCTTTCGTCCGAATCAGGATATCAAACAACTCACCATACCGTTTCCCGTCCAGTGTGATATCGAATGGGACGATTTGCACCCCCTGCGAAAGTTGCGCATGGTGACGGTCACCTGCTGCACGTCGATCTCCTTCAGTTCGAGCTGCGCTCGCAGGCTGACGATGATTGTCGTGCTCTGCTGATCGACAGCCGTTTCGCAACATGTCGCGTCCGCAACTTGATAACCGGCTGAAGCCTCGCTACTTTTCGGAGCTATGACTGCGAAACGACATCATGATCACGACCACGACAATGGTCAGTGTCCAGACGACTGGGCTGGACTCGCTCAGAATCTGTTCGGAATCAACCTCGGCAAGACCGAGGAAGACGACGACCTGCTCGACGCCGACATGTTCAAAGTCGAGCTGCCGAAGCCTCCCGAACCGCCACCGCCGCCGATTCCCGCGCCCGTGGAAACTGCTCCGCAAGTGAGGGAAATACAGGTTGCCACAGTGGCCGCTCCGGTTGCTGCACCTGCCGTGAAAGCACAACCACGCCCGACAACACCCGCGCTGAAAGCCGCGTGCAAAGCGAAGGCTTCGGCCAGCGATGAGCCGTTCGGGTTCGGCGTCATTTCGGAAGATGCTGACGATGACGGGATCACTCTGGCCGAAGACTTTGACGAAGAAGGCCTGACCCTGGCGTCGGACTTCGATGATGGTCTGACGCTGCCGCCGGATTTTGACGCCGAGGGGCTGACATTGCCGTCCGACTACGACGACGGCCTGACCTTGGCGCCGGAGGCTGAATTTGAGGACGAGTTGGTCGACGTCGCGTTTAGCGCTACCGAAGCACCGGACGAGTTACCGCTAGACGACGAAGCTGCAGACGCCGCCGACAGCACTCAAGCCGACAGCACTCAAGAGGTCTCGCAGGAACACGATCAAGGAGGACGTCCGCGCCGTCGACCGCGAGGACGCGAAGACGCCTTCTGGGATCTCCTGGAGAATTGGGAGTGGCAAGAGATTCCGGATGGAGAGTCTCCGCGAGGTGACGGAGATCGATCGCGATTCAGTCGTGATCGCCGGCCTCGACAAGATCGTGGTCGGTCTGAACATCGTGGCCGCACAGTCGAGCGTCGCCCAGACGAGCGCGCTCGTGAAGATCGACCGCGCTTGGAAGAACACGGTCGCACTGAAGAGCGAACGCCGGCGTCCGACGCTCCACCTCGCAGTCGATCGAGTGCTGGGCCGCAATCCGGCGATGGGAGCCGGTCAGGCGACAGAAGTCGCTCTGGGGACAGACCGCGCGACCGCGGCAGACCGTCGGGCGGGGGTGACCGTTCGCGTGACGAGCGTCGTCGTGAGCCGCCGGCACCGGCCGCCAAAAACACTGCTCCTCCTCCGCCAACAGAATCCAATCGGGATGATTTCGGATCTGGAGTCTTCGAGGAAGATTCGCAGGTCAAGCCAAGCGCCGCTGCCTCTCCTCCGCGGCCGCGGTCACCAGTGACTGCACGCGATGTCGGACTCGCCCAAAGCTCGCAAGCTGCGGATGCGGTGTTGTCAAAGGCGCAGGTTGCTAAGCAGCCCGACGCCGCCGACCTCGTTTGGTCCGAGGACGATGATTCGGATGTGCGAATCGCGCCGGCCAGCGAAATCTCGGAGGCAACCGGACTCCCGGCCGCCGGTCTAGCGGGAGAGTCCGATCAAACCTTTGACGACACGCTGGATGTCGTCGCCGTGAACGATGATGACCAAGGACCGCGCCCGCGTCGCCGTCGTCGTCGCCGACGCCCTGGACCATCCGACAAGTCACCCAGCCCTGATGGCGGCGAAGGAACGATGTTTGACATCCACGAAGTCCTCGACGAGGCCGGCTCGGAAACGGACTTGGTTCCGTCCGCGATGGATGCCGATAGTTCGCTGGACGACGGGCTCAGCGACGAAACTAAGTCGGATGCAATTTCCGGCGCAGAGACGGGTGAGCAGGCTTCCGAACGACTCGGTCGTCGCCGTCGTCGCCGCCGGCGACGTCCTGAGTCTTCGGTAAATCGGACCGAAGAGAGTCCTGTGGCCAGGAGCGAGGCATCGATCGAAGACGAAGATGCAGATGCAGATGCAGAGGACGATTCGCCGATGAGTGAGGACGACGCGCCGGTCGACGAGGAAGAGATGGAAGTCGCAACCGTTTCGTACGCGAAGATTCCGAGATGGGAAGAGGCCATCAAGTACCTGCTGAATCCGCAACTCGTCGGCCGAAACCTTGATCCAGAAGACGAATTGGAAAGTCTCGAAGGTGACCCACGCGGTTCGGGTGGCTCCGAGCCAGCTCTGCCGCCACGCCAGCATCGTCGCGGTGGCGGACGTCGGCGGCGTTAGAGTTGTCGTCGTTGTCGTTGTCGTCTTGGCCAACGGCAGCCAGAGGGGCAGCCATCTCGTCGGCAGCCTCGCCGCAGTGTCCTCCTGCGGGCGTTGGCGGCGTCAGCCACGTGGACGTCGGGCCGGACATCAGTCCGCGTGTGGACTCTCATTGGGGAAGACCGGCTTCGTGGCGTCCAGCGCCCACGCACAGCATCCGGACAACGCGAACGCGATCAGACCGACCCAGAAGAGCGAATTCCAATCTCGCAACGTCGGGGCTTCACCCAGGATTCTGTTGTAAATGAGCGGCGGCGCGATCGCGGCTCCCAAATTGCCCCACATGTTGCCCCATCCGAGAATCGACCCCACGTGTTTGCCGCCGGCATCCTGCGCGTACGCCCACACCGCCGCCGTTCCCAAATCCACCGAGAAATAGACCAGCGAAAACGCGGCCGTGAAGGCCCAAGGCGAATTCAGCGGCGAATCGGAAGGCAGTGACGCGAACAGCAAGCACAGTCCGTAACCAGTCGCGGCCAAGAATCGAGTCGCACTCGGTGGCAAACGGCGACTCCATTTCAGTCCGACGCGCTTCAACAGCCAATCGGTCAGCCGGCCTCCCAAGAACATTCCCCCGATGCCCGCTATGCTGGGGATCATCACCAGCACGCCTCGTTCCAAGATCGGAACGTTGTGGACTTCGATGAAATACCGGGGCAGCCACGTCACCAAGAACAGCCAACCCACATTCGTCCCGAACTGACACGCGCAGTTTGACCACAGGCTAAGACTGGTCAGCAACGGCCACATCGACAACCGCCCAGCGCGTCCGATTCGTGTGGCCCCTGGCGGACGCCCGGTTTCAATCAGTTCGCACTCGCTGTTGTTGACCCACGGATGCTGTTCCGGACGCTCGCGAAACACCCACCAGATTGCCCATGCGACGATGATGCCCACCAACCCGTAAACGATCATCACGGGACGCCAGCCGCGGCCGTACAGTTTGCGAATCTCTCCCGGAAACGCGGCTTCGATCAGTAAGCGGTTGAATCGTTTCTGCTCATCGGACGAAAGTGATTCGCCCGTCTTTTGGCGCACTGCATAAGTCAGTGCCTCGCGAGGCAAATTGACCTTCGCGAATGCGGCTTCGTCGAACAAATCGGCTTCGTCCAACACGCCGTTCAGCGTCGCAAGCAACGTCTCTTCAGAAACGATGCGAGTCATAATCTGCTTCGCGGCATCGCTGACCTTCGTCCCCTGCAATAAGTCTCCCGAGAACTGTTTTTCGAGTTTTGCTTTGTCCAAGATGTCCGCCTCCGTGAACTCGACCGGTGTTCCGACCGGCACGAAGACGACCATCAAGAATGCGGTCAGCAACGGCGCGATGGCTCCGCCGATGCGGCCGCCAAGAGCGACCCAGGCGCTCGCGGCGCCTCGCCGCGAGACCGGAACCCAACGACTCACGACTCCGCCGGCGGTCGGATACGCGCCGGCTTGGCCCAATCCGCAACCGAGTCTCGCGAGCAACAGCATCGCGAAACCGGACACGATTCCGACTTGAGCCGTGAACAGCGACCAAGCCACCACGTAAAGTGTCAGCATCAGTCGAGCACCGTGGCGGTCACTCAACCAGCCCGACGGAACCTGAGCCAGCGCGTACGACCAAAAGAAGACGCTCAGAAACCAGCTCATGTGCGTCTGCGTCAGCCCCAAGTCTTCGCGGATGTAGTCCGCCGCGAACGAGACGCAAAAGCGATCCAGATACAACAACACCGACATCGCAGTGGCCAGCGCGACGATGAGATGGCGAACGCGAGTCGGTCGGGATAGGGATTCTGACGGGAAGGTCGTAGTCTCCGACATGGCGGCTCCTGAACGAGGAGTCATCACCCTAAAAACAAAAAACGCTGTGAGCAACCACAAGTCACTCACAGCGCCTTTACGATCGCCGAGTTTGCAAGTGCGGGCCAACGCCTGCCACCACGGCAAGCGTTGCCTAGAGCAGAGCGAGTGCCAATCACAGATTATTTTTTAAAAGACGCACAACATATTGTCATGACGTGTGATGCGATCTGTAAATGGCGGTCTTGACGTCGAGTCAGGAGGGAAATCAACGTGGCACTCTGCTACACCTGCCGCATTTTGCGCGACCAGTTTTCGCCCGTAGCTGCCGACGAGGAACATTCGGGCTAAAGGTCGCTGCCCGCGCCGGACTTCGTCTTTTGCGTAACGAACTTGTAGCCGCAGTCGCAAATGGACTTCCGCACATGCACGTGGGTGCCGCATTTCGGACAAGGTTTCCGCCAGGCGGACGGCGTCGCATCCATTGCCACGGACTTGTCAATCTTCTTGGTCTTGGCCTTTTTCAGCCGCTTCGCGTCGGCTTGCGACTCAGCACACTGCGGATGAATCCCGGCTGCCGAATACGACACCTGGCCGCAAACAGGGCAAACCTTGCGGAGAGGCATGGAGTACATCGGATCGGGCTTCTTTTGATTCATGACGACCTTACTGCGTGCGGAACTCCAAGACCCACCCATGATACCAGTCGCCAGGAGCAGATGCTATCGGGTCTCTTGAGCAATTACGGACCCGAAGCATGCAGACCGCCGGCAGGGGCGCCTCCGTCGGCTGATAACGCCCATTTTTCAGGGAGTTGGCGATTTCGCCGTCTTTCGACGCGGGGCTTCCAAGTAGCGATAACCCGCATTGGGGTTGTTCTTGTCGAACGCGAACGCATCATGGTTATCCAGGAAGTGTTTCACATACGCCACCGGGATCGCGAATCCCAATCCCTCGCCAAACAGGACTTTCATGTTCGTGACACCGACCACTTCACCTCGCGCGTTGAACAGCGGCCCGCCACTGTTACCCGGATTGATTTGCGTGGTTGTCTGAATATAGGTCAGCCCTTCGCGGTTGCGGTTACGTGTGCTGATGATGCCTTTGGAAACGGAACGCTCCAGCCCCAACGGGTTCCCGATCGCGAAGACTTCTTCCCCCTCCTTTTGGTCATCGGCTTCAGACAGCATGACCGTTTTGAAGGGCAAATCTTTTTGCTCGGGAATCTGAATCAAGGCCAAATCGAGAAACGGATTCAAGGCCACGATTTTGACATCATCCGTACGTCGCCGCGCAAAGCCGCCTTTGGTGTCACGATGAAACAGCGTCACGGCGATCCGAGTCTCGCGTTCGATAACGTGGTAATTCGTCACGCAATGGCCGCGCGGGGTCACGATGAATCCCGAGCCCAGGCCACTGGGAGTTTGAATGAGCACGACACCATCGCCATATTCGTTGGCCAGCTCTTTGACGTTCTTCACCGGCAGACGAGCTTCGGTGTAGAGATCGCCACGTTTGATCTTCGCTGCTTGCGACGGTTTGTCTTTGTCGAAGCTCGCAGATCGCGATTTGATGCGGTCGGCGGGAATCTTGAGGATCTCGACACCGATATCGATGACGACCACCTCGGCCCCATCCTTCAGGATCTCGCCTTCGATGCGGTTGCCGCTCGTCAGTTCGATCACTTCGGCGGATGCCGGCACGCCAGCAACGACTGTGGCAAACAAACAGACGATTAAACATTGAATTCGCGGCATGAGGTTTCCTTCAGTCAGTCTCGTCGACACGAGACACAAGCAAACAGTCTTCAAAAAAGGTGTTGGCTTATGGTTTGAACTTGGGATGACATTCGTTGCAGGACTTCGCGATGCGGCTCATCGCCTCGTCGAACAACGAATAGTTGCTGGACTTCGCGGCCTCGACGAGTTGCCTTCCTCCCTCGCGAAGCGGCTGCGCGGCCTTCGCGAATTCTTCGTCGCCGCCCCAGCCAAATCCAGGAGTCGTGATGATGCCTCCCATGAAAGCCAGTAGGGCACCTTCTTGGGCGACTTTGTCAGCCTCTTTCTTCAAAGCCGCCTCATTGTTGACGCTCGTCTTGAGGATGATTTCCGAGTTCTTAATCCGCTTCATCAGAAAAACCAGATTGCTGATCGCTTCTCCATAGTCCTTGTCGTCGGGCGAGTCCGGCAGCCCAGCGGGCGACGAGCCTTTCAAGATCTCGTCGATCTTCTCGAACGCGGCGGCCACGGCATCGAACGTGTTCTTGTTCTTGGCTTTGTCCGAAGACGTTAGTTCCGCAATCTGGGCCGCGAGGTCGCGGACATACTTCGCGTTCTTCTTCCACGAAAAATCTTCGGGGTAACGTGAGACCGCCACCGCGAGCACCGACAAGGTGGCGGCTTCGGGAGGAATTTCCAAGTAGCTCGCGTTGTACGTCGAGACGGAGGCCACCTTCCCCGCGAGATAGTTGCGGACGTTTTTGACCTCGTTGGCCAACGAGTCTTTGTCGATGAGATCCTTGAGCGAAAGCCCATCAGCTCCCGCCGCAGCGGTTTCTTTCGACGCATCTTTCGTCGTGCCACTTGTGGCCGCTGAGGAATCCGGTGTTGGAGTCGACACGTTGCCTGCGACCGTCGACGTCTTGGAGTTTCCCACCTCACCACTCTGTGTGTTCGCAGCGATGGCGAGCGGCTGGTCGAAGAACACGTCATACGGAATGCCGTCGATCATTTTCTGACCATTCGCCAAAACGGCCGCTGGATGTGGCTCCGTTTTGCGTTTGGAGTCGTTCTTGGCTTTGGGCTCTATTGCACCCGAGTCAACATTCCCCGGGGGATTACTGGACCCGCAACCGACGACAAAGCCCAAAAGAATCGCGGGAGCGACCAAGCCGCCAGCGACCGCCAGGCCAAACAACGAAGATGAGAGCCGAACGCAGCGGCGGTTCATGACACGTGTCCTTCTGCCTACAGAGTCAAACCAACGGCTTCGTGGATCACCGAGACATTGAGCGAACGAACGCTGGTCCTCCTGCGGATTCTCGCGCGAGGAATTATGGGGGCTCAGCATACAAACACGCAATGTCCTGCCAATCCGCGTGCGCGAAACCCGGCTCACCGAGTCAGTCAACTTCCCAACCACTGATCCCCGTCCAGTCGCGCTCCATTTCACGCTGAACCGGCATCCATTCGTGCGATAGGGGAACCTGACGGTCGTTCGGCCTCGCTCAAATCAACTCACGGATTGGTGACGCACCGTCCGGCAACAGGTACTGCGGGCGGCCGGACTGATCGACGTACTGCGTGTGCGGGTCGATTCCAAGCACATGGAAGATCGTTGACATCAGATGCTTCGGTTGAATCGGCTGAGACTTGGGGACTTCAGCCTTGGGCGATGATTCACCGACGACCTGTCCCATCTTCAAGCCGCCGCCGGCCAACGCCAAGGTACACAACGGTCCCCAATGATCGCGTCCGTTGTGGCCGTTGATTCGCGGCGTGCGACCGAATTCGCCGGTGATCACCAGCAAAATCTTTTCGCTCAGCCCACGCAGGGCGAGGTCTTCCAGGAAGACGGACACGGCATGGTCCATCGGCGGGCAGGCCTGCTCCAACTGCCGGCCGATCGACAGGTCCACCGGTCGAGCGGGGTCGCCATGCATGTCCCAGCCTTGTGGGGAATTGGCATAATTCAGCGTGACGAAACCGCAGCCCGCTTCGCACAGCCGACGGGCGAGCAACAGTTGGTCGCCGAAGCCGGTCCCGGCCAGGTTGTATTTGTCGCGCAGCCGCGGGTCTTCACGAGTCAGGTCAAAGGCTTCTTTGGCTCGGCTGAGAATCAGGCTGAACGCTTGCCCTTTGAATTTGTCTGTCCCGTCGAGCTGGCCGTTTCGGTCGACCGCGCGTTCGAGGCGATCAACCTTCGTGAGCAGTGAACGGCGATCCCCCAGCCGTGTCATGTCGATATTGATGTTCATGTTACTGCGGGCTTCGCCACCCACGTCGAACGGGGCATACGGCGCTCCCAGCCAACTCGGTCCGTCGGCGTACAATCCAGCCAAGCGAACAAATGTCGGAACACCGGTCGCCGCGTTCGTGGCACCTCGCACCCGAGACGTGATCGCACCGAACGACGGCTTGATCGGTCCGATGCCGGCGTCCGCGGCGGGATGATCGGTGCCCGTCATCACGAAATGCGTGCCGCCGCCGTGGCCGGAGTTGCCGTGTGCGAACGACCGCACGAAGGCCATGCGATCCGCCACCTGCGCCATTTTCGGGAACAGCCCGCCAATTTCGACACCGGGCAACGTCGTGGAGACCGAACCAACCATGCTCCGAAACTCGGAAGGGGCCTCCATCTTCGGGTCAAATGTCTCGATATGTGTGGCTCCACCGCCGAGCCAAATCCAGACGACCGAAGTGTCCTTGACGGATTTCCCCTCGGCAGCGGCCGCCGCTCGCTGCCGCAATAGGTTTGGCAGTCCGAAACCGGTCATCCCCAGCGCCCCGATTTTCAGAAACTCCCGGCGGTTGGTTCCTTCGCACGTCCCAGCGAGTGGCTTACCCAAAAGGTTCAGCATGACCGTGATCCTTGGTGAGTGAGGTGGGGAGGAATTGGTGGGCTGCGCGGCGTGTTTCGCAGTGCGGACGGGTGATGCGTCCTGATCCATTCAACCATATTCAGTCAATGACGATACCCCCATCATCGAAGAACCGTCAAGCCACGCATCAGAGAAAACTGATATCTTCACGGCGGTCAGCCAATTCGTTGACGCTGGGTTGTCACTTTGTGCGTCGCTGCGGATTGACCGCCTCACCCGGCGTGGGCGGTCCGCTCGGCGAGTGGGTGTGATGGTCCCCGACCTGCACGCCGCCGAAACGTCGGCATCTCAACCGACCCGATTGGCATCGAGCCGCCGTCCTTCTGGAGCGTTGTGAATCGGTCGGTGCAACTTTAGACTGCCTGCCCTTTCTGACGAACTGCATTTCGCCGATGGCTGTTTGGCGGCCGTCGGAATCTGCGGTTTGGGCTATTTCCGAAAGTGACTGACGCCATGAAACATGTTCTCTCGGCGCTGGTGATGAACCAACCCGGGGTATTGGCGCACGTTTCCGGAATGCTGGCGGCGCGGGCCTTCAATATCGAAAGCCTCGCCGTGGGCGAGACGGAGAATCCGGAATACTCGCGGATCACATTCGTCGTCTCAGGCGACGACCGCGTGCTGGATCAAGTTCGCAAGCAGCTTGAGAAGATCATCAACGTCGTCGGGGTCATCGACTTCTCGGACCAGAGGTACGTCGAACGCGACCTGATGCTGATGAAGGTCAACTCCGCTGGCGGCAACCGCGCCGAGATCAAGGAACTTGTCGAGATTTTCCGTGGCCGGATCGTGGATGTCAGTGCGAACCACGTGATGGTCGAAATCGCCGGCCAGGAAGGAAAGCTGGAAGCGTTCATCGAGTTGATGCGGCCGTTTGGCATTCTCGAGATGGTCCGCACCGGCCGTATCGCCTTACAGCGAGACCACGAAGTCACACCGAATGAGTCAACTCAGATTTGAAATCTCAAATCTGAAATCTTTCCCACCACAACCTCCTGACTACGGACAACTCACGAAACCATGCCCGTCAAAATCTACTACGACGCCGATGCCGATCTCTCTTTGCTTAAGAACAAGACCATCGCC
>CAZPUJ010000382.1:0-26875 GCA_964589725.1 uncultured Planctomycetaceae bacterium
CGTATTCATCGCTCGCACTCTCCGGCACACTGCTCAACGCGACCTTGGTTGGTGTGGGTTCGGGCGTCACCGTGGTGCTGGCGAACGTCGAGCAGGCCAAGCTGACAACGACGTTGAGCACGGGAGGCACCATCGATGCCAGCGGCTTCAGCGGCAAGACGACCCTCACAGGCGGAGCTGGCAACGACTCGCTCATCGGTGGGACGGGAGATGACTCGATCAACGGTGGCAGCGGTGGCAAAGACACGATCCGCGGTGGAGCCGGCAACGACACTCTGGATGGTGGTACCGGCGGAACGACCCTCGGCGCCACGACTGGCAGCCCGGGGTCAGGAACCTGGACCGCGACGCTTCCGGGCAATCAAGACGACATCATTCACGGCGACGGCGGAAACGACAGCATCAGGGGCCAGGGTGGCAACGACTTCTTGTTCGGCGAGGATGGCGACGACACCATCGATGGTGGAGCCGGCCACGACGTCATCGACACGGGCAACGCCGGTGGTCCCAATAACCGAGACTCGGTCATCGGCGGCCTCGGCAACGACGCGATTCGCGGTGGCAGTGGGAACGATATCCTCAATGGCAGCGACACCCTCAATAGTAGCACCGATGGCGCCGACACGATCCTGGGCGGCGGCGGCAACGACAGCCTGACCGGCGGTTACGGCAACGACAAGCTGCAAGGGAGCGCCGGCAACGACACGCTCAACGGCCAAGCAGGAACCGACACGCTCGACACTTCGTCGGGCACAGACTCCGTGGTCAGCTCGGCCGGTGCTGACGTGATCGCAGCCTTCACGTTCGACTTCGACCTGCTGATCGCCGGCATCCCATAAAGCGGGCTGTTCGCCGGCTGCCCGTAGCATCGGTCAGAAGTCAGAGGTCGGAAGTCAGACGTCGCGTGGCGGGCTGCGCCCGCAACCCAATCGGGCGAGAGGGCGGGCGTCAGCGCGCGTTGTGACACACAAGTCCTACGAATGGTTCGCCCTGAAAGGGCAGCCACAGATCAGCCTGGGGCAGAGCGAAGCGCCGCCCCAGGAAACGGTTCGATGCCAGGCATTCAGCCCTGAAAGGGCGGAACAAGACGGGATGCAACTCGCTCCGGAATGTTTCGCCCTTTCAGGGCTGGGAAGGCTCATGGGATCGACAACCCAGGGCGACGCTTCACGGCTAACGCCGTTCCGCTTTGCCCTGGGCTGACTTGTTGCTGCCCCTTCGGGGCGAGGCACATAGACGTCACCAGCGAGGAAAACCACAGACTGGCCGTTAACGATTTGGCAGGGCCGTTCACGGCCCTTGTTCGCGAAGCGAATAGGCCCGGCCTTCAGGCCGGGTCCGCGAGCCAACACCGCGGATCATCAGGCCCGTTGACGGGCCTTCGCACCAAACCGGCTTCAGCCACTCGGGCAACTGGGCGTCAGCGTCGGTGCAGCGGAAACGGCGATATGCGCTTCGAGCGGCTGAAGCCAGTTTCGCGAGAAGGCCCGTGAGCGGGCCTGTTCGCCGATGACGCGTCTGGCTCGACCCGGCCTGAAAGCCGGGCCTATTCGCTGCGCGAGGAAGGGGCGTGAACGCCCCTCAATGACCGTGCGTGATTCGTGTCGATGGTCACCCACTTCACTTGCGTGTCAGGCTTCCATTCAACACTCTGTCTTCCTGTGACTGGTGACCGTGCGGCAATTGGGCTCAGACCGACAGCACTAGACGGCCAGTCGACGTCGCTGAAGTCGCCAGAATTCAGCGTCTTTCGAACCGCCAACAACTGAACTCTGGCGAGTTCAGCTACGGTCTAGCGCTGTAGGTTTAGGAGAACGACCTGGAATGACTTCGTTCACTTATGAATCTGCCGGTGTGAATCTCGGCTTGTACAACCAGGCGATGGAGCGGTTGCCCGGCCTGATGAAGCGAACGCACACGCCGCGAGTCATCGAATTGCGGGATGGCTTCGCCGGACTGCTGCGGCTCGACGCGGCGCGCTACACGGACCCGGTCCTCGCTTCAGGGACCGATGGAGTGGGGACTAAACTGAAGGTCGCGATTCAAGCAAAAAAATTCGACACGGTCGGCATCGACTTGGTGGCGATGTGCGTCAACGACGTGCTGTGCGTCGGGGCCGAGCCGCTATTCTTTCTCGATTACCTGGCGCTGGGCAAGGACGATCCCGATCTGATCGCGACATTGGTTGCTGGCGTTTCGACCGGATGCGTCGAGGCTCAATCCGCGTTGCTCGGTGGCGAGACGGCGATCATGCCGGACTTGTACGCGCCCGGTGATTTCGACATGGCCGGCTTCAGCGTCGGCGTCGTCGATCGTCCACGCCTCATCGATGGCCAGTCGGTGAAAGCGAGTGACATCGTGATTGGCCTGGCGTCGACCGGATTTCATTCGAACGGCTACAGCCTGGTCCGCAAAGTGGTCTTCGAACACGCGAAGTTGACGGTCGACTCGCACGTACCGGAACTCGGTCGCACCGTCGGCGAGGCTTTGCTCGAACCGACCTGCATCTATGTCCGGCCAGTTCACGAAATCTTGAAGCGTCAACCCGCGGGTTCGATTCACGGCCTGTGCCACATCACCGGCGGCGGCTTGACCGAGAACATCGAACGCATCCTGCCGGACAACGTCCGCGTCCGCATCGACTCGACATCGTGGCCACGCCCACCGGTCTTCGATTGGCTGCAAGGGCTCGGCCACATCGAACGCTCCGAGATGTTCCATGTCTTCAACATGGGCATCGGCTTCACGCTGATCGTGGATCGCGAAACCGTCGATGCCGTGCGAGGTCAGCTTGCGGAATTGAAAATGACGTCTTGGATCATCGGCGAAGCGACAACCGGCGAACGCGGCGTTGATCTCGCTTGAAGCGGAAGGCGGCGCAGACAGGAAGATTGATGACAGAAAAATGGCGAGCCAAGAAACCGAGGTCTTGAAGACAGACGGGCAGTTTGTACAACTTGTACAACACTTTCAGACTTTATCTTTCTGTCCATGATCTTCCTGTCTGCAGATTCGAAATGAATGCACTACGCACACGGATGTGGAAACACACGGATGAAGACTGACGATCGGAGTGGCCCAATATCCGTGTGCGAAGTGTGAATCATTTCGCGGGCGGTTGGCTCGCCAGTTGGATGAGTGCTTCACGGACGCGGATGATTTGTTCGGGAGTCACCGTCAAGTAGCGCTGCCGGCCGTTCTCTTGGGCATCGAACTGGGTGATGTCTTGCGCATCAACGCGAATCTGGCCGCGCGGTGATAAGCCGAAGTAGCCATGCTCCGGTCGGATCGCGTACAGCACGGCAGTCAGATCCCAAGTTTCTCGGTCATACGGCATCTTCTGGTACAGCTCGTAAGCCTGCGGGAGCGGATGATGTTTCACGTAGCGGAAGTCGTGCTGAATGCTGACGGCCGGAAACTTGATGGCTTGTCCAATTTCGAAGCCGCTAGTGACGAGTGGCGTCGGCCACTCGCTGAAGACGCGCGCGGTTGCTGACGAGTCGATGAAGACGTTGTATTCCTTGACGCGATTCGTCTCGCTGAACATGCCCGCCATCATCGACAGTAGCCGCACCTTGCGAACGACAAGTTCCTGACCAGTCAACGCGGACGCCGCGTCCGCCGGCGAATCGAGCAGCCGAGTGATGTTCGTCGAGAAGCCGACGACCACCAGCACGACTGATCCGTCCGGCTGCTTCGACAGCGTTTGCCGCAGCAGGCTGACGGCTTCGGGAGCGTCTTTGCCGCTTTTCAAGTCATGCGGGTATCGCGGCTGACCGTTGTCGGTTGCGCGCACGGTCTCAGTCAGATACCGGCTGTCCTCCGGAGTCTTACCGCTACGGACGACTCCGATCGGAATCTGGCCGCGACCATAAAACGTGTTGATCAGATCGACGAACGGCGCGGCGAGATCGTTGTCCTTGCTCAGCGTGACGGCCAGTAGTTCGCATTCGCCGCGAGACTGCAACGCATGAATGACGCCCAGCGCCAGAGCGTCGTCGATGTCGTTTCCCATGTCCGTGTCAAAGATCACCCGCACGGGATGAGCCAACGAATCATCAGCCAAACAGAGCGTTGACCACTGACTGGCAATCACGCCGGAAACGACGACACACCAAACCAGGCGAAGCCAATACGTCGCGAACATTCAATCCGCTCCTCTCAAACTGTCGAACTGGTAGAGGGTCAGTTTGGGTGGCACGCCCTGAGTCATCGAAGGGCGTGGAATTGTCCTTGCGAGCATCCACGCCCTTAGCAGGGCGTGCCACCCGGGACTTCTTCAAATTGACCCACTACGCTCAAACTCATTGGGGGCCGTGACGAATGAGCAACATTTCAACGATTCATCGCGCAATAAAAAACCCTCACCACCCAAAGGTAGTGAGGGTCGACGCGAGAGAGACGCCCTGTGATTGACGTGAGCCGT
This sequence comes from uncultured Planctomycetaceae bacterium, assembly GCA_964589725.1. GTDB lineage: Bacteria > Planctomycetota > Planctomycetia > Planctomycetales > Planctomycetaceae > CAYSHJ01. The sequence continues at coordinate 4,427 of CAZPUJ010000382.1, forward strand.
CAGCGAGAGTCCGACGGCTCGGCGAGAGATCGAGAGTTTGAGAGACGCGGAGATTGAGAGACTTAACAGCGTGCGAGAGGCTGATGGAAAGAGACATCAGCCTCTCGACACGCGATGGGAGACCAGTTGGCTTCAGTCACCTTCGTGAGTCGGGCCGGTACCGACGATGTCGTATTGGCTATCGCAGAGGTCGCCGTCGTCGTAGAAGTGCGAGCCATTCATATGCGCCTTGCAGGTTCGCATTCCGGAGAAGCAGTAGCCCTGATTGATGCTGCCGATTGCCGAGGCGACGTCTTCCAATTCCTGGGCCACCGCTTGGCGAATCTCGGCCAGACCGACGACCAGGCCCAGGACCGTGATGGTCGAAACCAGGATCAGTTCGGCGGAAACCACAAAACCATTTTCGTCATTCAGCAGCTTCTTCAACATGGCTGTCTCTCCCGTGGACTGGAAGGTATTTCGTCGATTGACGCTGATCGTTGTTGGCGTCGCGTTGACGAGCGAGGTGATAAGCGAGCTGAATGCCAAACGCGCGTCGCGTTCAGATTTCTTAACGCCGGCGCTTGCCGTTCGAAGCGCAAGCTGTTGCGCGAACAGAGAAAGAATTTCTTGGAAAAATCTCGCAACGAGCGACGCAGCGCGGAGCCGACTCTTCCAGGAGTGTTGCCGCGAATCAACGTCGTCGTGGCGAGATTGCCGCAACTCCTTGAGCCGGCTCGGCGCATCGCTGCTGGCAACAGACGTTGCCGATCGGCACCGTGGTCTGCCAACGGCAAGTTGGTTGCTTGGCGGCGATCGCATCAGCACAATCCGACGACGTCCTTAAAGCCCCCAGCAATAACCCGAAGCGTCAGCGAGGGCGATGAGGAATTGCGCGTGAATCCGTCCCTCGCTCACGCTTCGGGTTAGTTTCGTTTGAGGCTCTTAAAAACCTCGGAGAAAGGGCCTCGATGTGAACCCCAACGCGAAATTCTGGCTGTGTTGTGGAGCCGTTCTCGCCGGACTGGGCGTCGCACTCGGAGCCTTCGCGGCGCACGGTCTGGAGAAATCTTTGCTGATCCTTTACCCGCCCAGCGAGACACGCACGATCGCCGGACTGACGGTGCCGGCGGCGTGGAAGTATCTGCAAGACTTCAAGACCGGGTCCGAGTATCAGCTCACGCACGCGCTCGCGTTGTTGGTAGTTGGGCTGTTGGCTCGCGATGGTTCGCGCCGCTCGCTCGAAGTCGCCGGCTGGTGTTTCTTGCTGGGTATCGTCTGTTTCTCTGGCAGCTTATACGCACTCACGCTGACTGGCGCGAAGGCGTGGGGCGCGGTGGCTCCGATCGGCGGTATCCTATTTTTGGTCGGTTGGACCAGTCTTGCCGTGGCCGTGACGCGAAACTCAAAAGTCAAGAACGGGACTGGCGGCGCACCAGAGTGATCAACGGCTGGCTAGTTCTTCCGTCTAGCGGCGAAGTCTGTTTAGTAACCCGACGCGTAAGCGAGGGATTTTCGCGTGATTCCCTCGCTCACGCTTCGGGTTACTTTGAGGGACAGCCCTTTCAGATTGAAACATTAACCAGCCGTGGGGAGTGAACATGTCGAAGCTGACGCGAGTTGTTGTCGGTTTGGTGTTCGCGCTGTTCCCGGGGTCGGTCGAAGCCGCGACGCCGAACATCGTGATGATTGTCGGCGACGATCAAGGCTGGGGCGATTACTCGTTCATGGGGCACGCTCACATTCGCACGCCGCACATCGACAAGTTGGCGGCGGAGGGACTGACGTTTCGGCACGGGTATGTGCCGTCGAGTCTTTGCCGGCCGAGCTTGGCGTCGATGATCACCGGCTTGTATCCGCATCAGCATCGGATCACGAGCAACGATCCGCCGCTGCCATCGGGCAAGGCCGGACGACTCGCCGAGCAAGACGCCATGTTTCTGGCCCAACGGCAGGAGATGATCGCGCACTTCGAGAAAGTGCCGACGCTCCCGAAGCTGCTGGGTCAGCCGGGCTATGTCAGCTTCCAATCGGGTAAGTGGTGGGAGGGAAATGCGTGTCGCTGTGGCTTCACGGAAGGGATGACTCACGGCGATCCAAAACGGGGCGGTCGGCACGGCGACGTCGGCTTGAAGATTGGGCGCGAGGGGCTGAAGGAAGTTTTTGACTTCATCGACTCGGCCGCGAAGGAGAATCAGCCGTTTTACATTTGGTACGCGCCGCTGATGCCGCACACACCCCACAATCCCCCGGAGCGGTTGCTGGCTAAGTACCGCGACAAGACCGACTCGCCATTCGTGGCCAAGTACTGGGCGATGTGCGAGTGGTTCGACGAAACCGTCGGCGAGTTGGTCTCGCACGTCGACAACCTGGGGCTGAGCGACAACACGCTCGTCGTTTATTTGCACGACAACGGCTGGATTCAAGACCCAAGCGCCGACCGTTACGCCCCGAAGTCGAAACGCTCGCCCTACGACGGCGGCCTGCGCACGCCGATCATTCTCCGCTGGAAAGGGCACATCGCGCCGCGGTCGTCCGACACGCTGGTCCTCTCGATCGACTTGCCGCCCACGTTGCTCAGCGCTGTGGGACAAAAGCCGACGGCTGAGATGCAGGGCCTCAATCTGCTTGATGACCATGCCCTGAAGAACCGCTCGACGATCTTCGGTGAAATCTATGAACACAATGCCGTCGACATCCACGTTCCCGTGTCGAGCTTGCAATATCGCTGGCTCGTCAGCGACCACTGGAAGCTGATCGTCCCCGCTCCACAACGAATCCCCAACGGCCGCGTCGAACTGTACAACCTCGCTCGCGACCCACAAGAAGAAACCAACCTCTCGGAGCAACATCCGTCAGAGGTGACTCGGCTGACACTGTTGCTCAATCGCTGGTGGCCAGGCCGCTGAAACAGTGTTGCTGTTGATTTGGAGCCTCGGTTTCGCGCTTCCGGTACAATTCGGGTTAGCGTCCGAGTCTTGCCAGCGGGATTCGCAGGAAGAACAGGGCCGGGCCGCCGACTTGATTGGGCTCAACGTCGTAGAACACAACGCCGATGGTCTGGGCATCGAGTTGTACGGTGCGTGGGCAGGCACGACCTCCGATTGGGCGACCGGGATTGTAGTATTCAAAAACGTGATCCCAAGTGACGCCATCATCCCGCGAGATGACGTAGCGGAGTTTCTCACCACCGGTGCCCGGGCCGGGAATTTCCGAGGCTAGCAGCCAGCCATTCGACAAGCCAACCAGTTCGTGTCGCCAGCCTTGTTCCTTGAGGTTGGGAAACTTGTCGATCTCGTTCCAGGTTTTGCCTTCGTCGGTCGATTGCAGTCCCGCGCCGCTGATGAACGTTCCTTTCGGGGTCCGCACGATCGGGATCAGGCCGTGCAGGCGACCATCGCCAAAGGGTTTGCTCGACTCGGTGACGGGATTGAAGACGAATGTTCGATCGCTCAGCGAGATCAGCCATTGATTCGGGGACAGTTCAACCAGAGGATGACGAATGACGCTCATCACTTCGGGAGTTCTCGGAAACGGTTTCGGTTCGCTCCAGGTCAGGCCGTCGTCGCCGGAGAGCGAGTAGAGCACGGAACGCGGTTCCGTTTCATTGGTCTCGTCACTCCAACGATTCCAGGCGTGCAAAAGTCTGCCGTCTGCGAGTGTCGTGAGCGAGCCGGGATAATACGTCGTCTTGACCGTATGCACGAATGGTGAAGGCTCCGCCCACGTCTTACCACCGTCCGTCGAGCGTGTGATCCGCAGGTCGCGGTGATTGACGCGGCCGTAGGTGACGACAATCGTCCCTTGCTGGCTGAAGCACGCCGCCGGGTGGATGTGCCCGCTGACCGGATTCGCGATCCGCACAGGACGGAGGTCATCAGTTTGCGAAAGGGCCAACGTCGGGACCAGCAGTGTGGGCAGCAGCAGCAGTGTCAGGCAGGTCATCACCAAAGAACGGCGCATGGTTGGCTCTTTCTTAATCTTGTTCTGGTGACGGGGTCGAGAGTCTCTTTCATCCCGCAATGGCTTGATTCGAAGTGTCTTCTGCGACGTCGTACGGCATGGAAAAGACTGCCGACTCCTTTCACCTTCCGTCACTCCGATTCCGTTTCCGCCAAGGCGAGTCCTTGTGATGGTCCTCGATCCGTGACTGATTTTCGAGTGCCACGGAGGCTCTTGGGGCGGCGGAGCCGCAACCAAACTAACCCGAAGCGTCAGCGAGGGCGGGCGCTCCGAGTTACGGAGATTTTTCAATCCAAACTTTGTGAAACGCCCGCCCTCGCTGACGCTTCGGGTTCGTGTGTCGGCTCAAAATCTTTGCGTGGCGCGAAGATTTCAATCGTTTGCAGTACAGAGCCGTGGCACTTGGGTACCTTGGTCTGAACCCAAAAGAGTTCGCAGCCATTAGCCAGTGGTATCGCTGCACTCAACCACCGGCGAATGGCTCTCCACGGCTGGCTAATCCGTCGTGCTGGGCAATCTGTAGTCCCGGCCTTTGTGCCCGGTTTGATTTGGATTCGTTGGAAAAGAGCAGAAGTCGCATCACACAAGCCACAAGGGCTTGGGCTACAGGCTCCAAAGATTGAAGAACTAACCAGCCGTGCGTTTGGACGTTCGATTTAGCGACGGAGAAGTGGACGCTCACAGAGCCGAATACGTCGCCGCCATTGGTGTGCTGCAATATCATTCCGCTCAGTATCATTTCGCTCAGTGACGAGCAAACGGCTAGGCGAGAATCGCTTGGCGACGACCTCACGAATGGTTCGAGTCTTCGGACCTTCGTCACGACTATTTGGTCACCATCAAATGAAATCAATCGAATTCGGAGAAGGAAATGGGCACACCAACACAACTCAACCGTCGTCAGATGCTGATCAGCACGCTCGCCACTGTCGCCACTGCAACCGCTGTCGCGGCGCCACAGAAACGGCTGATCATCGACACACACTTGGAAGTCTGGACACTCGACCCGAAGTTTCCCTTCAATCATCCGGAGAGGGGGCGGGATCTGAAGGTGGAAATGGCAGCGCCGATCGAGAACCAAGTGGAACAGATGCGCGATTTCGGTCTCCGCTATGCGGTGCTGATCAATCCGCGCTACTTTGGCTGGGACAACTCGTATATCGCCCATTGCCTGAAGAGCTACCCGAAACTCTTTGTCGCGCATGGCCTGCTCGACCCGGAGGACCGCAAGGTGGCCGATAAGCTCCGCTACTGGGTGAAGGAGTACGGATTTCAAGGGATGCGGTTCAGTCCGATCTATCATCCCAAATCGACGTGGTTGAATTCCAAGGAGCATTACCCGTTGTGGCGCGAAGCGGAGAAGTTAGGCGCCGTGTTCAATTACTACATCGCGCCCCATCAGATGCCGATGCTCGAGGACATGGCGGGCCGTTTCCCGGGCGTGAAGATCGTCGTGGATCATGCGGGCAAACCCGACTTGAAGTCGCGAGACTGCTGGCCGGAGTTCCGCAAGATGTTCCCGTTGAAGCGATTTCCTCAGGTGTGGATCAGCAACTCCGAACCGTACGAGATGTCGGAGTTCAAGCGCTACCCGTACGAGGACACATGGCCGTTCTATAAGGCCATCTACGAGGAGTTCGGTGGCAAGCAACTGGTGTGGGGTACCGGTTATCCGCGTCCGCGGTGGGAGTTGCCGATGGATAAGGAACTCGAATTCGTGGACACGTACTGCGACTTCTACAGCGACGCGGATCGTGAATTGATGCTGGGAAAGAACGCCTTGCGGATCTGGCAGTTTCCGGTGGCCTCCTGATGCGGACGGTCGCATCTCTGAATCCGAGAGGATCACATCTCCCACCAATAGGCCGTTCTCGTCGCAACCTCATCCTCCTCTTTTTGGAAAGGTGGACGCATGCAGATCCTGTCTCGGCTGATCTCGGGCTTACGATTTCTGGCGACGCTCGGAGCAGCCTTGAAGCCCGCACCAAAGCCCTTTACCGCATCCGCCGACCACGACCTACTCCATAGTGATCCGCCCCGAGGAGTCCCGCGCCGCGGTGGCCGCCTGCCTGGCCGCCGAACAATCCGCGGCTACTAGTCAGATCGTTCGGCTCTGAACACTCAATTCGCGGCGATCCGCTCGATCGTATCGAAGAGCGGCACGTTGTACTTTTTCGACATCGCGCGGGCGAGATCATGGCGTTACTTGAGGGAGCTGAGGTACGCCAACAGGTCGGCAACTTGCTGGGCGGACATGTCGCGGAGGAGCAGGTCCGGCATCAAGGATTGTCGCTGTGGCACGAGATGCTCAATTTGTTTCGACGAAATGCGGATCAATTTGTCCTGGGCATCTTTGAGGACAACTTCGTTTTCGTCCATGGTAACCAAGAGGCCGGTCTGCAAGCGACCGTCGTCGGTTTCGGCAACGTAAGTCACGTACTTGGGGTCGATCAGTTTCGACGGTTCGAGCATGCTCTCCAGCAGTTGAGCGCGAGTGAGTTTCTTGCCGATCGTTGTCAGCTCCGGTCCGACTTCCTTGCCGTCCTTTAGAATGCGGTGACAGTTCTTGCACGAGACGCCGGCGTTCTCGAAGAAGACGCGCTGGCCTCGCGCCAGGTCGCCCGACAGCGCGAGGATCTGTTCAGGCCGCACGACGCTGCCCAGCCGCTTGATGCGTTTCTCGGCCGGGAGAAATCGTTCGAACAGATCGCGGATGCTGACATCGTTGTGTTCCGTTGCTTTTGCAATGGCCAGAGAAGCCGCGGAGGGCGGGAGCGTGCGGTCATCCATCGAGCGCAACAGCAGCAAGGCAGCGCTCGTCGATGACAACAGGCGATCCACGAGTTCGGCTTGGTCCGTCGATTGTTTCGTCGCACGCAGGCGATCGAGATCGGCCGCCTCTTCTTTGCGGAGCTTTACTGCCGCTTCGTTGCCGGTGGTTTCTTTGGCGGCTATTTGTGGGATTTGTCGCACCCAGTCATAGATCAACTCGACGCCTTCGCGATCAACTTCCGTCGAGCCGATGTGCGGCATGCGGCCCCCGCCCAGCTTCGCCATGCGATACCACAGCACCGAGCGAAACGGATCGCCGGGGGCGATGACTTGCGCGGCGTGGATACCAAACGTCCCTTGCGACGGGCGCGCTCCGAGCATGTTCGTCTTTGCCAACGGCAAGTCGAAGTGCATCATCGAGAGGACCGCGCCTCCGGCATGTTGCTGGTGGCAGTGAGAACAATTCGCATGCAAATAGGCACGGGCTCGGCTGTCTTGATCGGCGGACGGATCGCGTGGATTGGCGAGTTGCGGCCGCTTCTCGGGCGGCGGCGGTTGCTCGAAGATTTTGATGTGTGCCAACGTGTCGAGCTGCGAGGTCGACGCGCCGCCGTAGTCGTGATCTTTGTTCAATTGAGCCGCGATGAAGCCGAGCGCTGACCCGGACCACTTGTTGTGGCAGCGCTGACATTCGGCTCGACCGGAGAATCGCCACGTCTGTTGGCGTTTTCTACCGGGAGCATCGGCGTCAACGATGTCGAAGCTCCGCTCCGCGCCGGCGGTGGCGAGCAGCACGGCGTCGGATTGATCGTCGTTCCATTGATAGGTGTAGGTCTGCCAGTCGATGCCATCGAAGTGCAACAGTTGCGTTTCGATTCGGCGGCGGCTGGACGGCTGGCCGTGCTGCATTTCGAGCGACAGCGTCTTGGCGAACACGGCGTCTTTCGGAAAGGTTGCCGTGACACCCAGGGCTTTGGTCGCGAAAAAGTCTGGAATCGAAAGTTCGTTGGGAATGGCGACCAGTCGTGCGGCGACGGCGTGATCCGCCCACGGTTCCGCGTTGATTGAGTACGGAATGACCCCGGGTGCCAGACGTTGTGTGGTGACCGATGAGAACAGGCCGGTCTCGCTCAGCTTTCGAGGAAACATCGCGCTCTGATCGGGCTTTGGGTTCGGCACGAGCCGGTGAATCGTCCCGGCCGTGTGATCGAGCAGATAAAAGTCTCCGTCGTTGTCATCGCCAAACCCCACGATTCGGTGCGTGGTGTCGGCGAGTTCGCGGTGATCAACGATTTGTCCCTTGTCGTAGCGAAAGCCCCAGATCTTGCCGGTGTCGTAGTCTCCGTAGATGTGATGTCCGTGAAGTTCCTTCAGTCGCGAGCCGTAATACGTCAGCCCGTCGGTGATGGACGAGGACTCGGAGTGCGGAACATCGATCGTCGGCGACAGGATGGGAGTCGGTCCGCGAGGCCATTCCGGGTTGGTCGATTGCCGGCCTTCCATCACGCTCCATCCGTAGTTGCCGCCGCGCTCGACGCGGTCGAGCATTTCCCACAACTCCCAGCCCACATCGCCGACCCACAGATCGCCTGTCTGGCGATCAATGCTCATCCGCCACGGGTTGCGAAAACCGTACGCCCAAATCTCGCCGCGCGCGCCTTGCAAATCGACGAACGGATTGTCGGCCGGAATGCGGTAGTTCTTTCCGTCGTCGGCGTGATCGACGTCGATTCGCAGAATGCACGACAGCAAGTTGCTGACGTCCTGGCCGGCTCTCCGCGAGTCCGGCGGGTTCGGCCCGGAGCCGTCTCCCGTGGAGATATACAGACAGCCGTCGAGTCCAAACTTCAAACAACAGCCGTTATGACCGCCGGAGAGCCAGGTGATGACCGTCGTTTCACTGATCACGTCGATGGTCGGCGGGTCGGTGTCCGAAACACGAAACCGCGCGATGTGCGTTCCATCTTCGAGATTCGGTTTCGTGATATAGCAAACGTAGCAGTACCGGTTCTTCGGGAACTCGGGATGAAACGCGAGCGCGTAGACTGCTTGCATTCCTGCAATCTCTTTGGCGAGGTCAACCACCAGGTCAGCCTCCTTCACGTCGGCCTTGTTTGGAAACGAGAAGATCTTGCCCGCCTGTTCGACGACGAACAGACGGTTGCTGCCCGGTGCTTTGGTGAGATCGAGACAATTGGTGAACTTGATCGCCGGAAAGGCGCGTTCAGTCAGGTAAGGGAGCGGTGCCTCGGGCGACCCCGTGATTCGCGAGGTGGTCCACGCGACTCGCTTCTCGATGCCGACTCTCGGCAAGTCAGCCGTCGCGATGCGTTGTGATCCGATCACGACCAGGAAAGCCAACGTCAGCGCTGCGATCAGCCTCGCGGTGATGTGTGTTGCCAAGACCTTTTCTCCCGAGAACGCGACCTCGAAGTCCCATCACCGCAAATCCGTTGATCGTGGTTTACTACCCGTCAACGCACGGCAATGCGAAGATGACCATCGAACGTTGACATACCAAGTCTCGCCGGACACAGAATACTCGCACTGATGGATGCTCGACTCAAGCGACCTCTGAATCTGATCCGTTGGCTGCGAGGCTTTCTGGCCGTCGGGTCATTGGTCGTTTGCGTGCATATGAGCGGCTGCTCCCCGGCGATGAAGTCGGACGCCATCACCAAGGCGGGCCAGTCAAAACCATCGAAGCCCGAACCTCCGAATGACCGGTCGCCACCAACGCCGTCCCGCAATTCCCCTGACGTGATCATCGTCGGTGCTGGAATTTCCGGGTTGTCGGCGGCGCTCGATCTCGGACGCGGCGGGGCGAAGGTCACCGTGATTGACATGTCATCTGTGTTCGGCGGACATGCGGTCATGTCGCAGGGGAGTGTGAGCATTGTGGCGACGCCGGCACAGACGCTGGCCGGCATCGAAGACTCTCCGGACTTGGCTTTTCAGGACTTTCATCGCTGGGGCGAAGACCCAGACACGGACTGGGTGCGTTATTACGTCGATCACTCGCGCCGCGACATTTACGACTGGCTGACCGAATTGGGCGTGCGCTTTTCGGAAGTGTTGGCCTCGTCCGGAAACTCGGTTGCGCGCGAGCATCAGCCGGTGGGACGCGGCATTGGGCTGGTCACGCCGATCTATCGGGCTTGCCTGGAACTGGGCCACATCGACTTTGCCTGGAACACAAAAGTCGAGCAGTTGCTGACGGACGACGGCCGAGTCGTCGGCGTGTTGGTTCGCGACATGCGGACCGGCGTCGAACGCGAGTTGTCAGGCAAGGCCGTTGTTCTGGCGACGGGCGGCTTTCAGAGCAATCTCGACATGGTCCGCGAATTCTGGCCAGCGGAGTTTCGCTTTCCGGAACGTATCCTGGCTGGCTCCGGCAGAAATTCCATCGGACTCGGACATCAAATGGCTCAAGCCGTCGGTGGCGACCTCGTCCACATGGACTACCAATGGAATTACTTCACCGGTCTGCCCGACCCGCGTTATCCCGGCAGCAACCGCGGGCTGAATGCGACGAACTTGTACGGCATTTTGGTGAATGCCGAGGGCCAGCGATTCGCCAACTTCCACGGTTGGGCGAAGGAAGTCATGCCGGTTCTGCTCAAGCAAAAGCAAGCGACCGTCTGGTGCATCTTTGATGAAGTCGGGAAACCGTTCTTCAGCGTCTCCGGCTCGGATTGGGGTGACTTCAAGAAGGTCGACAAACTCATCCTGCAAAACCCAGACTTGGTGAAAACAGCCGAGACCCTCGAACAGTTGGCGGAACAGGCCGGCCTACCGGTGAAGAACTTGGTCGCAACCGTGGCACGCTACAACGAGTTGGTGGAGCAAGGCGAGGACCAGGACTTTGGCCGCTTCGGCCCAGGCAAGCCGGCGTTTTCCAACAAGGCGTCGCCCAAGATCGCGACGCCGCCGTTTTACGCCATGCAGACGTTTCCGTTGACTCGCAAGAGCATGGGCGGCGTGGCCATCGACTTGCAGACTCGCGTGCTCGACAAGCGGAAGCAGGCAATCCCCGGCCTGTACGCCGTCGGTGAGTTGACCGGCCTGGCAGGCATCAACGGAAAGGCGGCGCTGGAAGGAACCTTTTTGGGTCCGTGTATCGTCACCGGCCGCGTGGCGGCGCGATCTCTGTTGAAAGAACTCGACGTTTATCCTCAGCCCGCGGCAGCAAGCGAGTCTCGTTGCGCGGCATGCCACGATCTTCAGAAGTTGTTGTCGCCAGCCCGCACGGGTTATTGGCACTTCGACAAAGTTCACCGCGCATCCGAAGACCGCGGGATCGACTGTCGGCATTGCCACAGCGAGTTGACGCCGTATCGGGCGGACGACCATCGCATCAACCGTCAGTCATTGACCGCCAGTTGTGTCTTGTGCCACGTGGCGCAAGAGTGATGTTACGATCGCAGGCCGCAGCGTCAGCTTCAATGCACCAGAAACACTTGTGGCGCCTTGGCTTCATTTGTGCCGCTGTATTGGAGCGTCACAATGCCGCCACCTGTGAGCGCCATGCTGCCGACCACGAACTGCGCGTCATAAGTGCCGCTCCCTGAGATCTGAAACTTGGCCCATTTGGCATAGATCGTGCCGGTCAACTTGCCCGTGCTGCTGTTCCCCTGGATCGAAGCCCCCACGGGGTTCTTCCGCCGCTGGAAGAACAGCATGCCGTCGAACGTCTTGAGCGCCGCGCGTTGCGCCGAGGTATAATTCAGCGTCGGGTCGGCGACGTTGATCGGCGACATCTGCATTCCGGCGTTGATGGTGATGTCTCCATATTGGACGCCAGATTGTTGGTTGGCACCGGGCGGGGGAGTGAGGCTGAGCGGGTCGGGCGAATCGGTGTTGTCGGGCGCGCCGCTGTTGGGGTCGTAATTAGATCCCGTGTTATAGAACATGATTCCCTTCGCCGTCACGTTGCCGCCGGTGATCTGCATCCCGTTGGTGTTGCTCGCCGAGATGACGTAAATCCCCGGATTGAGCACCGCTGTTCCGCCGGTGATCTTAAGTTGCTGATAGATGCCGGGGTTGAGCGTCACATTGTCGCCGTTTCCCACCGCGACCTTCCCGTACGTCGCATTGATCACGCCGTTCCCGACGTACGGAGTGGGGAGGTATGCCAACGGATCGGGACCGGGAAGCTGTTTCGCGTGCAGGGGGCTGTCGGGATTCAAGGGATCAACGTTCTTGAACAAGGCTGGGTTGTTGACCCCCCCGACGACCATGATATTGGTGGCGTAAACGCCGTTCGTGGAATTGCTCGAAGTGCCGCCGTCGGCGGCCACGCCGTTATTGCCGTTGTTGACCGGCACGTTGTTCTCATCGACCCCCCCACCCGCCGAATTGACGATGATGTCGCCGATCGTGCGCAGCGTGCCGTTGCCGCCGACGGCGATGCCCGGGACCGCCGATGGATCGAGGACGATCGCCCCTTCGCCGGAGGCCACGTTTTCAAACCGGGCGACGGCACGGGCCTGGATCATTTGTGACTGCGAACCACCGAGAACGTGAACGAACAAGGTGTTCATCGGATAGTTCACGATCGCTTCCACGGTGTTAGCCTCTCCCGCAAAGGCCCCCGTCGTCGGCGGAATGTGCAGAAAGGGGCCTGCCGCCGTGCTCATGCCGTTGTATGTCTGGACGAACGTCGCGGCCGATGTTTCCGCCTGGCCGGCCGTTTTTCCCCGCATCAAATCGAAAGCCCCGGCGAGCGCCGCCGCGTCCGCGGCGTTCTGGGCCTGGCGGTGCGAGGCCATCATCCGGCCGGTGTCGATCACCAGTCCCAGCAAGCCGACCATGACCGCCAACAAGAGGACGAACAGCACGAGCACCGTCCCGCGCCGTCCACGCCGCGACCCCTTTGGCACGCTGCCGCCGCCACTTCGTCTGCACTTTCTCGTTTGCACAGTTCTGCCCCCTCGTGAATTGAAAACGTCAGTGCGCAATCTGCATCGTGGACTCACCTGCCAACGTCCAGCCCGTCGAGAAGGGGAACGTCAGAAACGGCTGGTGCGCCGTAACGACTCGCACCCGGACTCGGCTTCCCGTTTTTGCATCCCCGTCGAGCCACTGCAAGGTCACAGTCGTGTTGGCGAGGTCTAGGCCGGTGAGATACGGCTGAATCGTGCTCCCCACGTCCCCCGTATCAGTTCCAGCGATGGAATAAGTGAAGTCGGGCGAACCCGATGTGGTGAACGTGCTCGGGCTCCATTCCGTCAATTTGGGCGGAGCCAGCGTCCCGTGAACGATGGCAATCCGAGCCGCCTGGCGCGCGCCCTGGTTCACGATGTGCTCGTGCAGATTGGCGATCGACAGTTCGATCATGCCGAAGATCAACGTCAGAAACAGGGTCAGCACAACGGCCGTCTCGACCATGGTCGCTCCCCGTCGGCGGACATTCGGCCAAGCGCCCGGCACTTGGCCGCGCCCGCCCGGCGGGTACCATCGGTTCGTTCGGCGGCCAGCCCGTGACGCTTTCATCGAATGCCTCGCATTTCGGTCGACCGCCTGACGTTGATCGTGTGCGGGATCCCCGGCCAGGTCATTACGGTTTGAAAGGGAAAGACGACGGTCACCTTGACCCGCCAGTAGCTGCCCGACTCATTCGTCTTGACCGATGTCACGGTGAGGTTCGACTCGTCGAAACGCGAGTCGAACATCGACTGCATCTCGTCGACGACGGCCTGCTTCATCTTGGTGGTCCAGACCGACTGTGAGGTCGTCGTGTAGGGGTTCATCATCGCAAAACCGGCCCCCGCGCGGGAGCCATTGGTGACGGCCATCGAGCGCGAGGCGAACCGCCCGAAGTCGACGGCGCCAAGCACCAGCAACAGGAAGAGCGGCAGGATCAACGTCAGTTCGATGGCCGCCACCCCGCGGCGTCGCTCATCCGCCGCGCGCCTCTTCGTCGTTTTTCTTGTCGTCGCCCGCATCTGCCCATTCCTCGCCATAAAAGTATTACGACTGGTGAACGTTAGCCCGGATTATTCATAGCTCCACACTCACCCGAAGCGTAAGCGAGGGCGTCGTCACGTCTCGCCCTCGCTTACGCTTCGGGTTAGTGTCGAACAGCACGGGTCACTTCGCCCCCGCTTTAGCTCCTGAACTTGAACGCTTGGTCATTTTCATCATGACGTCGACCATGTCGAATGCGGCGGGCCCCAGCAGCACGATGAATATCGTCGGAAAGATAAAAAACAGCGTTGGGAACAGGATCTTGATCGACGCCTTCTGGGCCAGCTCTTCCGCCACATGCATGCGTCGTTCGCGGAGCGAATCGGAGTGAACGCTGAGTGCCTTGACGACGCTCGAACCGAACCTTTCGGCCTGCAAGACGACCGACGCCATGCTCCGCAATTCCTCCAGGTCAAAACGCATCGCGAAATTCTTGAGCGCCTCGCCGGTGGTACGCCCCATCTGAATCTCACGCAGGACGATCGCCATCTCCGCGGCCAACATCGGATGGACGGTGCGCAGATCGCTCGTCACCTTGGAAAACGCGGCCGGTAAGCTGAGGCCCCCTTCCAGACAGATGACGATCACGTCGAGCGCATCGGGAAGAGCCCGCCGCAGCGACATCTGCCGCGCCTTCAGTTGCTTATCCAACCAGAAGCTCGGCAGAATCATCCCGAACAGCGAGACGATCCCCCCCAGAATCAGACCATTCTTGGGTGCGACCATGCCGGTGCTGCCCAAGAAAAAGCCCATCACGACGGGCACCAAGACCAACATCCCTTTGGTCACGATATAGGCGCCATACGAGTTCCGCTTGTACAGACCCGCCTGGACCAGTCGGTCGCCGACCTGCCTCCTTCCCTGCTGGTTCGACGGCATCAGCATCTTGAACAGGCCGAAGGCGGGAACTTCCGCGAGCAGCTCTTCCTCCGGCTTAGCAGCCGAGCGCTTGCCGAAGGCCGCATCTTCCAGCCGCGCTTCGACCTCGCTCTTTTGCCGGGTCGCGACGAGCGCGATCAGCAGAATCAGGCTGCCGACCGCCAGAAGTATCACCAAATTCCCGTCCATTGCCCGTCTCTTTTCAGAAGTCGAAATTAATGATCTTGTGAATCAACAGCGCGCCAATCGTCATCGAGACAAAAGAGCCGATCGGGAGCACGGGATGGTCCCACAGCTTGAGGGCGTACTCGCGGTTCACGACCAGCATGGCCCCGTAAATCATGAACGGGAGGGCCAGCAGGATGATCGCCTGAAGTCGGCCTTCAGCGGTCAGCCCTTTGATCTTGGCCCTGATCCGGTAGCGGTCCCGGACGATGGTCGCCAGCTTCTCCAACAGACCGACCAGACTCCCTCCGGTCTGCCGATTAATGAGCATTGCCAGGACGAACACTTTCATCTCCACCAACCCCGTCCGCCGAGCCAGGTCGCGGAGCGCGAAGTCGGGGGAAAGCCCCAGGTTCTGTTGCTCGAAGCAGTAGCCGAACTCCTGCGCGATGGGGGGCTTGAACTCGATCGACACCGACTGAATCGACTGCGACATCGTCTGCCCGGCCTTCAGCACACGCGCCATCAGGTCGAACGCGTCGGACAATTGCGCCCGCAGCCGGTCTGCCCGCTGATTCTTCTTCCACTGCACATACAGGATCGGCAACGCCGCCGCCACCAGGCTGGCTGCGACACCCACCAGACCACTGTGCGTGGCCAGCGCCGCGAGCAGACCGACGAAGCCCCCCATTCCGCCGGCGATCACCAGCAATCGGTGGGGCGACAGATCGAGTCCCGATTGTTCAGTCAATTCGCGCAATCGCTCGCGCAGGCTCCTGGATTCGCCCCCCGTCTCGTCCCACGCCTCTTCCGCCAGCTCGCTCAGATTCTTATGCAGGAGTGGCGAGCTGCGGGCCGCTTCCCGCTGCCGCATCCGCAACTCTTCTTGCATCCGGTTACTCAGCTCCAGCCTGTCACGCTGGAACAGGTCCGAGACGACCAGGTTGATCCCGTAGACGATCGTAAAACCGGTCAAGAACGTCAGTCCGATCGTGATCACGTCCAACATCTGGCACCTCTTTTTGACACTTCACAACACGACGTTAAATTTTGCGTTCCTCGAACAACTCGGGGGGCATGCTGACCCCTGATGTCTCCAGCCGCTCGATGCAAGTCGGCCGGATCCCCGTGGCGTAAAAGTACCCTTGCGCTCGCCGCTGCTCGTCGAGCCCCGTCTGCTTGAACGCGAAAATGTCGTGCATGCTGATCACGTCCCCTTCCATCCCGGTGATCTCCGAGATTTTCATCACTTTCCGCGGCCCGCCCGTGAGACGCGCGGCCTGCACGACGATGTTGATCGCCGAAGCGATCTGTCGCCGGATTGTCCACATCGGCAGGTCGAACCCTGCCATCCCCACCATCATTTCCAGGCGGCTGATCGCGTCGCGCGTGGTATTGGCATGGATCGTCGTCAAGCTTCCGTCGTGTCCGGTGTTCATCGCCTGCAGCATGTCAAGCGCTTCGGTGCCGCGACACTCGCCGACCACAATTCGGTCGGGCCGCATCCGCAGCGCGTTGCGGACCAGATCGCGGGTCGTGACCTGCCCTGTTCCTTCGACGCTGGCGGGGCGGGTCTCCATGCGGGCCAGGTGCGGTTGCTGGAGTTGCAACTCGGCGGCGTCCTCAATCGTCGCCACCCGCTCGTTGTGTGGAATGAAGCCCGAGAGAATGTTGAGCAATGTCGTCTTACCGCTGCCGGTCCCTCCTGACACCAAAATGTTGAGCCGCCCTTCGACGCACGCCGCCAGGAATCGCATCATCTCCGGCGTCAATGAGTGTTTCTTGATGAGGTCGTCGGGACCGAGTGGCTTGCTACCGAAACGGCGGATGGAAACCAGCGTGCCATCCAGCGCCAGGGGCGATATGATGGCGTTGAGCCGGCTGCCGTCCGCCAGTCGGCCGTCGACCAAGGGGGTGGTTTCATCCACGCGGCGTCCCACCGCCCCCACGATTCGCTGGACGATCTTGAGCAGGTGGGCATCGCTGGAGAATGTGACGTCGGTCCGCTCCAGGCGGCCGTTGCGCTCGATGTACACCGTCTTGGGGCCGTTGATGAGGATGTCGGAAATCGTTTCATCTCGGAACAATGGCTCCAGCGGCCCCAAGCCGAACGCCTCGTCGATCACCTCGTTGATTAGCCGCTCGCGTTCGGCCAAGTTCAAGAGATCTCGTCGGCGGCTGAGGAGCAACTCGGCTTCGCTGCGGAGTTGCATCCGCAGATCAGTTTCGGCCATCGTGCCGATCGTCGACAGGTCCATGCGCGAGACGACCTGCCGATGCACCTCCGCCTTGATCCGTTGGAAGAGAACTCGCTGCGGATCGACCACTGGCTCGGCAGCGGCCGGTTCGGGAGTGGCCGGTGTGGCGGCGGCCGGCTCGGGAGCGGCTGGCTTGGCGGCGGCCGGCTCGGCGGCGGCCGCTGGTGGCGGGGCAACGGCAGCCGGTGAGGCCGGCACTTTCGCCGCGGTCGTTTGACTGTTGGTGTGCGCCGTCTTGGAGGACCAGAGTGCCATGGTTGTCATTATCTCCTTGTGTCGATCATTTCCAGTTTGGCCGACCGCTACGCAGGTGCCAGCCCGTTCACGCTGACCGCCAGCTTGACCAAGCATCGCGACGGCTTCGATCGCGGGCTTTCCAGCACGATTGGGATTCCCTTGTTGCTCGCTAGATTCATGCTCGACGAATCGTCGGGAATGAAATGCCCGATTTTCATCCCGAGCGCCTTTTCCAATTCGGCTGCGGGGAGCTCACGCCGCTGGTAGCAGCGGTTGGCCACCAGTTGCACGCTGTCCCGCGAGATCCCCAATCGGTCCAGGTGCTGAAGAATCCGTCCCGTCTGCCGCAGAGACGTGAAATCGAGTCGCAACACGAGCAGGATGATGTCCGATTGAAAAAGCGCCTGCGCATGGGCGGGATGCGCCGCGTGGTGCAGGTCGATGACGACGAACTGGAACAAGGTCCGCGCCATCGACAGCGCCTTGCGTACCCCGCGCGGTGTGACGTGAGCGATGTCCTCGTACTCGCCGGGAGGGGCCAGGAGGCGGACCCCGCTGGCATGCGGAACCAGGCACTGCTGGAACATCGTGGGGTCCATCCGCGAGGCATTGCGGCAGAAGTCGGCCACCGTATGCACCGGCTCGACCCCCAAGAGTGTCGCCAAGTCCCCCCCCTCGAGGTTGAGATCGACCAGCCCGCACTCCCCGTACTTCCGCGCCAGGAGTGCGGCGACGTTCACCGCCACGGTACTCGCGCCGCTTCCACCGGCCGTTCCCAGCACGGTGATCACACGTCCGTGCCGCACCGGCAACGGCGCTTCGAGCCGCAGTTTGCTCAAGGCCGTCTTGAGCTCGGCTTCGATTTGCTCATCGTTGATGTAGATGTAGGCCCCTTCGTGCAAAGTGCGCAGGATCAGTTTGGCGTCGGAGCCCGGGCCGATGCAGATCACGCGGCAGGGGAACGTGTCGGTCATATCCCGCAACACCGCCAAGCACTGCTCGGGGTCGGGGGACAAAAACAACAGTATCGCGTCCGGCCGGTGTTGAACGGCGCGCTCCTCCGCTTCGCGCAAAGGGAACACCCCGACCAAGCCGTCAGCCGGGCAGCCGTTGTTGTGCAGCACGTTTTGCACGGCGGCCGATATCGGCGCGATGTCGCTGGCAACCATAATTCTCATGACGAGATATACCTCACCCGGTGGAACCGGTACCTAAACTCTTCAGACTTTGGGAGCAGTTGGTGTGGATTGGCCCGAAATTCTGGCGAGTTCGACGAGGGGCCAGACCGGTCAATTCCCGCCGGACGCGGCCAATTCGCCCTTCGAATCCCAAACAGATCCCCCTGCGACTGCATCGCCCGGCTCCGGTACCGGCGGCGGCAGCGGTTCTGGAATCACCGCTTTGCCGAAGAGTTCCAGTTGCACGTGGCCCGGATGCCGCCCGTGCAGCGTCCGAATCCGCACGCGCAGCGACACAGGCGGCGCCGGGATCGCTCGCACCCCCTGGTCCCGCTCGGGAGGACGCCCCTGAGCGAAGCGGATGTCGTTGAGCGTCACGATCGGCGAGTTGACGCTCTCGGCATCGCCACCGTTTCGGAGCGCCAAATTGATCGTCCCCTTCTGCTGGGCCAGACTCAGTTTCTTGGCGTCCGTCTCAGTCACCTGCAGTGTCACGGAACGGAGTTCCTTGTTTGCAGCGACTTGTTTGCCGACCGGGGCGTCCTCTTCCCCGATTTGCTGGTCGGCGGCCAGGATCTCGATGTTCTGGAGCAGCGTTACTGTCGCGCCACCGCCGGTCTCGTCATTGTCACTGCGGTTCTTGTTTGTCGTGGCGGTCCAGAGCACGTCGACTTTGTTCCCCGGCAAGACGAGCCCCCCGACTCCGGAGGTCAGCGTCGGGGTCTGCACAGTGAAGGCTCGCATCCCGTTCGCCACGAGCGGCGCGACCCCTCTGCCGAAGCCCGCCTTGGCGATCTTCTGGTCGAGGAGCGGTTCTCCCTTTAACAGCGGAATGGTCACGGTGCATCCCACCGCGTCTTCAGTCGATGTGATCGCCCCCGCGGGGAGCTTGTCTTTTGGCCATTCGTCCGTCGTCAGCATGACCGAGGTGACTGCCGTCCCGCGCGGCATTTCGACCGCAGCAACGACAATCGGCACCATTTCGACAGCGACCACCGCGGGACCGTTCGCCTGCATTCGCCGGCTGACACCGATTGCGGCGGAAACTCCGAACAGCACCGCCAACCCCACGATCAATAGAGTCCGTAAATTCATCATTCCCCCAGTTTCAATTCTCGTTGTTGAATGGAATTCGTGCTGGCATTGATCTTCGCCGCCTTGGCTGTCCCCGACCAGAACGCTGAGGCGAGAAGCACCAGCACGCCGACCGTAATCATCAGGCTGAATGGAATCAGTCGGCGACGTCGGTCGGGGTGCTGCACCTCGACCCGGATGCACTTCGGCTCATCCTCGAGCGTCGAGTGGCCGCCGATCCGTCGCAGCCAGCGCCAGGCTCGGAGAATGGGGTTCCAACTATCCCAGAGCCGATTCTGGCGGATCAGCACGACCGTGCTGTAAACCCCCGCCACCAAGCACCCGACGACCGCGATTTCGTAGGCGGCCGCGGCTCCCAGCCACGCGCCGACCGCCGACATCAATTTGACATCCGCTCCTCCCATCGCCCCAATCAGATAGGGGACGAAAAAGAGGGCGAAACCGACTGCTAAGCCGCAGGCGCTGCCTGTGAGCCCAGACAGGCCACCCCGCAGGCCATGAAAGGCCAACCCGGCGACGACGAGCGACATCGTCAGGGTGTTACGGATCTTGAACTCGCGGACATCGGTCACGTTCGCGAGAAAGCACCCCGTCAGCACCACGGCGACCGGAATCGCCATTGCCTGATTCAAGGGAATTCCATGCATGCCTGGATCCTTTGGAAGGTCATCGCAAATCACTCGGAACGGCGCTCCACGATTAACGAAGAAATCCCCTCCCATCTTTTTTCAAGATGGGAGGGGGATTTCCTCTCAGCGTGAGCTATGCTCGCTAAGCAGACCCGCAGTGATGATTGGCCCGCAGTGATGATTGGGTAGCCGAAGTTGTGAGACTTCAGGCGCCGAACTTTGACGAGTTCGGCTACTACGTAGCGCGGCCGAGCCGCAAAAATTCGCGCAGCCCGCAACAACTTTCGTTGTTAACGGTGTAGAGGTCTCTGCGGGCTGACATAGACTAGATGAGGCCGAGCGCAGTGCTGATGTCGGTGAACACCGTTTCGATCGCCTCACCGAGCGTCGTCACGGCAACGATACACACAACGGCGATCAGAGCGACCATGATGCCGTACTCGACCATCGTGGCTCCGTCTTCCTCTTTGCCCAGAAACTTCTTCGCGCGATTGATGAGCTGAGACATGTGACACTTCCTTTACCATTGAGATTGACACGCATTACGGGCTGTGTGGAGGACGATCCACACGACAAACCCAAATCCAACCACAGCGATCACTAAAGTTGACCGTGGGGGATTAAGACTCAGCAGGAAGCAAGCCGAATGCCAAACACGCCTGGCGCGGAGTTCTTTTTTGCGCCGGCGGTCGCGTCTTAATGCGCAACTCAATTAGCGGAAGTAAGTAGAGAACCTTCAAGGAATCTCGAAGGCGACATTCGTCGAGAAAATCGCTTTTTTGGCGCAATGTTGACATGTTGACATAAAGCGACGGCACGTTTGCACTCGTCAACACGTGTTGACGAAACGCATGATCTTGGAGTTGATGTTGCTGTTATTGTCAAATGTTGGGGACGAGTTGGTAACTCACGTGACGGAGTTGCTCTCGTCGACTAAAGACTGACGCGCGATTTGGAGGCGAAGTCTTCACGACATTTGACGGAGTTCGTCAGCACATCGGCCAGAAAGCAGATCAGGGATAAGTTTGCAGTTGCCGTTTGGCTAACGCGGCTAAACCGCAAGCATTGCAAATTGAGAATTGCAAATTGCAAATCGGAAATTGGTTAACGCGATCCATGGACATGAGTGGCAGGATGCATTGCGATCAAACGTACGGCTTCAGCACCACCATACCGAGTGGCGGGAGAGACAGCTTCAAGCTTTGCGGCTGTCCGTGAGCGGCGACCTTCGACGTGACGACTCGTCCCTGGTTGCCGATATTGCTGCCACAGTAGATCTTCGCGTCGCTGTTGAGAATCTCGGTGTACTCGCCCGGTTGGGGCACACCGATGCGGTAGTTGTGTCGCGGCACCGGCGTGAAGTTCAGCACGACGATGACGAAGTCGTTGCGGTCCTTGGCGAATCGCGAGTAGGCATAAACGCTCTGCTGCCAGTCGTCGCATTGAATCCAGGCGAAGCCGGGCGAGTCGAAATCGACTTGGTGCAACGCCGGCTGCTCGCGATACACGCGGTTCAGGTCGCCGACGAATCGTCGCAAACCGTCGTGTCGCTCGTGGCCGAACAACGCCCAATCGAGCTCCGTGTTGGAGTTCCATTCCAGCCACTGACCGAATTCACCCCCCATGAACAGCAGCTTCTTGCCCGGCATCGTGTATTGATAACCGAAGAGCATTCGCAGGTTGGCGAACTTCTGCCAGTGGTCTCCCGGCATCTGCGACAGCAAGGCGCGCTTGCCATGCACGACTTCGTCGTGCGACAGCGGCAAGACGAAATTCTCCGTGAACGCATAGACCATGCGGAACGACAGCTCGCCATGATGGTGCTGGCGATGAATTGGATCGTGCTGCGCATAACGCAGCGTGTCGTTCATCCAGCCCATGTCCCACTTCATGCTGAAGCCCAAACCACCGCAATACACCGGCCGCGAGACTCCGCCCCACGCGGTTGATTCCTCGGCGATCGTCAGGATGCCGGGAAACTCGCCGTGCAGAATCGTGTTCATGTCTTTCAGGAATTGAATCGCTTCCAGGTTCTCGCGGCCGCCGAAGACGTTCGGAATCCATTCACCGTCGCGGCGCGAGTAATCGAGGTACAGCATCGAAGCGACCGCATCCACGCGGATGCCATCGACGTGATAGACGTCGAACCAGAATCGGGCGCTCGACAAGAGAAAGTCGCGGACTTCGAAGCGGCCGTAATTGAAGATGTACGTACCCCAGTCCGGGTGCTCGCCGAGCCGCGGGTCGGCGTGCTCGTAGCAGCACGTGCCGTCAAAACGACCTAACGAGTGGGCGTCCATCGGGAAGTGCCCTGGCACCCAATCG
>CAZPUJ010000383.1:0-4742 GCA_964589725.1 uncultured Planctomycetaceae bacterium
GGAACACGGAATGCCATTGGGCGAGCTCGAAGATGAAGCGATGGGCAAAGTCTTGATTGTCGGTGCCGACCACGCGATCCGCGGTAGCCTGAACGAGATGATGAGCTCGGAAGAGTTCAAGCTCGAAACGGCTCAAAGCGGATTCGAGGCCGGGATCCAGGCGGAATCACTGCATCCCGACTGCGTCGTCGTCGATTTCTCGATGGGACGTAGCGACGCTCTGATGATCGCCGCGAACCTGCGAAAGAATCCCGAGTACGCCGAGACGGTCTTGATTGGCCTGCTCAGCGACGAAGACAACGCCAGCGGTTTTGACCGCACGATCTTCAACGAAACGTTCCGCAAGCCATTTGACGTGGCACTTCTCGCGGAACGAGTTCGAACTCTGGTGGGTCGCAAGAAGCAACTCGTGTAATTTACAGATGTCGGTGAAGCCCACCGCCGGAGCACGTAAGGCGCCAAGGATGGCTCCGCGGCCAGCAAGCTTCCCGATCAAACCTGATAAGTGCTAAACCAAGAAACTCGGCCGAACCCCGGCCGAGTTTTTTTGTTATTTGAACTGCTTTGGAAATGTTTGGAAACACTGCGCTGACTCGTTGCGTCAAGTCATCACTTCCACCAAGTCAACAAGTCGACTCTTCTCTTTGAGCGACGTCGCAGCCGCGTGGACGATGGCGGTGACTTCGA
Source organism: uncultured Planctomycetaceae bacterium (assembly GCA_964589725.1). Lineage (GTDB taxonomy): Bacteria > Planctomycetota > Planctomycetia > Planctomycetales > Planctomycetaceae > CAYSHJ01. The sequence goes on from CAZPUJ010000383.1 coordinate 688, forward strand.
GAATCTCTTGGTGAGGAATCGGTTCCTTTCCCGTTCGCACCATCTCGCGAAATGTGGCGGCCAGGCGGAACATCTCATAGTGGTGGCCGTACCAGTAATCGCCTTCGATCGACGGCGTGTATTCAAAGCGCTTCTTTTGGAAAAAGACAGACGTGTGACAGTACTCGAATTGCTCGTACGGTCGGCCAAACCAAATCTCGGCGGGCATGCGGTCTTTGTACGTGACGAGCGCGTGGCAGGTGTTTTCGCGAGCGTACATGCTGACCGCTTCGACGCCGGGGCCGAGCAGCGTTATCACGGTCCAGGCGGGATGCTGGCCGTAGATCATCCAGCCGTCAGGATGGTAGCCTCCCTGCACGCTCGCAATGACGAATTGGATTGCTCCAAACTCGCCGGAGTCGCGTTTGCGCACGGCCGCTTCGGTGCCGAATTGATGACGGAACAGGCTCGACGACATGATCGGCGCATTGTGCTGCCGAGCGAACTCCAGAATCTGGCGCGTACCCGCGACCGAGCCACCGATCGGCTTGTCGCAGAACGTCGGTAATCCTTTGCGCAGGCCCGGAGCCACGAGATCGAAGTGGTCCTCGCCAAAGCCAGACGCATCGCCCATCCAGATGGCGTCGACTTGCTCGACCATTTCGTCGAGCGACTTCGCCACCAGTACGCCAGGAAAGGCCTCGGTGAACGCGACGGCGACTTGCGGATCGGCGTCGTAGTAGTGAGTGATCTTCGTGTCGGGGAACGGCAATTGGTCAAACTTGAATTTCGGATTGCGATTGTACTTGCGAAACATCTCCGCCGAGCCCGGATCGACCATCTTCTGAATCACGTCCAGGTTCGCCGTCGGATGCAAGTACTGCGCGAAGTGCCAGGTGTGCCCATTCCTCGGCTGCGGCTTGCCTCGAATGGCGGCCGAGACCACGCCGATGCGAAACAGTCTGCCGGGCGGTGCCGTGTTCGTCGATTCAGCGGACTCGGATGTCACGACGCTTGTCGCCGTCGCGGCTGTTGCCAACAGAATCTCGCGTCGAGTGAGTTCTGGATCAGTTCCCATCGGTTGCTCTCCCCGGTAACACGATGTCTTGCTTGGTGCTGTCGACGATGGCGAACAATTCTCGTTGTTCCGTAGCGGGGACTTGAAACCGGTCCAGCGTTTGTTGGAAGTCGCCAAGAAAGACTTGCCACTCGGCCTCGGTGATGTCGAGATGCTGGTGCGAGTCGAACATCGACTTGCCCGTGTACTTTTGCGGGCCACCGCTGGCCCAGCAGACCATCTCGGTGACGAGGTACTTGAAACCCGAGCGAGAGACGCGGTGATGAGCTTCGTCGACCTTCGGATTCGCATTCAAACGCGGGTCGTCCATGATGCGGTTGATGAAGTCATCAACCACGGCGGCGATGGAGTACACACCGCCCAGGCGTTCGTAGAGCGAAGTCGATACAACGGGCATTGGATGCGGTTGCGATTCGGGCATGAGCATTGATCCTTATTCATTCGACGGACGGCATCATGGCGGTCATGCTCGTCTTCAATCAAACGGCCCTACCGGATTTATCCCAGTGGTTGGCAGGCTCCCGCACTACTATCGCAATTCGACTGAAGGATCAACGGTTGGTCAAACGTTGTCGCGAGCGGATGTGGCGGCATTGTCATGCTTCGCCGAGCAACCAGTCGGTGCAATCGCCACCGCGCAGTGAGTCGCTGCCGAGGCTGATTCCAAGTCCGCTTCCGACGGGTTCGAGAGCGTCACCTGCAAGCCTTCGTCGACTTCGCCAAGGAGATCACTTTGCACGTAGACCGTGATCGTCTTTGACGTCTCGCCGGCCGCGAAACTCACTGAACCCGATGGCAGCGGGCTTCTCGTGTTTTCCAGACTGGAGTTGATGCGTGCGTCGATAAAGTCGGGACCGCCTCGGTTGCGCGCGAATCACCACGAGGTTGGTGCCAGACTGTGTCACGCCGGGAGGTGAAAAGAATATGAAACGGTCATGCTGGGCGGAATCAGTCAATGAGCGGCCAAACCAAGAGACGTTGGCTTTCGCAGTCTTGCCAGCTATCTCGTTTTCGCAAGCAACTACTATTTGACATCGACTTTGCGAAACCCCGTGATCGGTTTAGAGTGCCAGTCGTGCCACGGGCCATTCTTCCGACGCGGCATCGACTTGCCGAACTGGTCTCTGGGAATCTCATGCCGACTCCGCTACTAGACCGAGAAGAATACATCGAACAGGCGCACTTCTTTCGCGTCTTCGCTGATCGCCTGCGAGACAACATCTCTTCGCAAGAAATCTTGGCCACTGTCCAGGAAGAAATCCTGAGCACGACCAAACTGCCGCTGGCGATCGACTTTCTGCGCAGCGAAATCTTACTGAAAGGCCGGATCAGCGACGCGATGACGCGCATCGAGCATTACTTCGCGCCGTTTCAAGCATTCATCATGCGCCAGGCCGAGGAAGAAAGTCGCTCACGGTTCGATCAGTTCATGGCGCTGGAAATACTGCAACGAGAAGCCGATTACCGCGCGGGCAATGCGACTCCGCAAGGACTGTTCATCTATCAGTTCGAGTGCCTGGCGCGAAACCGTTTGGGCTATTCCGACGGCTTCACGGCGATCTCCGGCGATCCGTTGTACGACCAGAACTGGCGCGACTGGTTCCAAGTCGTGCGCCGCGAGCTGGGCATGGCCGACTTCGCCGATTTGATTTACATCCGGTCGGAACATTTCGTCGATGACCGTCGCCGCCAGAGCCAGGATGCGAATTTCACCGCCTCACAGCCGTTGCTGTTCGGCACGCGCGAGGGACGCATCGCGAAAGCTCACCGCAAGAAAGACCCGCTGTACATGTTCGCGGCCTTACAGAGGCAGCTCGGCTATCCCACCGTGCCACGCATCAAACAGAAGTCCGATCAGCCCGCCCTGCCACCCGCGCTCGAGCAACGCCTGCAACAAATCGAGCAGTCGATGAAGATCGTGCAGGCGGAACTCAAAGGCGGCATCGACCTGTCGCAGTTCTATGTGCCGAAACCGAGGGAAGAACCCTGAGTATCGCTCCACATTGAAAAGGGTTCGAATGCTTGTTGAGACACTGACCCGAAGCGTGAGCGAGTGATTCACTTCGCCCTCGCTCACGCTTTTTGAAGTTGGGCTTTTTTTAGCCCCGCGAGGGGCGGAAGGTAGTAGCCCAGGGCGAAAGAATCGAAGGCAAGAACTCTGTCGCCCCTCCGGGGCTTTGCCGTTTCGGGTGGTCGCAAACCCACGGCTTACGCCGTGGGCTATTACCTTTCGCCCCTTCCGGGGCTGAGTGACAGCGCATCACTTCCCTGCCAGCTTCGCCGCGCGTTGCTGCACTTCGCCGGGAATCTTCTCGAGCAGCATGTCGACCACGCGGTCGGACGCGATTCGTTCGCTGTGAGCTTGAAACGTCGTGACGATGCGATGCCGCAGCACCGGATGAGCGACCGCCTTGATGTCTTCGGGGCTGACGTGGAAGCGGCCTTCCAGAATCGCTCGCGCCTTCGCGCCCAGGATTAAGTACTGTCCCGCGCGCGGGCCAGCTCCCCAGGCGATGTACTTCTTCACGAAGTCGGGCGCGTCGGGTTCGTTCGGGCGAGTCGCACGGACCAAGTCACGAGCGTAAATGAAAACATGTTCGGCGACCGGCACCTTGCGCACGACTTCTTGTAGGGCCAGTATCTGCCGGCCGGACAAGGCCGGCACAAGCTGTGGCTGCTCGCCGCCGGTTGTCTGCTTCAGGATCCGCAGCTCTTCGGCGGCGTTGGGATACGCCACGACGACGTTGAACATGAACCGGTCGAGCTGCGCTTCGGGCAACGGGTATGTTCCTTCTTGCTCGATCGGGTTTTGTGTCGCCAGCACGAAGAACGGCGCGGGGAGCAAATAGGTATTGCTACCGACGGTCACGTGCCGCTCTTGCATCGCCTCCAGTAACGCCGCCTGAGTCTTCGGCGGTGTGCGGTTGATCTCGTCCGCCAGCAGGATGTTCGTGAAGATTGGGCCCTGCATGAACTGGAACGACCGCTGCCCGGTCTC
>CAZPUJ010000384.1:0-2731 GCA_964589725.1 uncultured Planctomycetaceae bacterium
CTCACGGTGAACGGGTACGACCCGGGGCCCTGGACCTCCGTGGGCGTCCAGGCGAACACGCCCGTCGAGCCGTTGATCGTCGCGCCGGGGGGTGCTCCCACCAGCGAGAACGTCAGCGTCTGCACGGGCGAGTCCGCGTCCGTCGCGGTGGCCGTGAACGTGTAGGGGGCCAGCTCGGCGATGCTCGCCGTCGCCGGCACGTTCGCCAACACCGGCGCCACGTTCACCTCGGTCACGGTCAGCGTGATGTCCGCGTCGGTGTTCGCCACGCCGTCCGAGGCTCGCACCTTGAACGTGAACGGGCCCGGCCCCTGCGCCTCTGTCGGGGTCCAGGCGAAGACACCGCTGCCCGCGCCGATGCTCGCGCCCGCGGGAGCGGCCAGCAGCGAAAACGTCAGTGTCTGCGCCGGATCGTCGGCGTCGGTCGCGGTCGCCGTGAACGTGTACGGGGCCAACTCGGGGATGCTCGCAGTGGCCGGCACGTTGGCCAACACCGGTGCCACGTTGGCCTCGGTCACCGTGATGGAGATGGCGGCGGTCGTCGTGGCGACGCCGTCGCTGACCTGGACATCGAACGTGTGCACGCTCGGGCCCTGGGCTTCCGTCGGTGTCCACGTGAACACGCCCGTGCTCCCGTCGATCGCCGCACCCGTGGGTGCGCCGGTCAGCGAGAACGTCAGCGTCTGCACAGGTGTGTCGGCGTCCGTCGCAGTGGCCGTGAACGTGTAAGGGGCCAGCTCAGCCGTGGTCGCGGTGGCCGGCACGTTTGCCAGCACCGGGGCCACGTTCACCTCGGTCACGGTGATGCTGAGCGAAGACGTCGTCGTGGCGACGCCGTCGCTGACCCGGACATCAAACGTGTGCACACCCGGGCCTTGGGCCTCGGTCGGCGTCCAGGCGAACACGCCGGTCGAGCCGTCTATGGATGCGCCGGCCGGCGCGCCGGTCAGCGAGAACGTCAGCGTCTGCACCGGCGTGTCGGCGTCCGTCGCGGTCGCCGTGAACGTGTACGGCTCCAGCTCGGCCACGGTCGCCGTCGGCGGCACATCCGCCAGCACTGGCGCGACGTTCGCCTCGGTCACCGTGATGCTGATCGCCGACGTGGTCGTGGCGACACCGTCGCCGACGCTCACGTCGAACGTGTACACCCCAGGCCCCTGCGCTTCGCTCGGCGTCCAACTGAACGCGCCGGTCGAGCCGTCGATCGTCGCACCGGCCGGGGCTCCGGTCAGCGAGAACGTCAGCGTCTGCACCGGCGTGTCGGCGTCGGTCGCGGTCGCGGTGAACGTGTACAGAGCCAGCTCGGCGGTGGTCGCGGTGGCTGGCACGTTCGCCAGCACCGGTGCGGCGTTCGCCTCGGTCACGGAGATGCTGATCGCCGACGTGGTCGTGGCCACACCGTCGCTCACATTCACCGAGAACGGATACGTGCCCGGGCCCTGGGCTTCCGTCGGGGTCCAGCTGAATGCGCCGGTCGTCGGGTTGATGCTCGCACCCGCAGGCTCGCCCGACAGCGAGAACGTCAGCACCTGCGGCGGGTCGTCTGCGTCCGTCGCCGTGGCGGTGAACGAGTAGAGCGCAAGCTCGGTTGTGGTCGCGGTCGGCGGCACGCCCGCCAGCACCGGCGCGACGTTCACCTCGGTCACCGTGATGCTGATGGCCGACGTGGTGGTGGCGACACCATCACTGACGTTCACCGAGAACGGATAGGTACCCGGGCCCTGCGCTTCCGTCGGCGTCCACGTGAACACACCACTACCCGCGCCGATGCTCGCTCCCGCCGGAGCGCCCACCAATGAGAACGTCAGCGTCTGCACCGGCGTGTCGGCGTCCGTCGCCGTCGCCGTGAACGTGTAGGGCGCCAGCTCGGCCGTCGTCGCCGTCGGCGGCACGCTCGCCAGCACCGGGGCGGCGTTGACCTCGGCCACCGTGATGCTGATCGGTGCGCTCGTGCTCGTCACACCGTCGCTCACGCTCACCGTGAACGGGTACACGCCCGGGCCCTGCGCTTCGGTCGGCGTCCAGGCGAACGCACCCGTCGAGCCGTTGATGGTCGCGCCGGCCGGGGCTCCGGACAGCGAGAACGTCAGGGTCTGCGCCGGCGTGTCGGCGTCGGTCGCGGTCGCGGTGAACGTGTACGGCGCCAGCTCGGTCGTAGTCGCGGTCGGCGGCACGCCCGCCAGCACCGGCGCCGTGTTGCCCTCGACCACCGTGATCGTGATGGGCGACGTCGTGCTGGTGACGCCGTCCGTGACGCTCACGTCGAACGTGTACACGCCGGGGCCCTGCGCCTCCGTCGGCGTCCACGTGAACACGCCACTACCCGCGCCGATGCTCGCGCCCGCCGGTTCACCGGCCAGCGAGAACGCCAGCGACTGCGCCGGGAAGTCCGCGTCCGTGGCCGTCGCCGTGAACGTGTAGGGCGTCAACTCCACCGCTGACGCCGTCGGCGGCACGCCCGCCAGCACCGGTGCGGCGTTCACCTCGGTCACGGTGACGCTGATGGCCGACGTGGTCGTGGCGGCACCGTCACTGACGTTCACCGAGAACGGGTACACGCCCGGGCCCTGCGCTTCGGTCGGCGTCCAAGCGAACACGCCCGTGCTGCCGACGATCGTCGCACCCGTGGGCGCCCCGGTCAGCGAGAACGTCAGCGTCTGCACCGGCGTGTCGGCGTCGGTCGCGGTCGCGGTGAACGTGTACAGAGCCAGCTCGGCGGTGGTCGCGGTGG
>CAZPUJ010000385.1:0-18152 GCA_964589725.1 uncultured Planctomycetaceae bacterium
ATGAATCCGACATTCGGTCGCTTTGCGAAATGGAATGATTCCCGGATCGAGCCGATGAACGAGTGCTCCCAGCGACAGTAAGTCCAACGCGCCGCGGGCTGGAATGTTGAGCATGTTGGCTTCCTACGAGACTTCAAACAAATGGACCCCACCGGGCTTGCCCCGGTGGCTCGCGGGATTCTGCTCTACTCGGCGTCACGCGAACCAAACGGCTCGGTAGTGCAGAATCCCACGGCTCAGTAGTGCAGAATCCCGTAAACCACTGGGGCAAGCCCAGTGGGGTCGCTATAAGTGAGGACTAGCGAGCGATGATAGGTCCAATTTGCCTGATCCGAAAGGCAGACGCCCGGCGGCCGGTGTCTGCATTCCAACACGAATGGCGGAGAGCCCAAGTTTGCTCCGGTGACTTGTCGCAGTGACAAAGTTTCTGGGCAATTTGTTGTTGTTTTTTAGAATTCCGCAAAGAAATAATTCACAACTTGGACGTTGACCGCTAATTGCCTGTCGAAGTCACGTCGTCAAATCGTTGATCGTTGTACCAAGCGAGGGGCCAGGCCGGGTTTTGGAGCTTGAAAGCCATTGGTTCGACAAAACGTGCGAATTTCTTGTTTGGCTGTTCTGACGCTTGAGTTGGCGTGGGGCGTGTGATATTTTCAAACATATTGGAAATGAGGAGGGCCGTCGTTGGGAGTCGTTTTTCGTTTTGTTGTTTGCTTCGTTTTTGTTTTTCCGTCTCTTTTTGGGGAGTACTGTCCATGTCTACGCGAAACCCGGTCATCATGAAGAAACGCGGTTTTACATTGATTGAGCTGCTGGTCGTGATCGCGATCATTGCGGTCTTGATCGCCCTGCTGTTGCCGGCTGTGCAACAGGCCCGCGAAGCGGCGCGGCGGTCGCAGTGTAAGAACAATTTGAAGCAGTGGGGCTTGGCGCTTCACAATTACCACGACACCCACAAATGCTTCGCCCCTATGAGCGGTGGAACCAGCGGAAGCGGAAATAACCTGGAGCGCCTGTCAGGGCGAGTCATGGTGCTACCGTTCCTGGAACTCGATCCGCTCTGGCAACAGATCGCCTCTCAGATCGCTACGCAAGGCGGCGACCCGACCATTGGCCTTACCTATATCCTGCCAGCGCTGCCCCCCAGCGGGGAAATCGAAGTCTTTACCTGCCCGTCTTCGAGCGTCCCGACGCAGGTGAATGGCCAGCAGCATTTGAGCTATGCGTTCAATGTCGGCGACTGGCTGACCAATATCCCTCAGAACTCGGCGGTTCTCAATGGCACGGTCGACGGAATCATCGGTACGGATGTCATGAGCCAGCGCAACCGAGGTCCATTCTCGTTTCGGTCATGCGCTAAGATCTCCGATTTCCAGGACGGAACCAGCAATACGGCACTTATGGCTGAGCGAGATTTGGGGAATCCCACCAACGTCCGTGACATCATCGGGCGTGTTGCTCGGACGGCGGTTACGACGCCGCAGGCCTGCAAAGCGAACTGCGTGCAGGGCTATTTCCTTGCCTCGGCCAGCCCGAACCCCGAGCTTCCCGGTGAAAGATGGTCGTCGGGTTGGATGTACCACACAGCGGTGACGTTTATTATTTCGCCCAATGGTTGCTCTTGTGGGGACACAACGACGTATCCCAGCGCCAGCGGCGGCGCAAATTCAATTAATGCGATCATTACCCCCAGCAGCCGCCACACCGGCGGATGCCATGTGTTGCTGGGTGATGGAACGGTGCGGTTCGTCAACGAGAATATCAATACTGGAAATGACACCATCACGCCCGACGGCCTCGCGACCGGACCGTCGATGACGGCATTCCCGACAGGTCAGACCCCGTACGGAGTCTGGGGCGCGATCGGAACCATGCAAGCTGGCGAGACGATTAGTGATTTCTAATCGCACCGGTTCTCCCGTTGGATGATGTGTACGATCTCGACCATCCCGCCCGTTTTGGGCGGGATGTTTTTTTGGGACTTGTCCAGTATTGTTTTGTGAAGCAGCCGCTTTCTGACGAGTCTGTTGATTTAATCGCCCCTGAGCTTGCCTCAGGGGTTCAAGCGTTTCTGCACTACTCGAATTCATCGGGGAAAACGTAGTGCAGAAACGCGTGAACCGCCGAGGTGAACTCGGCGGCGGACTAATTCAACCGGCCATGAGGAGCGCGGCTCGAAAATTTGATCGAAGTGGTTTCAGAACCCGAAAAGTAACCCGAAGCGTCAGCGAGGGAGTCAGGAAATCCGGGGTGGAACCGACCCTCGCCCTCGCCCTCGCCCTCGCTCACGCTTCGGGTTAGTTTTGAAACGGCTTCTGGCTCCTTGTGCGCGGGCCTCGCGCGGGACGCCAGGTTATACCGAACGCGGGGGACATTGACACAAACCCCACCGAGCTTGCCTCGGTGGTTTTTTGGGCTTCTGCACTACGCTTGTCTCACACACTCGTAGTGCAAAGGCCCGTTTCCACCGAGGCAAGCTCGGTGGGGTTTATGCCATCCTCACCCGTGCATGGTATAAACGCAGTCCTGCCGCGCTGTGCCTTGGCTTGCAGCCAATGATCGTCCCGAGATCGACCACGGATCGGTTGCTCATGCACCCCGAATCGACGCCTCGTCATGGCGACGGAATCGCGATTCTTCAGTTGCTGGTGTTTGTTGGGGCGGGATTGGTCGCCGCGGCTGTGTGGCAGTTTGTGCCTTGGCGTGATCCCGTCGAGGTCGTGGGGTTGCCGTTGGTCACGGGCTATGCCGAGCGGGCCGAGCAAATGGGCTTTTACGCCTTTTTTGTGGCGGCAGTCGTCGGAGCTTTTTTGCTGCGTCCGCTGATTGCAAGATTGAATCATCCCGTGTGGAGTGTGTTCAGTAGTTTCGGCGCACTCTCACTACTGGGTTTGGTCGCGTGGTGTCGGGATGTCAATTTGCTGCCGTTGGTGCTGCTCGGCGGCTGCGGATCGTATTTCGGGGGCGTGGTCGGGGTGCTGATGATCCGCCGGCCAATTGGCTCGTGGCTGTTGTGGTGCGGCGGATTGATTGTTTGGTTTTCCGGCAGTCCGGAACTGCGTGGCCTGCTCAGTTCTAACCCGCGGTTGCTGGCGGCGGTGGCGGGACTGTTCGCAAGCGTCGTGGTGCTGGCGGCTTCGCGGCGCGGCGATTGTCGAATGGAATGGCTGCGAGGCGGATTCTTGGCGGTGACGCTGCTGTTCATCGTCGGCGGATCGTGGCTGGCTCCATTCGAGGAGTTAAAGCTTGGACTGTGCGGAGCCGTTTGCTGGATCTTGGGCGCAAAGCTCCGCAGGGTGCAATGCAGCGTTTCCCATGACGCCGTCTGTAGCCCGAGCCCTTGTGGCTCGGAGGAGTCTTCCTTTTCTGCCAATCATCCAGGCCACAAGGGCCTGGGCTACAGGATTCCGGAAGTACGGTTTTGTTGCACCCAGGTTCGCAGGGCAGGTCGCAATTTTTTGATGGAGGCGACACAGACTCCGGCGTGGCTGGAGTTCGTGGGGTTCATGACTCTGTTGGTGACGGTGCTCTTCTGGTTGCCTGGTCGCTGGCAAGAGGCGGTTCCGCGGATGCTCGCGGGAGCCGGAGCCGCGATGTCTTGTGTCGCGCTGCTGCGTGAATCTCGCCTCGGTGCGATGCGAGCGGCTGTCGCCACATGCGTGGCCCACTTTCGAGTTGATCCGCTGCTTGTGGCGTTGATGGTTGGGACGTTGCCGCTTGTGCTGGTTCGCCCGTGGTTTGGCGTTCTGATGGTCGGCACGGTGGCATGGTTGTGGAATCTGCGGCCAAGTCAGCGACCATTCGCGCGGCATCTCTGGCTGGTGCTCCTGATGTCGCTCGCGTTCTTGCCGACGAGTCTACGTGCGGGTCTCGTACTCGACGAATACCACGACGGCTACGCGCTGTCGTGTTTGTGGGAGTTTGAGAACGGACACGCGTTGTATTCTGAAATGTTTCCGCTCCGTTCGTTCGAATTCTACGCGGGTCTGTTGGGTCGGACCGTTTTGCCGGCCACGGTCGAGGGATATCTTTTCAGTCTCGGTCTGTTGAAGTTTATGCCGGTGGCCGGGGTGACTTTGCTGAGTCTGGTTTGGACCCGCTCGCCACAGTGGAGTTTTGCCACCGGACTGCTGTGTGCGACACTCAGCCGGCTGGACCCGCGGCAGGGCATGCAAGTTTTTTTGGTGGCCGGGCAGTTGGGCATTCTGGTTTCCCCGCGAGTGCGTCTGACCTGGACTGCGCTGCCTTGCGGAATTGCGGCCTGCGTGGGGTTCGATGCTTTCGTAACACTTGTCGCGGCCAGCACGATCACGGTGTTTCTGGTTCCGAATCTTCGCAAGCGTGTGGGTAGCCAAAGTCGCCAGACTTTGGGTCGTCGGCCCGGCGAACCCCAATCTCTGGCGAGATTTGCTACCGAACTACCCCGCCGTTTGCGAACGGCCGGGGTGTGCCTGGCGGTTGCCGTCCTGCCGTTTACTGTGGTGATGGGGGTGTGGCAGGGAACCGAGTCGGCCTTGTCGTTTTGGCAACTGTTGTTCGATTACTCGCGGCACTACATTGCGGCCATCGGCATACCAGTTTCGTGGACGTCTCCCGCACAACGATTTGTCATCGTAAGCAACTTGTTGCTGCTGAGCCTCTTCGCGGCCACAACGGTGTTCCAGTGGACGTCACTCAGCCCAGGCCGGCAGCGCGCTTGGTGCTTTCTGACGGTGGCGTATTTTTTTGCACTGCATCGAGGACTAGGCCACTCGGATGAATTTCATCTCGGTGATTCCGTCTATTTGACCTTCGCGCTGGGGGCGGTCGGCGTATTCGAGATCATTCGCGCCGCCAGTCGAAGGATTCAGCCTGTAGCCGAACTCGTGAGAGTTCGGACTGTCGGCGATCCGAACGGAATTCTCACGAATTCGGCTACAGGCGCGGGAACAGACGACATCAGAAGCCCCTGCTGCCGAGGAATTACATCGGCGTGGTGGAAGTGGCGCAACGTAGCTCTGCTGGTGGGAGTGCTTGCGGCTTGGTCGACGAGGCATGCCTCGCGCGGGCCGTTCGATCTGGTGCGGTATTGCTCATCGCTATCATCTGAGGAAACCTTTCCTTTGCCACGCGATGAATTCATCGCTCAGACCGTGGGACCGAACGAAACAATTTGGGCCATCGAGCGGTCGTTGGCTCATGTCGCGAATCAACGCCACGGCCCGACGCGGTATCCGCTGGCGCATTGCATCGTCTCTCCGTCGGAGCAGCGCCGTGTAGTGGCCGACATGCGCCGGAATCCGCCGCGGCTGGTACTCTGGCCCGCGGCCGTGGCGGCGCGTGAGCAGTGGAGCATGCAACTTCCCGCCGGCTGGGAACGGCAGCAACGGTTTACGCCGGGACTGCCCACCGCAGACGTCATGATCGGTCTCGACAGCGTGCCGTCGCCACTGCGGCATTTCATCATCAGCCAACATGTGCTGCGTCACTACCGCCCGGCCGAACAGCCTGGCTACCTGGTGCCGGCCGAGCCTGACTTTCCCGGCTTCACTGTGATTCCCGCCGACCTCAACGGACCATTGCGCTGTGGCCGACTTCCGCTCCGTTGGGGAGAGTCGCGACTATCGTTCCTCAGTCACCGCATCGAACATTCCGCCGCGCTGACGACATGGACCTCGACAGTTGCACCGGAATCCCACGCGACGCTCCCGGAAGAATCGTCCGCTTGGCGGCTGAGTGGCTCGATTGATCCGCGGGAGATCAACTATCTCTCGATCGCGGTCACAGTTCGCGTCACAGATTCTCGCGATTCGTCCGCAGCGGTCCTCACCATCCGCTTTGCCTCCCGAGATGGCCGCGATCTTCCGTCTGAGGCGACGCTTTTCCTGGAGGCCGACGCAGAGCCTCATACATATTTGGTGCCGATCGGCTGCTCGCCAGCCTGGACTTGGCGTTCCGAGATTGGGAGGTTGGTGTTGATGGCCAATCCTGGAATCGTCTTGAAAACTCCTCAAGTCACTGCACTGCGAATCAATGACCTCGATGAGAGATAACCATTGTTGGTGTTTTCCCCGCAGGGTATGCTTATTCCCTTCATTCGAGTCGTCGGTTGTAATTTATGCGCGCAATTGGTCCCCTCTCCCCCGCGGCGGGGGAGAGGGAGCAAGGTTGCGGGCGAAGCCTGCGTTACGGAATGGCTGACGTTTTTTTTTCGATCTTATTCCCGAATCTTGGAGGAGTGATTTCATGCGTCATAGTTATTTCGCTCGGGCTGGGAGAGCCATGATTGTTGCGGGTTTGGTTGCGATGGCGAGCAGCGGCGGCTGCGACAAGGTGCCGACCTTTCAAGACTTGACCCAACAGGGGCAGACCACGCCCGCAGCAGCGCCCGGAACGCCAGTCGATGCCGCGAAGCCGGCTCCAGCGCAGCAACCGGCGGCAGTGGTCCCGGTCGCACCAGTGGTCGAGGATCCGCAAAAAGTCATCTCTGATTTTAAGAACAAGCCCCCGTTTGAGCGAAACGATCAAGATCTGGCTCGGATCGGCAACCTGTTCGGCGGGCTGGACGCCTTTTCGAACATGGACCTCAATAGCTCTTCCGTCACCGACGCTGGGCTGAAACATTTGGCGAAATTGACGAACTTGGAATCAATCAGTTTGGTGGGCACCAGAATCACGAACGCCGGGCTGTCGGCCACGCTGGAACTCCCCAAGCTGATCAGCATCAATCTGGCTGGCTGTACGGTGACGTTGCCCATGATGGAAACACTGTCCAAATTGGAGACACTCGAAGTGCTATCGCTGGAAAGCGCCAAAGTGGGCGACAACGAACTGCCACCGCTCGCCAACCTGGCCCGGCTTCGAGACCTGAATCTGAATTATTGCCCCATCACGGACAATGGCTTCAGAGTCTTGGGGACACTCAGAAATCTGGAAATTCTGAAAGTCGCCAACACCGGCATCGATGGCAGTGGCATGAAGTTCATGAAACGCAAAAAAACGGAACCGGGCCTGCGAATTCTCGATGCGAAGAAGACTCGCTTCGGCGAGCAAGGACTGCAATTCCTCAAGGGAGTCGAGACCCTTGAGGAACTCGATATCGGGCAGGCGGAAGTCACCGACCGGACGCTGGCGCTCAATCTCAAAGGAGTCACTCACCTCAAAAAGTTGAACTTATCGTTCAACACGATCTCCGACCAGGGAACTCAAGTTCTCGGAAGCATTAAGTCGCTGGAGGAACTCTACCTGGTCAACTGCCAGGGTGTCGGCGACCAGACACTGTTTTTCTTGAAGGCCAATAAGGCACTGAATATCCTCGACGTCAATGGCTGCGGCGTCACGAGCAAGGGGGCTCAGTCCCTGAAGAAACTCCTGCCCAATTGTGAGATTCGCTTCGCGAGTGGCAAACTGTGACCAACGGCGTTTCATCGCGTCGTGATGGCGATGGCACCGCGACTCTTCCTGCCGCGCTTGAGCCAATTGTCTCGAGTGCTTGTTCCCTGGACCCTTTCGCTTGGCCTGCCGCAGGCGTTGTTCTTGTTGTTGGCACGCGGTGATGGTTCCGTAGGCCCGGTTCTCCCGGTACGTTGCGACCTGGCCGACTTCGCGGATCGCGTCCGTCCCGGTGACCAGCGAGAATCCATCCGTCTGGTCGGTTGCCAAAGGGCATTTCGAGGATTTCCGTAAGGAACTCGAGCGGCATGAACGCGCAGAAATCGAGTTGCTTCAGGCCGGGGGTGGCGAGAATCTGGGAGTTGGCGACTAGCTCTTTCGAAGTACAAGCGGCGTGCTGCGATGGCCACCAAGTTTCAGGATTACTACGAAACGCTGGGAGTCGCTCGGATGGCGACGGCGGATGAAATCCGCAAGGCGTACCGCAAGTTGTCGCGACAGCATCATCCGGACCTGAATCCCGGCAACAAAGCCGCTGAGGAGAAATTCAAGGCGGTGCAAGAAGCCTATGACGTGCTGTCCGATGAGAAGAAGCGGAAGCGATACGATCAGCTCGGCGAACACTGGAAAGCGGGAGCCGACTTTCAACCGCCGCCCGACTGGGGGCGTGGTGGGCCAGAGCGCGAATTCAGTCCAGAGGATTGGCAAGCCGCGTTCGGCGGAGGCGGCGGCGAACGGTTCAGCGACTTCTTTCAGACGCTGTTCGGCGGTGGCGTTCCGCGCGGCCAGCAGCGAGCACAAGTTCGCCGTCGAGGCAATGACATCGAAGCCGAGTTGCCACTGACGTTGGCCGAAGCACATCGTGGTGGCGCGCGCATGGTCTCGGTTCAAGGCTGGGAGCGATGCTCTGATTGCGACGGGATCGGTGTGGTCGGCCAGCGGTCGTGTGATGCTTGCAGCGCGCGGGGCCAACGCCCTGTAACCAATTCGCTTCAGGTCTCGATTCCCGTGGGGATGCGCGATGGCAATGTGCTCCGTTTGAGTGGGCAAGGAGAACCTGGACTCGGTGGCGGCCCGGCGGGCGATTTGTTCGTGCGCATCCGACTGCAACCAGAGGCTTGCTTCGCCATCGAAGGTACCGACGATCTGTTGACTGAGCTCCCTGTCGCTCCTTGGGAAGCGGTGCTCGGCGCGAAAGTCCCGCTCGCAACGCTTGACGGCTCGGTCGAAATGACCGTTCCGGGCGGAAGTCAAACTGGTCAGCGACTGCGGCTGCGAGGCCAAGGACTCAGTCGCCGCGATGGTTCGCGCGGCGACTTGTATGCCCGCTTGAAAGTCGTGGTTCCGACACACGTCAATGATTCCGAACGAAACTTGTTTCAGCAGCTCGCGGCAGCTTCGCCATTTCGCCCGCGCTGAGCCAGGAGGCCGTCATGTCCCTTCGCCACGACATCATTCCGATTCCCAAAGTGCTGGGAACATTCACGCTAGAGTCGCTCGCCGAGACCACTGGCATGCCGCTGGATTTGCTGCACCTGCTTGTCGATCACGGCCTAATCGAACCGGTAGCGCGAGACACAATCGAACCGCGATTCGAGGCGGCCTGCGTCATTCGGCTGCGTGTGATTGGCCGGTTGCGTCGCGATCTGGGCATCAACCTGCCGGGCATCGCCGCCGTATTGGATTTGCTCGATCGGGTGCAATCGCTGCAGCGCGAACTTGATACCTTGCGATTTCGCACAGTGTCAGACCGTCTTCAAGACCGCCTGTGATTGAACGTGTTGCGTGACTCGGGCGAGCCGATCGGGACGAACAGTCAGCACCGGGCATTTGGCATGTTGCACGACTCTCTCGGCGACACTGCCCAGCAGCACATGCGGCAAGCCCGTCCGGCCGTGAGTGCCAATCACGATCAGATCGACTTGAAACTCCTGCGCATATTGGACGATCATGTCGTATGACGAGCCAATCCGGACAGCACGGACGACTTTGCCACTCGAGACTCGCCCGGAAGACGGCACTTTCTGGATTTCTTCTTCAGCGCTATGCACCACGTCCTCCAGAATTTTTGGGGGAACCAGAAAGGCAACCGCCGTCTGAGGCACCTGCAGAAAGAGGTCGCTGAGCACATGCAACACATGCAATTCGGCTCCGAACAGGTCAGCCAATTGGCAGGCACTCGCCTCGGCGGCCTGACTGTGTTCACTGAAGTCGGTCGGAAAGAGAATGCGTTGAATTTTCATCGGAGCACCTCAAAGTCGAATGGGGACTCTCGCCCCTCCGTGGTCAGGCAATAGTACACAACCGAGTGCACCCTTCGCGAACGCCGTTCCAAGTCCCAGAAGTTTTCGAGTGAAAGCAAAGACCTCGCGGCCTTGAAACTTCGCGACCTGAGTGACGATATGTGCAGAGGCTCCGAAACCGTAAACGCCCAGCCGGCGCGCGTTCCCGCACAACAGGAGTGAGCGGAATCCGATCAACCCTGCACACAGCAGCGGAGCCGCCTCGCAGAGATTATCTTGTCCGCGTCTGCAACAACGACAGACTCCGCATGTTCCACCGAGCCACGGCACGCCGACACGGTCGCCGAGTTGAAAGCGTTCGGCACCGCGAGTGCAAGATAGCACGTCATGGTCTACACAGAGGACGTCGCCATGAGGAGTCCAACGGCTGAACCCCGAGCCTGGTATGTCCTGTCCGGTGATGACGTGGCGCGGGAACTGGTGGTCAATCTGACTCGAGGACTGGCTGACGAGGAGGTTGTTCAGCGGCAAAAGCAATACGGCTGGAATACGCTCGCCGAAGTTCCGTCCGTGCCGCGTTGGAAAAAACTGCTCGGTCAGTTCAAAGAGCTTGTGATCTGGATCCTGATCGTCGCCGCGATCATTTCCGGGGCGATGGGCGAATGGGCCGACACGGCAGCGATTCTGGCCATCGTGTTCGTGAACGGCATCATCGGATTTCTTCAGGAAGAGAAGGCGGGACGCGCGCTCGCGGCGTTGCAAAAGCTCTCGTCGCCGATGGCCAAGGTGATCCGCGACGACGTGCTGCAGTCGGTGCCCGCTCGCGAGTTGGTGCCGGGTGACCGCATCGAATTGGAAGCAGGAGACAACGTCCCGGCGGACGCGCGGTTGCTGAGCGGCTTCGGTGTTCGCATTCAGGAAGCCGCATTGACTGGCGAATCGGTCCCCGTGGACAAGGACGCGGAATGTCTTTTGAACGAGAGCGCGCCGTTGGGGGACCGCCGCAACATGGTTTACATGGGGACAGTGACAGCCGCCGGAAAAGCCAGCGCGATCGTCGTCGCGACCGGCATGGACACAGAACTGGGGCACATCGCCGGGATGCTGCAACGCTCCGCGCCTGAACAGACGCCGTTGCAGCGACGGCTGGCTGAACTCGGCAAGGTGCTGGTATTCGTCTGCCTGGTGATCGTGGTCATCATCTTCGCGCTGCAACTGGCGCGGAGCGGCGAGTTGCTGGAGATGTTGTTGATCTCCGTCAGCCTCGCGGTGGCGGCGGTGCCGGAAGGGCTCCCCGCCGTGGTGACGTTGACGCTTGCGTTGGGCCTGCAACGTATGGTCAAACGGAACGCACTCGTCCGAAAGCTGCCGAGCGTCGAGACGCTCGGGTCGGTGACGGTGATTTGCTCGGACAAAACGGGAACTCTGACTCGCAACGAAATGACCGTGCGCGAGATTGTGACCGGTGGCGAACGATTTCAAGTGACGGGCGGCGGCTACGCGCCGCATGGAGAGTTTTTGAAATGCTGCGAGTCAGAAACTAACCCGAAGCGTCAGCGAGGACGAACGCTTCAAGACGCACCGAATTCAGAGTCAATTGGAGCGCCCGCCCTCGCTTACGCTTCGGGTTACATCCCCGCGCAAGACAAACCGGTCAATCCGCGCGACGAACCGGACCTCATTCAAGTCCTGACGACAGCCGCGCGCTGCAACCACGCGACGGTCAGCCCACGCGGGGATGCAGCCGACTCATGGCAAGTCATCGGCGATCCGACCGAAGGGGCACTGGTCGTGGCTGCGCTCAAGGCGGGTATCGAAGGTCGCGACCGCGAGCATCATGTGCTCTACGAGATTCCGTTCGACTCGGAACGCAAGGCGATGTCGGTCGTGCTGCGTGGACCAGATGGCTCGCAAGTGATGTACTCCAAAGGCGCGCCGGAAGTGATTCTCGCGAAGTGCATCGCCTTGCGGCGTGGCGGACAAGTCGAGCCGCTCACCGATGACCGCCGCAGCCAGATCATGCGTTGGAATTCCGAAATGTCAGCCCGCGCGTTGCGTGTGCTCGCGCTGGCGTACCGCGATCATTCGGAAACATTGGGAACCAAATACGACGAAACCGAACTGACCTTCGCGGGCTTGGTCGGCATGATCGACCCACCCCGCGAGGAAGCCAAAGAAGCGGTGCGCCGGTGTCGCGCGGCCGGCATCCGTCCGGTCATGATTACCGGCGATCATCCGGAAACCGCGCTGGCCATTGCTCGCGAACTGCACATCGCGGGAGATGATGATCGGGTCATCACCGGTCAAGAGCTCAACGCCTTGTCGGACGACGACCTCAAGGTCCAAGCGGACCAGATCGCCGTTTATGCCCGCGTCTCTGCCGAACACAAACTGCGAGTCGTCAATGCTTGGAAGCAGCGCGGTCAGATCGTGGCCATGACCGGCGACGGCGTGAATGACGCTCCGGCCGTGAAGGCCGCTGACATCGGCATCGCGATGGGCGTTGCCGGGACCGACGTGACCAAAGAGGCGTCCGACATGGTGCTGACGGACGACAATTTCGCGTCGATCGTGAATGCCGTCGAGGAGGGCCGCGGCATCTTTGACAACATTCAAAAGTTCGTGCATTACCTGCTGTCGTGTAACGCCGGCGAAGTGCTGTTGATGTTCTTCGCCGCGTTGATTGGCTGGCCGGTCCCGCTCGTGGCGATTCAGATTCTGTGGATCAATCTCGTGACCGACGGCCTTCCAGCGCTGGCCTTGGGAATGGAGCCGCCCGAGCGCGACATCATGACCCGTCAGCCACGTCCACCGCACGAGGCCGTCATCACGCGAAAACGCGGGCTGCTCATTTTGTTCCATGGCACGTTGGTCGCAGCTGTAGCCGCTCTGGGCTTCTGGATGATCTACCAGGGGGACGACACGCATCTGGCTCGTGCCCGGACTGTGACATTCTGCATCACCGCCTTTGCTCAACTCTTCTTCGCCATCGGCTGCCGTAGCCAGCGCTACACTATGCCCGAACTTGGTCTGTTCTCGAACCTGCACCTATGCGGGGCGATTGTCATCTCCGGCTTACTTCAATTGAGTGTCGTGACACTCCCGTTCGCTCAGCCGGTGTTCCAGGTCACCACACATCCCTTGCGGGAGTGGCTGCTGGTCTTCCTGCTGGCGCTGACGCCAGTCACGATCATCGAAGTCGGCAAGCTTCTGCGAGCCGCCTTGCGAAAAAGAAGTTCCTAATCGATGCTCAAGAAAGTGAGGACCGAATGTCCTGGAATCGTCTATGGATTCGACTGAGCGTCATGGCGATCACACTGACGGCGGTGGTTGCCGCTGCGATGTTTTGGCCGCGAGAAGATTCGAGGGCATCGTCACAGTCCGATGTGTGGACCTGCTCGATGCACCCGCAGATTCGTTTGCCAACAGCCAGACGCTGTCCGATCTGTGGCATGGAATTGATTCCGATCTCGAAGCTGCCGAAGGCTCGCGATGATCTCGAACAACGCGCTGGACTGGTGACCGAACCCATTCAGCGTCGCGAGCTATTTAAGGAGATTCGCACGGTCGGCAAGCTCGACTACAGCGAGCGGCAGGTGGCCTATCTCTCCTCGCGGATCAACGGCCGCGTCGATCGGCTGTTTGTGGATTTCACCGGCGTCGAGGTCAAGAAGGGCGATCATCTCGTGGAGATTTACAGCCCCGAGTTGGTTGTTACGCAGAATGAACTGCTGCTGTCACTCGACGCGGTCGAGAAGGAAAAGCCGTCCTCGCCGTCCACCAAGAACTTTGCCCAGTCGCGGCTCGAAGCGTCTCGCACGAAGCTGCGGTTGCTCGGCATCCTCGACGAACAAATCGCCGAGATCGAGTCGTCCAAAAAGCCGACCACACACCTGACCATCTTCGCTCCCATCGGCGGCACGGTCATTGAGAAGAACGTCCGCGTCGGCCAGTACCTCAACACCGGCGACCAAGTCTATCGCATCGCGGACCTCGACCCGATTTGGCTGTACCTCAACATCTACGAGTTCGACGTCGCGTGGGTCCGCTTCGGGCAGACGGTCGAAATTGAGTTGGAGGCGTTTCCCGGCGAGACATTCACCGGATCGATCATGTTCATCGACCCGTTCCTCGACGACGCGACGCGCACAATCCGCGTCCGCGTGAACATCAAGAATTCTGACCGCCTGCTCAAACCGCAAATGTTTGCGACGGCCACGGTCCATGTCCGGTTGCGTCCGGATGGCTCGCCGGAGCCGACCGGCCTGGAAGGGATGTTCGTCTGCCCGATGCACCCCGAAGTGATGCAGCGCGAGTCGGGCAAATGTTCGATCTGCGAGATGCCGCTGGAGAAGGTGCCGGAGCGACGGTCACAAGAGGCGGCGAGGGGGAGAGGGGGAGAGAGGGAGACCAAGCAGTACGTGGGACATGAAGGCCATGTGGACGCAAGTGCGGGAACGCTGGCGATTCCAGTATCGGCGGTGCTCGACACCGGCCGGCGACGGATCACATACCGACTGACCGACGACGGCGCGTATGAATTGGTCGAACTCAAACTTGGTCCGCGTGCTCATGCGATGGGTGAGTCGGGGAAACGGCGCGACTTCTTCGTGGTGCTGCATGGCATCAACGAGGGAGATCGAGTCGTTTCTCAAAGCGGGTTTCTGCTTGACAGTCAGCGGCAGATCGAAGGGATGCCGAGCCTGCTGTATCCCGAAGGGCAAGCCGGCACGTCATTGCATTCCGGTCACGGCGAACACGGTGGAGCCAAGTCACCGTCCACAAAGGAAATGCCGAGTGATCACAGACACTAGCCCACAAGTCTCGTTTGGAATTGTCTTCATCCCTTTGCGTGCTTAGCGGCCTTCTGTACCGAGGAGAACAGTTCGAACAGAAGGCCGCGAAGGTCGTGAAGGGGAACCAAACGATCGTGTTGGTTTCGACGACGGCGATGAATCTCGACGACGGCGATGAATCATGGTCAACCTCATCATCCGCTGGTGCCTCAACAACCGGTTCCTCGTGATCCTGGTGACGTTGCTGTCGCTCGGCATCGGCTATTACGCAGTGACCAACATCCCGATCGACGCCATTCCCGACATCGGTGAGAAGCAAGTCATCGTACTGGCCGATTGGTCGGGCCGTTCGCCGCAGGACGTCGAGGATCAGGTCACTTACCCGCTCACGACGACCCTGTCGGGCACGCCCGGCGTGAAGTCGATCCGGTCGTTCTCAGGCTTCGGTTTTTCGATGGTCTTCATCATCTTCAAGGATGAAGTGGACTATTACTGGGCACGGTCGCGCGTGCTCGAGCGGATGAATGTCGCGGTCGGGCGGCTGCCGCAAGGCGTGACGCCGACGCTCGGCTCGGATGCGACGGCGCTCGGGCAAGTCTTCTACTACACGCTGCAAGCCGACGGAGCGGACCTCGCGCAACTGCGGTCGTTGCAGGATTGGTACATCCGGTATCAGCTTCAGTCGGTCGAGGGAGTGACCGAGGTTTCGACGCTCGGTGGCTTCGTGCGCGAGTACCAGATCGACGTCAGCCCCGAAAAGCTGCGAGCACACCGCGTCACGTTGCCCGACGTTTACGAAGCGGTCCGCCGCAGCAACATCGATGTGGGAGCCAAAGTCGTCGAAAGCAATCGCTACGAGTTTTTCATCCGGGGCAAAGGCTTCGTCCGTAGCGTGCAGGACATCGAGAACGTCGTCATCCGCCAGGAAGCGGGGACGCCGATTTACGTCAAGAACGTGGCCACGGTGCAGCTTGGCCCGGAGTTTCGTCGCGGCACACTCGACAATGCGGGCCGCGAGGCGACCGGAGCCGTCGTGCTGATGCGCTACGGCGAAAACCCGCTGGCCGTCATCAACCGCGTCAAGCAGAAGATCGCCGAGATCGTGCCGGGCCTGCGCGTCACGCTGTCGTCTGGCAAAACCGTGCCAGTAAAGATCGTCCCATATTACGACCGAACCGACATCATTTACGAAACGATGGCCACGCTCCGCGACAACCTCATCGAAGAGTCGATTGTGGTGGCGTTCATCGTCGTGTTGTTTTTGCTGCACCTGCGGAGTTCTCTGGCCGTGCTGCCGACGCTGCCGCTGGCACTCGCGATGAGTTTCGGCGCGATGTATTGGCTGGGCGTGGACAGCAACATCATGTCGCTGGCCGGACTGGCGATCGCCATCGGCGACGTCAGCGACATGGGCATCATCATGACGGAGAACATCTACCGCCGGCTGACGACCGATTCGTGGCGGACGCTGCCAGCGTCCGAATCGACCGACGCTAGCAGCGTCGGCCACGACAAGACGTACTTCGACGTCGTGCGCGACGCCTCGACAGAAGTCGGTGGAGCCATCGTCACGGCGGTCGTCAACACGGTCGTGTCGTTCATTCCCGTGTTCGCGTTGACCGGGCCGGAAGGAAAGTTATTCCGGCCGTTGGCATACACGAAGACGTTCGCGATTGCGGCATCCGTCATCCTCGCCATCACCGTCGTGCCCGTGCTGAGCTACTACCTCCTCAAACCGGTGACGTGGTCGCGTCGGCGTTCTCTGTTGCTCGGCAGTGCGGCCGGCCTCGCGGCGATGATCGGCCTGCGAGTCGCGCTCGTGTGGGGTCTCGATTTCGGCGCCACCTGGAGCGGCTGGCCGACGGCGCTGGGAGTCGGCTTCCTCGTCGGCGCGTTGGTCTACCGCATCGGGCGCGAACGACTGATCCCGCTGGAAGAGAACCGTGTTTCGCAGCTCATCTTCAAGGTCTATCGCCCGACACTGTGCTGGGTGCTGGCTCACAAGGGAACGTTTCTGACGATTCCCGCGTGCTTGATTGCGTTGGGTTTCACCGTGTGGCTGGGCTTTGACGTCGTCGGCATTCCGATTTCTAAGACGTTCCGAGTTGTTGGGTTCGATATCACGACAACCACCCGTTGGCAGCGTCTCGAACAAACCTTCCCTGGACTCGGCCGCGAGTTCATGCCGCCGCTCGACGAAGGCTCGTTCCTCTACATGCCGTCGGTCTTGCCGTCGGCCTCGCTGACCATCGCGGAAGAAGTCATCAAGCAGCAGGACATCGCCATCCAGACGGTGCCGGAAGTCAATGACGTCGTCGGCAAGGTCGGACGCGCGGAATCGTCGCTCGACCCCGCACCAATCAGCATGATTGAGACCATCGTCACGTTGAAGCCAGAGAAGGAATGGCGTGTCGTGATGCAGTCGCGTTGGCACTCACAGAAGTCATGGCTGAACTGGTGTCGTCCCGCGTTGCGGCTCGTCTGGCCAGAAAAGCGTCGCATCACCAAAGCGGAGATTCTTGAAGAGCTGAATCAAAAGGCCGCGATCCCCGGCGTGTTGCCGACGTGGTTGCAGCCGATCCAGACTCGGCTGGTCATGCTGCAAACCGGCTTCCGCGCGATGATGGGGGTGAAGATTTTTGGATCGGACCTGAAGGAGATCGAACGAGTCGGCCTGCAAATGGAGCAGCTTCTGAAGAAAGTGCCCGGCGCGGTGGACGTCGTCGCCGACCGGCTCGTCGGCAAGCCGTACCTGGAATATGAGATCGACCGCGAAGCCGCCGCACGTTACGGAGTCAGCATTCGCGACATCCAAGACGTCATTGAAATCGCGATCGGTGGCGAACGGCTGACGACCACCGTCGAAGGCCGCGAACGCTATCCAATCCGCGTCCGCTACCCGCGCGAGTTGCGCGAGCGATTCGATGACCTGGAACACATCCTCGTCCCAACTTCGACGGGTGCTCACGTTCCGATCGCTCAAGTCGCCAAACTGACCTTCAGCATCGGCCCGCAGGAAATCAAGAGCGAGAACGGTTTGCTCGTCGGCTATGTGACGCTCAACACCCGCGACCGCGACGAAATCAGCGTCGTCGAAGATGCCGAACGCCTGCTGCAATCCGAACGCAAACAGAGCGACGAACTCGTCGCTGCTGGTCGTCACGCCGAAGCGACGCTGATCGTACCGCCCGGCTGCTATTGGACGTGGTCCGGCCAATTCGAGAACCAACGCCGTGCGATGCAACGACTCTCGTTGCTGGTCCCGCTTGTGCTGCTGGCGATGGTGTTCTCGTTGTACTTCAGCTTCGGCAAGTGGTGGTTGGTGTTGCTGGTCTTCGTCGACATCGCGGTCTCAGCGTCTGGCGGTTTTGTCGGGCTGATGTTCTACGGCTCGAATCTGAGCGTCGCCGTGTGGGTCGGCTTCATTGCGTTGATCGGCGTGTCGGACGACGACAGCGTCGTGATGCTGACGTACCTGGAGAACCTCTTCCGCCAGAGGCGGCCGCAGTCGGTCGAGGAGATTCGCAGCCTGGTCATCGAAGCCGGCCTGAAACGCATTCGCCCCTGCCTGATGACCTCGGCGACGACGATCATCGGCCTGGCCCCGATCTTCTTGGACCCCGGCCGCGGCTCTGATGTGATGCAGCCGATGGCCGTCCCCAGCATCGGAGGCATGACCATCGCCCTGATCACGTTGTTCGTGATCCCTTGTTGTTACTCGCTGGTCAAAGAGTGGCAATTC
>CAZPUJ010000386.1:0-5308 GCA_964589725.1 uncultured Planctomycetaceae bacterium
AATCCTCCGCCATTTGCTTGCAGCTTCGCCGCGCTAGAGTGTCTTGTCGAGCATTCCCGCCAGCTTGGCCTTCGGCACCAAACCCGTTGAACGGTCAATCGGTTGGCCGTCCTTGAACAATATCACAGTGGGAATGCCTTCCACGCGGTATTGAACCGCCACATTCTGGCTCATGTCGGTATTCATCTTTCCGACGCGGACGCGGCCCGCATAATCGTTGGCAATTTCGTCAATCGTGGGAGCCAACATCTTGCAGGGTCCGCACCAGGGTGCCCAAAAATCCACGAGCACCGGCTGGCTGCTCTGCAAGACCTCGGTTTGAAAGTTGGCGTCGGTGAACTCCAAGACGTTTCCAGCCATAACGAATCGACCTCTTGTTAGTAGTTCCGCCTTTAGGCGGTGTCTTCGTGTGGTTTTCGTCGTTCCGCCTGAACGCGGGAGAGACTCCAGACACGGCCCGAAAGCGGCGGGATTATCGGGCAATGACGGATATGTGTCAACGTGCCACTCCTGTGGCAAGACTTGCTCGCCTGTGCGTGGCCGCTCACAATTCGCCACAAGGAGGGGCGTGCTTTCAGCGTACTCACGGAAAAAGCGTGTTGAAATAGTTTTCCAGGGCTGAATCCATGACTTCGCACGACCGCGAAGGAGTTTGCCACCATGCCAGAGTCTTCCATCAAGCGAGTCGCAATGTTGTTTTCCGGCGGACCCGCTCCGGCTGCCAATGCCGTGATTTCGACGGCCGCTGCGTCGTTCATCAAGCACGGGATTGATGTGATTGGCTTGCGGTACGGCTACTCGAAGGTTGTCAAGTTCGGGCCGGACCGCCCCATGCAGGAAGGTCGCGACTTCATCAAGCTGACGGCCGAGCGGCTACGTCGGACTCGCAATACGCAGGGAATCATGATCGGCACGGCGCGCGAGAACCCCGGCGAAGGAGTCGACTGCCCGGCCGATCTGACCGACGCCAGAAAGTCGGCCAAGTTGCGGATCGTGTACGACGCGTTGTGCTCGTTGGAGATCGACGCACTGGTTTCGATCGGCGGCGACGACACGCTCCGCACTGCCAATAAGATCAAGATGTTTCAAGACGCGCTTCCGGCCGGCCGTCGCCGCATTCCGGTGGTACATGTGCCGAAGACGATCGACAACGACTACAACGGCATCGATTTCACGTTCGGCTTTTTCACGGCGGTCGAAACGATGGCGGCCGAGATTCGCAACTTGGTGGCCGACGCCGAGGCGAGTCGAACGTATTTCATCGTCGAATCGATGGGTCGCAGCGCCGGCTGGTTGGCTTACGGCGCAGCGATCGCCGGCGAGGCGAGCCTGGTGATGAGCATCGAGGACTTAGACGAAAAGATGCTCACGACGGAACAGGTCATCAACGCGGAGACACGGAAGAACGAGACCCGCAAGGTCATGCAGGTCGAGCAAGTCGTCGGGAAGATTGTCTCGACCATTCGCTACCGCGAAGAGAAAGAAGGAAAAGAGTACGGCGTGGTCGTCCTCGCCGAAGGGCTGGCGGAATACCTGCCGAGCAGATTCCTCGGAGAGGTCGAGCGAGATTCGTTCGGTCATATCGCCGCGTCGAGCGTTGATCTGGGCAAGCGGATGGCGCGACTGGTGTCCGACGAGTTCGAAAAACAGACCGGTCGCAATCGAAAGGTCAAGGGCCTGCAATTGGGCTACGAAACCCGCTGCGCGCGACCGCACGCTTTCGACGTGATTCTCGGCAGCCAGCTCGGTGTCGGAGCCTATCGAGCACTTGTCGAAGAACACCACAACGGCGTGATGGTCTCGGTGAAAGGACAGTTCGATCTGCACTACGTTCCGTTCGAGAATCTCGTCGATCCAACAAATCTCGTCACCGTCGTGCGATTCATTCAGCGATCGAGCGATTTCTACAAGCTGGCTCGGTTCCTGGAGACGAACATCATCGAGCAGCTGAATCACTGACGAATTCGACGAACGCCGCACCGGGCAGAATACTAAACGCCGACCCACAGTTCGACCTGCCGATCAGTGAGCGTCCAGCCCACCGAGCTGTCGCACCGCTTCGTAAACGACCGTGTTCACGGTGCTCGCGAGATTCAGGCTGCGGACCATGTCGCGCATCGGCAGCTTGAGATTGTGCGCGGGTTGCTCGTTGCGGATTGATTCTGGCAGTCCGCGCGTCTCGCTGCCAAACAGCAGAATGTCTCCGTGCTGAAAGTCCGCGTCCCACACCAGCCGAGTCGCAAACTTCGTGAGACACCACCAGGGGCGGCCAGGCAATCGCTCGCGAACTTCTTCCCACGAATCGACCGCCTCCCAATCGAGATGCTGCCAGTAATCCATCCCCGCTCGCCGCAGATGCTTTTCGTCCAGCCGAAATCCCAACGGCCGGATCAACCACAGTTTGGCTCCCACCGCCACGCACGTCCGCCCGATGTTGCCGGTGTTTTGAGGAATGTCGGGTTGAAAAAGCACGACGTGCAACAAAGGCTTGAAGTCGGTGTTCATCGGTAGTCTATAATTCGCCTGAGGACAAGGTCCGGTTCGGTGAGCAATGCTAGTCACGCAACGGGCTGTTATCGGAACGCCTCATCGACAGACGCTCAAGGCCCAGCGACTGACCATTGCTCGCCGAACCATTAACTGATGGGACTGCTGTGGTCAGCGCATGAACGTGCTTTGTATTCGCCGAGAGTTCAGATTGATGGAAGGAACCTTGATTATGTCTGCCACCAAATTCCAACAATTGACCGCGTCGGACATCATGACGAAAGATCCGTTGACGGTATCGCCGACTGACATGTTGCGTGATGCCCTCCAGTTGATGGTGGACAATCACGTGACGGGGCTTCCGGTGGTCGACAGGACGGGGCATTGTTTGGGTGTGATTTCCGCCAGCGACATTCTGAGTTACGAACAGGAGCATGCGGACGAGGCCGAGGACGTCAATGCCGACAAGGCTCGTTATTTCGATCACGAACGAAACCGTTGGGAAAGCCTGCGAGCGTCCACTTTCGCGCTCGAGCATTTCGGCCATATCCCGGTCGGCGATCTCATGAGCAGCCAAGTGGTCTCGATTCCAAGCGACGCGCCCGTGGGCGACGTCGCCCGCTTGATGATCGACCAGGATGTGCATCGCGTCATGGTCATCAGCGACTTGCGATATCTGTTGGGCACTATTTCGGCCATCGACATCGTGCAATTGGTCGCTGATG
This sequence comes from uncultured Planctomycetaceae bacterium, assembly GCA_964589725.1. Taxonomy (GTDB): domain Bacteria; phylum Planctomycetota; class Planctomycetia; order Planctomycetales; family Planctomycetaceae; genus CAYSHJ01. The sequence goes on from CAZPUJ010000386.1 coordinate 3,213, forward strand.
GAACGCTGCCGAGTTAGACGCTCCTAGATGGAGCCACCCGCTGCCGGAAGCGCGCAACTCTCACAGGCGAGCGGGGGGCGTGAGTCCCCTGATGCCTTCGACCAAAGTTGAGCGATCCACGCATCAGGGGGCGGACGCCCCCCGCTCGCCTGAGACATCGGCGCGACGGCCGATTTCTTCGAAGGACCAGCGTCGCACGACCTGCACGCCGTCACGTGTCAACGAACAGCCGAACCGCCCACCGCGACGCTCGGCGACATTTCGTTTGCCGAACAGCCACTGGAAACGTCGCGACGCTGATCACGGCGGAGTCACAACGAAAATCCTGGAGACTCGCGCAATAAATTCGATACGATGTGCCGCGTTACCTGTCGCGACACGCGGTTTCGCGTGTCGTTCCGGTGCGGCGCACGCGAACCGTGTGCGCCACGTTGTGAGGCTCGACATGTCGCTGCGGTTTCTGACCGGCGAAATGCCAACGCATTCCGGAGTGTCCCGGCGTGAGTGGCTGCGCATCGGCGGGCTGGGCGGATTCGGACTGATGACTGCGGCCGGATTGAATGCCGCGAGAGTCGCTGTGGCCGAGAATCGATCAGCACGAAAGTCGTCGGGGTTTGCGAAAGCCAAGTCGATCATCTTGCTGTACGCCGCCGGCGGGCAGAGTCAGTTGGAGATGTGGGATCCGAAACCGGGGGCCCCCGACGGGATTCGGGGCCAGTTCCATTCAATTGCGACCAGCGTACCGGGAGTGCGTTTCGGCGAGCATATGCCGCGAATTGCCAAGCTGGCGGATCGGTTCACGGTCGTTCGCAGCATGTCGCACGATGACCTCGATCACGGGTCGGCGACTTATCTGGCATTGACTGGTCAACCGCATCCGAAGAAATCGTCGAACCCCGAACCATCGTCGCTGGATGCGCCGACGATCGGGTCGCTGGTGCAGCGAGTTCGTCCGGCCGAGCGATTTCCACACACGGCCGTGCAGTTGAATGGGCCGCTGCTCAGCCCCCAGTTGCCGTCCGCCGGGCAATTCGCTGGGCTGCTGGGGAAGCGATTCGATCCACTCGTGTTGGGAGATGTCACCGCCTCGCCGGTCGTGGTCGATGGCCTGGAGCCGCTTCCTGATTTGCCTCCGGTCCGGCAATTGGCGCGGCAAACGTTGCTCGATGCCATTGATTCGGCACGGCGGAAGTTTGATGGCCACCGCTCGCTGTCCGAGATGAGCGACCTGTACCGGCAGGCTCAACAGTTGCTCGACGCCCCGCACTGCCGCGAGGCCTTCGACTTGTCGGATGAGCCATCCGCCGTTCGCGATCGATACGGCCGCTTTCGGTCGGGTCAGGCGTGTTTGCTCGCGCGGCGATTGGTCGAGGCGGGGGTGCCATTGATCACGGTCATGCTCAGCCATTCGAATCGCGGGCAGGATCTGCATCCCAGCGAAACCGATTTCTATGGCTGGGACACTCACAACGACATCTTCGAGGCGATGCGCGAACATCTGTTACCACGGTTCGATCTGAGCGTCTCGGCGTTGCTGGAGGATTTGGAACAGCGCGGCTTGCTCAACGACACGCTGGTCGTCTGCATGGGTGAATTCGGCCGAGCACCTCGCGTCGCGCTGGAAGCGACGTTCAAAGGCTCGACCCCCGGACGCAAGCATTGGCCGTGGGTCTATTCGATCATGTTGGCCGGAGCCGGAGTCGCGAGCGGCCACATCGTTGGTGCCTCCGACCGGATCGCCGCGTATCCCGAAAATACACCGATCACCCCCGCCGACGTCACCGCCTCGATGTTCGCCTCGCTCGGCATCGACCCCGCCGGCCACTATCTTGATCCCACCGGCCGCCCGTTGCCGCTTGTTGATGGCCAAGCCGTCGCGGAGCTTTATGGTTGACGCTTCGGGTGAGTTTTGAAACTGCATCGAGACGGTGATGGCGATCTCACAACACGGGCTTCGCCCGCAACCTTGCTCCCTCTCCCCCGCATCGGGGGAGAGGGCTGGGGTGAGGGGGATTCATGGGCCGGCGGAGCGCTCCACCCCCTCTCCCTAACCATCTCCCCCGCAGCGGGTGAGATGGGACAAACTTGCACGTACC
>CAZPUJ010000387.1:0-3313 GCA_964589725.1 uncultured Planctomycetaceae bacterium
GGGATTGAACCCGAGACCTTGGTCGCCGATCGTGAACTCCGCCGCGGCGCGAGAGAGGCGGGTTTCCATGAAGATCCGCCGCTCGCGATAGGGCGATTGCTTGGCCCGTTCGCGAGCCACCTCATGGTACGTCGGCTTGTCGTCCTCGCGCAGTGTCGAGGAGAGTTCCAGGTTTCCGTGAAACATCGCGTTCAGCAACACCTCTTCCAGAGCCACGCCGACCCGCAACCGCTCGGCCTCATCGAACAGGCCCATCGCCCGCATGGTTTGCTGCAAGTACGTGACCACGGCGGCCAACAACGCAAGTTCGTTTTCGAGGACGAACTTGAAGTCGGCCTGCTCGGTGCGATGCACTAGCAGTCGCGCGACGTTGCGGTCGTCGTCCGACGCGCGCAGCACCAGCCGCACGGTTTCCAACAGGTCTTGTGCCAGCCGTCGCTTGGTGACATAGCTGGCCGCGCCCGCCTTCAAGGCTTTCACCGCGATCTCTTCGCTGCCGACGGCGGTCATTAAGATCACCGGAATCAGCGGGTAATCCTGCTTCATCTCTTCGACCAATTGAAGTCCATCCAGATTCGGCATCTTCAGGTCGGTGACCACGAGGTCGGGCAGGTGTTCCTCGACAGCTCGCAAGGCGGTCACGCCGTCCTCGGCATACAGCACCTCGAAATCTTGGTCTTTCGTCAGCAACCCCCCCGCCAGACGCCGATCCATGGCTGCGTCATCCACCACCAAGATTGTCGTCATGATTGTCTCTCCTCGGACCCGACGGTGGCCGCCAGCCAGACTACGGCTCAGCGAGGAATTGTGGCAGCTCGGCGTCACATCTCCGCAACTCGGGCTGAAGCTATTCCAAGAACTGTGCAAACCCCAACAGATTACCGTTGTCGGCCAACATTTCCAAATCTTGAGTCAGTGGCGCGAGACCCTCGATGCGAAACCTCTGGCAGGCCCCGCGCATCCAACGGCTTACGTCGTGCGTCTCGCGGCCCTCGGCGTGCTGCGTGAGCCGAACCGCATAACCGATAGCTTTGACCCACGGGCACTACCTAGTCGGCACGATTGTTCTTGAAGTGTTCTCTCGCGACGATGGTTTCAGAGACTCGATTTTCCGAAGGGGTCACCTGATGCGAACGTCTTGCTCGATGCTTATTTTCGCAACTCTGTTGATCGGCGGACTAGCGCTCAATTCGTTCGCGGCCGAGTCACCAGCTCGCTCGCATCCACCGATGAGGTCACTGCCGACGGCGTCAAAGCGACCGCCGGGAGATGGGCCGACGTATTTCGTCGATCCCGTCAAAGGAGACGATGCGCGGGATGGATCGCGCGAGCAGCCGTGGAAGTCAATCCGCCACGCGCTCCAGCCGTTGAAGCCCGGCGACGCGCTTTGTCTTCGCGGCGGAGTTTTCTATGAAGCGGTCACGATCGCGGTGTCGGGCACGGCGGAGAAGCCGATCACGATTCGCTCGTACCCTGGCGAGTTGGCGATCATCGACGCGGGACTGCGCGAGTTTTTGGAAGCTCCGACGACCGCATGGGAACCGTTGGCCAGCGGCGCGGAGGGGGAGTTTCGTTCGACGAGGACGTATTTGGTGGGTGGTGGATTCGGCAACTTCGCCGACTCGATGGTCCCCTTTCATCGGTACATGAATTTCGCCGACTTGCGGTCGCCGAATGAGCTCTATCGCCTGGAGCTGAACAATCGGCAAGACGACCCTGTGGGCATCTATTGCGGCCCTGGAGTCCGTCGCGATCCCGAAACGGGGCGCATTCACGTGCGGCTGTCGCACACCGAGCTAGCCGGTTTGGGAAACGACGCCTATCGCGGTGAGACGGATGCTCGCAAGTTGCCACTGGTCATCAGCGGACACGAGTATGCCTTGCGGATCGAAGGGGCGCGGCACTTGCGCATTCAGGACATCGTCGTTCGCGGAGCCGAACGGTCGGCCGTCTTGATCTCGCGCGATCAAGAGGACATCTCCCAAGACGCGGAAGACATCGAATTGGACGGCGTCACCTTGTACGGCAGCGGGTCGGCGCTTCGCATCACCCATGCCAAGCGATTGCGACTGGTCAACTCGAACTTGCGCGGACATTCCGCTCCGTGGCATTCGCGGTTCACGGTGAAAAATCGGTCCGGATCGGGGTATCTGATCGTCGCCGAGGGAAGCGATTTCGAGATCGCTCACTGTGAGCTAACCGACCACCACGACTGCATCACGTTTCACGGGCTGGACGGCCTGCGGTTCCATCACAACCTGGTCGATAACTTCAACGACGATGGCATCGAGCCGGGACCGAAGAAAGAGCGCGGAGTCACGCTCGTATATCAAAACCTCATTTCGCGGACGCTGAATCCGTTTACCGCTCACGCGAACAAGCCGATTCCCGTGGATGCCGAACCGGGAAGTGGTCTGTACGTCTACCGCAACGTGATCGACCTGCGGCACGGAACGTACAAAGGTCCCCCATCCGAACCCGACCCGTCCGGCGCGTTCTTGAATGAACCGACGCAACTCATCTGTCACGACCACGGCAGTCCGATCCATGCGATCTACTACGTCTATCACAACACGTTCCTGCTGCATCATAAGGCGTTCCGCGACTACTACGGCTTCTCTTGGGGCAGCCACTCGCGCGGCACGACTCGGCGAGTCTTCAACAATATTTTCGTGCAAGTCGAAGGCCTGCCAGGGCTGAACTTCACGGGTGCATCCGCCGAGGACGATTTTCAGGCCGACGCCAACTTGCTCTGGGGTGTGATTGATGGTCCATCGCAAACCAGCGATTTCTTTACGAAGTTCCGCCAGTCGCCGCTGTTCGAGTCGAGCAAGAAACAATACCCGCCCGGCTGGGGCGCGAACGATCAACTCACCGATCCGCGGTTCGTGTCGCTGAACAATGGCGGCAAAGTCCCGTGCGACCTCCGTCTGCGGTCAGACAGTCCGGCGATCAACGCGGGAATCGTGCTCCCCTCCGAATGGCCGGACGTGCTGCGTGACATCGACCAAGGCGAGCCGGACATCGGAGCGTTACCACTTGGCGCGGAACCGTTTCGCGTCGGCCCGAACGTACCGCGACCGTGATGGACCCCGACAATGGAGGAAAGACCGATGCGACGCACTTCCTTATTTGTCTGGTCTATACTGTGGAACGTCAACCGCGGCGGGCGAGTTTGGGACTGCTGCGCGCTGACCGTGATTCACATTCCCGAATCGGAACGACCTTAGGTGATTTAATGAACGCGACTGACAATACTACGCCTCGTTTTGGCTCCGACGATCTCCGCTTACCAGACGAATTGCGCGGCCCG
>CAZPUJ010000388.1:0-17453 GCA_964589725.1 uncultured Planctomycetaceae bacterium
CGGCACTTGCGAATCGCATCAGGGACTTCGGGACGCGGCGGATCGTGCAATCCCACGAGACCCAGCAGCGTGAGGTTCTGCTCCAGTTGGTCATGTTGCGGATTCTCTGCGACCTCGCGAAACGCGACCGCAAGCACTCGCAGACCGTCGCGAGCCATTTGGTCCTGCTCCGCCAAGAGCACTTCGCGCCCGTCGGCCGTCATCGGAGCGACACCGGAAGGTCCATTGACGTGACTGCACAACGGCAACAGTACTTCTAGCGCGCCCTTTGTGAACAGCACCAAGCCATCGGGTGATTGATGCAACGTGGAGAGTCGGCGGCGATCGGAGTCGAACGGCACTTCATCCACGCGCGGGAAGTCCGGCTGCGGCGGCAGCACGCGCTCCGCCAATTCGACCAAGGCCACTTCCATCGGATCTCCGAGCAACGCTCGCTTGCCGCCGCTGAGCCTGTTTTTCAGATTCTCGCAAAAAAGGAGGGCCTCGAAGAATCGGCGATGCTCGGTCGCCAATGTGATCGGCGGCGACTCCCTCGCGACGTCGCAACGGAGGCCGGCGAACGATAACTGTCGGACATGCATTCGATTTTCGGTCAACGTCCCTGTCTTGTCGGAGCAGATGACCGTCGCTGAACCGAGCGTCTCAACGGCCGGCAGATGCCGAATCAGCACGTTGCGGCGAGCCATTCGCTGTGCGCCCATCGCCAAAGCCAGCGTCACCGTCGGCAACAGTCCCTCTGGCACATTGGCCACGATGATCCCCACCGCGAACATGAAGTTCTGTGTGAACGGCAGCGGAATCGTTAGCCCGATCAGAAAGAAGAGGACTCCCATGCCCGTAGCCAACACGGCGATGACGCGGCTGAGTCGCACGATCTGCTGTTGCAGTGGGAACGACGCGTCGCCAGCCGTTTGCGTCAGGTGCGCGATCTGGCCGAACTCGGTGCGCCCACCCGTCGCATAAACCACGGCCTTCGCGTCGCCCGAAACCATTGTCGTCCCGGCCAGCACGATGTTGCGGCTGCGCAGAATATCGTCCTCCGTGCTGGCGTCCGCCGTCCTCATTGTCGGGACCGATTCACCGGTGACCGTCGCCGTGTTGACCTGAACGCCGAACGCTTCCAGCAATCGGCAGTCGGCGGGAATCAAATCGCCGGCTTCGAGGCTGATCACGTCCCCCGGCACCAAGTCCGCAACGGCAGGCCGCACGAACGCGCCGTCACGCAGCACGCTGACTTGATGCGGCAGCAATTTCTCCAGCACGGCGAACGACCTCTCCGCTCGATACACCTGCCAAAAAGAAAATACGCCGTTGACCACGATCACGCCGACGATGGCCACACTGAGAGCGCCCATCCCCTGACCGGGATCGCGCCACTCGGCCCAGTACGCCATGCCAGCGGCCAGCCACAGGATCAACGCGAAGAAGTGCGTGAACTCCTTGAGAAACTTCCAGAGCACCGGCTCCGCTCGTGCCCGCGCAACGCGGTTTGGCCCAAACTCCCGCAACCGTCGCTGAGCCTCGGCGGTCGATAATCCGTTCGACCCGCTTTGAAGGCTGCGAAGCGATTCTTCCGGAGTGAGATGGTGGATTTTCATGGCAGCGCCGATGCGGGATCCCAACGGATGTCTTGATCACGTTGCTGTGGATCATTGCGGGAGGCGCGTTCTATTCGATCGGCGCGATCTTCCTGACTCTGGACCGAAGAGTCCGTTACTTCCATGCCTTCTGGCACCTGTTCGTTGTGGCCGGAAGTGTTTGCCACTACGTGGGAGTCGTTGTTTATGTGGCCCCCGACTAGCCAGCGTGCCACACTTTATTGTTGGATGCGAATCGTGTTATTGAAAAACGATTGCGCGCGCGGTCAAAGAATCAGCCATCAATTGGAGTCTGTTTGGAGTACTATCTTTTTTGTTGGTGCCGGATCAATGACAGAGAAAGATCGGCACTGGGCACTGCTCAATCAGCCGTCGCGTTACCGAGCCAAAGAGAGCCTCACGAACGATGTTTTGTCCAAAGGTACCTATTACCAACAGGCCGGTAGGGTAGAGCGCCAAGTGGTCCAGAATGACGGCGGAGGGGTCATCTTCCGAAGTCACAGGGAACGCTTTTGCTGTGATGCCGTGCAGGTTGAGGAAGTCGACAGCGCGGTCAACTCGTAGAGTCGCCGTGACGAACTTTTCGGCGGCACCAACCACACATACCTGACGACCCGTGGCGAGCCCAGACTGGGCAAACGCCTGCACCGCGCGAGCCGCCTGCAAGCTACCGTCGTAGGCGATCAAAACGTCAGTCTCGGTCGTGGGCCGATCCGGCACCACGACCAAGGGACGCGGGCAGTGTTTCACCACAGCGACCAGTTGGTCGGAATTTAAAGTGCCCAGTGCGGGAGGGGATTGAGGATGATCGACGAGGACGACGTCGTAGCGCTGTGCCTCGCGAGCAATCACGTCGGCCGGCCGGCCGTCTTCATGCATCAGCTTGCTGGTGACACCGGCTTGTGTGGCGAGGCTCCGAAAGCGATCTCGCACCAACCCCAACCTCGACCGAGCATCCTCCAGAAGCGCCTGGTCGCGCTGTTCCTTGGCGGACATGCCGGCCATCGAAGCGGGCTCGTCGCCACACAAGCTCTCGATATCCAGGACGCTTAGCCCGACCAACAGCGCTTCGTGCGAACTCGCCCAGCATCGGGCTAAATCGGACGCTTGATACGCACGTCTCGAATCATTGAGCAGAACTAACAGGCTCTTGAGCATTGCAGAGATCCTTATCGCGGCAGTACTTCGTTCCGAAAATGGTCGGGAATGACCATTGCTCACTGCTGTAACTAGAAATCGCCGTGCCGTGGCCGAGCTTTCATGAAACCAGCCACGCGATCGGTCTGAAAACGAGGCATCGCAGTTACGCACACTTTCTCGACTTCGGCGACGCCGGGCTGACGACGCCGGGCAGTACGGCCAGCTTCAAAATCTACGTCGTGCTCGCAACGGGCAACAAAAAGGGGAGCAACAGCGTGACGATCACGCGGACGGTCATACTAAATTGGTGATGGCGACTATCTATCGCGACGGCGGGGAGCTGCTGGACAGCATCGGCAAGGCGACGGCGAGGCCCACGCAGCCTCGGTGACGCGACCGCCATGGTTCGTCAAGCGGCGAGCCGATGCGGCTGCACAACCAGACGCAGGCTTCTTCGACGGCGTCGATGTGTTGACAAATTCGCTCGGCAGTTTGTCGAGCCAGCAGATTATAGATTTTGCCGACATGACTGACCGGGTTCTTGCCAGCCGCGGCCTCCATCGTCATCGGACGGCAGAAGGTGATTATACCGCACGCGGACGAGTCTCACACTAACCCGAAGCGTAAGCGAGGGCTGTTACCTCAGCCCTCGCTTACGCTTCGGGTTAGTGTGAGTGTCTCCCAAATGTGTCAGACTCTCCCGCACGCGGTATAGCCCGTTGACTCGATTGCCGCGGCCGACTTCACCGCCATCGGCACTTTCGGCGGACGTGCCCAGTACCGTCAGATACATGCCATTCAAAACCCGACCCTCCCGGTCCAGCGCGCCGGCAATCGTGGTGCCGCAGAAGGCACAATGCCCGCCGCGAATGTGGTACTCGCCCAGCGTAAACCAATCGCGTTCGATCAGCCGCTTGCCGCAGCCGGGGCAGTAGGTGCTTTGCCGCTCCACGTCAGAGACGTTGCCGGTGTAGACGTATTTCAAGCCGACACTGAGCGCGATCTCGCGAGCTTGGTTCAACGTCTCCGGTGGTGTCGGCGGACGGTCCCGCATCCGGAAATCGGGATGAAAGGCCGTGAAGTGCAGCGGGACTTCGGCTCCCAGGTTGTCTCGAATCCAGACGCACATCTGCCGTATCTCATCGGGAGCATCGTTAGCGTCCGGGATCACGAGGTTGGTGATCTCCAGCCACACGGAACTTTCACGTGCCAACCAGGTCAGAGTGTCAAGCACTGGTTGCAAATGCGACAGCGTGTAGTGCTGATAGAAATGCTCGGTGAAGCCTTTGAGGTCTACGTCGGCGGCATCCATCACTTCGAAGAACTCGCGTCGTGCTTCTGGATTGATGTAGCCGGCGGTCTTCACGATAGTCTTCAGTCCGCGTTCGCGGCACGCACGAGCCGTGTCGATCGCATACTCGGCCCAGATCACGGGATCGTTGTACGTGAAGGCGACGCTGCGGCAACCCAACTGCACGGCCGCCTCGGCAATCATATCCGGCGTGGCATGTTGGCTGAGTCGATTGAGAACCTCGTGTGACTTGGTGATCTCCCAAGCCTGACAAAACTTGCAGCCCAGATTGCATCCCGCCGTTCCGAACGACAGCACACTCGTACCCGGCAAGAAATGGTTCAGCGGTTTCTTCTCGACCGGATCAACGCAGAAGCCCGTGCTGCGACCGTACGTGCTGAGTACCATTTTCCCAGCGACATTCTGCCGCACAAAGCAGAATCCAAACGCTCCGTCGCGCAACGAGCACTCGCGCGGACACAAATCGCACACGACACGTGCGTCATCGCGATGCCACCAACTGGCCGGAAACAGCGCATTGGATTCCTGCATTCCTGACGGCGTGGCTCCGGTCCGTTGTTTGATGGACTGAATCATGATTCGCCTCGCAATGCTGCTCGGGAGGTTTGTGAGACTCCGCACGGCTCACAAAGCCTTGGAACGTCATCTCGCACATCAATGCCTGGTGTCCGAGCAAGCGTTATGCCATGCGATGTCCCGTCTGGAAGGAATTGAAACGAACGTTGAAAAGTGGCTCGGCCGAGATTGAGGCGTTTGATCCCTTTCAAATTTTCACCGTGTCGGGACTGAAGCCCTAACCAATTCCGCTGAACGTGAACCTGGTCGTGCTGGGCAACCCACTGATTTACTACCTCCTGTCGCTGTACGACGACGACTTCCGCGAAATTTTCAAAATCAAAGCGGACTTCGACACTGAGAGGCCTCGCACATTAAAAGTGCGCGTTGCCGATCTAACTCGCACATGACGCCAACACCAATGTGCCATCGCCCCGCGGAGCACAAAGGGATATTGGCCTGTGCGATTGCTCCTTTGCGAACGGCGCAGAGTTCGCGCGCCCCTGTGCTCCGTGATGGCATGGTGCTGACCTTCGGCTGCTGTCTGTATCTTCTCGCCGGAGTCCTATTGGGCATTCCGTTACATGCAGCCATGACTCGGTCGCTCCAACCGTCCCTTCGTTACCGGCTCATTGCCTGTACGATGCTGTCGCTGCTGGCGTGGCAGTTCGTGTTCTATGGCGTGTTGAGCTGGATGCAGCCACTGCTGTTTCGAGGCGATTGGATCGCCAGCGGCAAATACTTGCCGTGGTGGGTCGCCGGAGTGACGCCCTTGATCTTCGGTTGGACGCAACTTCTTCCTAGAGTGCCCGTTATCGCAGTGCATTTCCGCGGACTATTGAGGCCTACGGAACCGAAGTCGCTATCGTCCTCGACGCGGCTTGTCGTCGAGGTCGTCGTTTTCATCTAGCTCGTCGTCGTCGTCTTGGTGGTAGTCGGGATGCAGCGGGTCGTCCGGGGAGAAAAAGAAATCTCCCAGGCCCATCGGGACGACGTTGCCGCCGAGCGTGGATCGCTTGCGTTCGGCAAGCGTGGAAAGGTCCAAGGCGTCTTCGCCCAGGCAGCGCTTCAAAGATTCCAGCCAAGCAGCGTCTTTGCTCAGCGGATGCGACGGGTCTTGTGACGCGCGCTTGATGGCGTATCTCAAGATGTTGATGCCGTCGCGCGTCGAGAAATCGAGCTTTAGTTCGTGCGCTTGCTGCAAGAACTCGACGGTCAGATTGAGCATCTCGTCGTCGGCGAACGGCAGGTGATATTTCAAGATGGCGAGTTCGTCGTCTCGCGCGGGATGCGAGAGTTCCAACGTGGGCTGCAAGCGGCTAAGAATGTAGTCAGGGATTTCGAACGTCGATTCATCGTCGTTCATCGTCACCGCACAGCGGAAGTGCGGATCGGCCGGGATCGTGATGCCGGCGACGATCGACTCGACGTAGCGGCGATGATCGAGCAGCGGAGCGAGGCTGGCCCACGACTTCTCGTTCATGCGGTTGCCTTCGTCGAGAATGCAAATGCCGCCAGTGAGCATCGCCGAGACGAGTGTCGAGGCGTGATAGACGATCTTGCCGCTCTCGGCCAGCACGGGCGTGACCAGCAAATCTTCGGGCCGCGTGTCGGACGTGCATTGATAGATGAAGAGCGGTTGCTGTCGCAGCCGGCCTCCCGCGATCCCCAGCGAGGTCTTGCCGATGCCCGGCGCGCCGACGAGTCGCGGCGTCAAAGGCAGATCGCGTGGATCGACCACCAGCCAGCACGCCAGCAACTGCTTGAGCACCTCTTTCTGGCCGATCCACTGCCCGTCCGTCGGGTCCGGCTCCGCCAAGAACAATCGCACACCACCAACCTCAACCGACTTTGCCATCGAAATTGTCATCCTCTGAAGTAGTTTGACTCGCCGCAGGAATGCTTTTGCCGAGACAAAATGCCGGGACGCGGCGAGCGATCGGATCGATATCGTCGTCGAACAGCGTTTGTATCGCCGAGCCGCGGCGAAGTCACTCGCTTGGCTGTCGAGTTCGTTGGGTGCGGGGAACAAAGAACATCCGCTTCTGGGTCTTGAACGGATTTTGTGGGAATCCCCTTCCTGGCGCGGAGTCACACGGGGCGAGATAGCAGGGTTGATGCAAATTGCCCGCGTTGTCGAAGTACCCCGACAAAGACTAATGAGGTTTGCTTCATTTTTCGCAGAGTAGTGCCGTCAGACCGAACCGCGTGCCGAAATAGTGATGAAGGGACTCCAATCAGATTCTTCTTCGACTTTGACCGGTTCGGCACGGACTGTAAACAACATGAGCCATTTCTTCGAGAAGCGGGACCGGTGGGGTAATGGACTCGCACTCTGGATCATTCTGGGTGCGATCTTCGCGACTCCGCTGTGTGTCTGGTCGCTGCGTCAGACGCAGATTGAAAACGACATCGAGCACTGGCTGCCGGCCGATAACCCGCACGCCGTGACGTTGAAATGGTCCATGAAAGAGTTCGGCTTGGACGCCGGCGACAGCACGTTGGTCTCGTGGAATGACAGCTCGCTGAACGACGTTCGCATCGAGCGGCTGGCTCAAAAGTTGCAAGGCATGCCTGACGAGAACGGCGTGCGTCGCGGAGATCTGAAACAAATTGGTCGAGTCATCACGCCGCAAGACGTGATCCGCCGCATGGTCGATCACGGTGTGGAACGTGACGAAGCGATTCGCCGGTTGCAAGGTGTTCTGATTGGCACGGGACCGTTCAAGGTTCGGCTGACGGAATACGGTCGGCAGCGGAAGAAAGAAGTCCTGCGTGAGCTGACGACGAAGGCGAAGTCGCAGTTGGGGATTGAGTTGCAAGTGCTTTCGGCGGTTCAAGACCACGAGCCGTCGGAAGAAGACCTCGCCGCCGCCGAGTCCGCCGCAACGATGCTCGCCAGTGTCCCGCAAGCCGCCACAACGGACGACCAAGCCGTTGTGACGACGACGGAAGCGACGCCGCTGACGTTCGACTCGATTCCCGTGCATGATTTTCAACTGCGGTGGAAAGGAATGTTGCTGGGAACAGCCGACTCGAAACTGCGTGATCTCGCGTTGAGTTTGAAGGGTGGCCCAACGGCTGCGGCTCCGGACGGATCGCCGCTGATTGAAGATTGCTTCCATTCGCTCGGGTCGCCGGTGGCCGTGGCGGTCGTATTGAGCGAAGCGGGCGAGGCGGAGAAATCGAAATCGCTGGAGCTCATCCGACAAGCCGCGAAGGACGTCGGCATTCCTCCCGAGCAGTTGCACTTGGGCGGACGCCCCGTCGCCAGCGCCGCGCTGGACGAAGGGGTCAAAGCGGCGGTCTGGAATGGCGCCGCGCCGATCAGCCGGCCTTGGCAACGATCGGTCATTTTGTTTTCGGGTTTCGTGGGAGTGCTGGTCGCGTTCACGATGTTGCGAAGCGTCAAGCTGACACTGCTGGTATTGTTCGTGTCGTATTTCACGGTGTTTGTGACCTTGGCGTTGGTTCCAGCGACCGGCGGCAGGATGAACATGGTCCTGGTGTTGATGCCGACATTCCTATTGGTGGTGGTGATGTCGGGAGCGATCCATGTGGCTCACTACTGGCGTCACTCCGCGTTCCACAAGATGTCCGGCGCGATCGTAGAAGCCTCGCAAATGGCGACGCCTCCGTGCCTGCTCGCGACCGTCACGACCGCGATCGGTTTGCTGTCTTTGTTGACCAGCGACCTGGGCCCAGTCCGCGACTTCGGCGTGTATTCGGCACTTGGCTCGTTCGTGGGTTTGGGAGCCGTGCTTTATTTGCTGCCGTCAATGATCCAACTCATTCCGTTTAAACCGCCGAAGCCTTCCGACGTCGATTCGTCGCGCTGGGAAAACTTCGGACGTTGGTGTGCTCGCAAGCGACATTGGATCGTGTGGAGCTATACCGTCGCGACACTGTTGTGTCTCGTCGGATTGAAGTGGTTTCGCACGGAAACGAAAGTCATTCGATACTTCCCGGCGGACGCTCCGGTCGTTCAGGACTATTGGTTCCTGGAAGAGAACCTGGCTGGCATCGTGCCGGTGGATGTCATCGTCCGCTTCGATCGCGACAGCCAGAGCAAACTCAACTTTCTGGATCGCATGGAGGTCGTGCGTGAGATCGAAAACCGCATGCGGGAACATTCGGAGATCAGCGGAGCTTTGGCGTTGCCGGACTTTCGACCCGTCACCGAAAAGCCCGCCGAAGACGCCGGCTTCCTGAGGAAGGGTCAATATCACAAGCAAGCCGCCGAAACCGAACGTCGCATCAAAGAGGGCGAGGTTTCGGGCGTGAAGACATTTTTCGTCGTCGATGAGCAGGCACACGATCTGTCTCGCCCGGGTGATGCCGAACTGAATCAAGCTGGCGACGAATTGTGGCGCATCACGGCTCAATGCTTCGTGATGTCCGACGCGAACTTTGGCCAGTTCCTGCAAGAGGTTCACGGCATCGCACAGTCCGTGTTGAAATTCCACGCCGGCACGAAGCACGTCATCACCGGCATGGTGCCAGTATTCCTGCAAACGCAACAAGCGTTGCTAGACAGCCAGATTTCCAGTTTTGCGGTTGCTTACCTGACGGTGTCGATCGTGATGATCTTCGCCGTGCGAAACCTGCTGGCGGGCCTAATGACGATGCTGCCGAACGTGTACCCGATCGGTCAGATCTTCGGCCTGATCTCATTCTTTGGAATTCCGGTGGATATCGGCACGATGATGACGGCGTCGATCGCCATGGGCATCGGAGTGGACGGCACGCTGCACAAGCTGACGTGGTTCCGCAAAGGAATTTCCGACGGCAAGAGCCGCGAAGACTCGATCGCGCTGGCCGTCGGTCACAGTGGTCCGGCGATTTGGGAAACTAGCGCCGTGTTGGCGCTGGGCATGCTGATGCTATATCCCTCGGAACTGTTGCTCATCAGTCGCTTCGGCTGGCTGATGGCGGCGATCATCGTGGTGGCGGTGGTGGGCGACATTATGTTTCTGCCCGCGTTGCTGGCCGGTTCGCTGGGCACGATGGTCATCAAAGCACACCGGCGACGAACAGCAGCGGCCAAGATCGCCACCAAGTCGAGAGCCACCGCGACAGCATCCGTGATTCCGCATCCGCACATGGCGTCAGTCAACGCGCCGTCGCCGCGAAACAATCAGTAGGCCGAAACGATCTTCGTCGCGGTCCAGGGGAATTCAGCCAATTCGGATCGGGTACAGACAACAGTCCGATGGACAAACATCGTGACTCGCACCAAAGTTACCGAGGGCTCGACGTCCACACGACCCAGCGACAGCTTCTCCACACGACGCGACTTCGGTGGCGATCCGTTCGGCGATCAACTCGCCGATCATCTGAATGAACTTCGGATGCGTGCCGACGGTCTCCGCTCGCACCATGTTCAGTCCCAACTCGCGCGCAGTGCGAGCGGCTTCGTCGTCAAGGTCGTAGAGAACTTCAATGTGATCCGACAGAAAGCCGATCGGTGCGACGACGACACTGTTGACCGATTGTGATTTCAAGGTCCGCAAGTGATCGAGGATGTCCGGCTCCAGCCACGGATCGGTCGGTCGGCCGCTGCGGCTTTGATAGACGAGTCGCCAGCGCGACGTGGGGACATGACGACATTCAGCAATGAGCCGACAGGTCTCCGTCAATTGTTCTGCGTACTGACATTGTTCGGCCATGAGCTGCGGAATGCTGTGAGCCGTGAACGCGATGTGCGCTGAGTGGCGAGCCTCGACCGGCAACCGCTCGAACGCCGCGCGGACTCGGTCGGCGGACGCTTCGATGAAGTCGGGATGATTGAAAAAGACCCGCACCTTGTCGACTTGCGGAGCCTCCGGCCCGGCTGCTTGCCGCGCGGCTTCGATATTCTCGCGATATTGCCGGCAACTGGAATACGAACTGTACGCCGCAAGCACAAACGCCAATGCTCGCTTCACGCCGGTGGCGGTCATCTCGCGCAGCGTGTCGGGCAGCAGCGGTTGCCAATTCCGATTGCCCCAAAACAGCGGCAACCCGATCGCGCGCCGCTGCAATTCCGGCCGCAAAGCGGCGATCAATTCCCGAACCTGCTGGTTGATCGGGCTGACGCCGCCGAAGTGCTGGTAATGCTCGGCCACTTCGAGCAACCTCTCACGTGGGATGGGCTTGCCGCGTGTGACGTTTTCCAGGAACGGCAGCACATCCGCGGACTTCTCTGGCCCGCCAAAGCCGACAATCAACAAGGCGTCATAAGGACATTTCATAAATCACCTGCCGGCTCGCGGGGCCGGTCGGTAAAACTCGCCTTGACCCAATCGGTCGAATGTCGAGAATCCCGCCGCCTCATGGTCTCATGTTTCATCACGAGTGTTGTTTCGACCGCACCCGCATCCTGTCGTCATGCCTATTGAAGATTGGCCGTTGAGATTTCTCAATTGCCAGTCCCTTTCCTTAGCGTCCCCGGCAAGGAGGCCTGTGACGTGTCGGCACCTTCATCCTCTCAGCGAATCAGCCTAAAAGCACTCTTGCCGACGGCTCAGTTCGTCGGCGACACCGACATCCAAGTGACCGATGTCACGGAGCGAGCTGAGCTGTGTTCTCCCGGCATGTTGTTCGCGGCGATTCCGGGAACGCAACGCAACGGGCAAGAATTTGCTCGCGACGCCGTTCTTCGCGGCGCGGAAGCGCTGTTGGTCGATCGACCGATGGGCGAGCTTTCTGTTCCACAATGCATCGTGCCGGACGTGCGGCGAGCTTTCGCGCTCGTGTGCGACGCGCTGGAAGGACATCCGTCGCAAAGGTTGCGATTGGTCGGAGTGACCGGCACAAACGGCAAGACGACGACCACCTGGCTGATCCGTTCCATCTTCCAAGCAGCCGGGCATCGCACCGGGCTGCTCGGCACAATCGAGTATCACGACGGCTTGCGGCGTGAGCGAGCGGGGCTGACAACGCCCGATTCCAAACTGCTGTCGCGTTGGCTGGCGACGATGGTCGAAAGCGGCACCACGCACGCGACCATGGAGCTATCGAGCCACGCGCTGCATCAAGGTCGCGCCAGCGGCACGCAGTTCGATGTCGGCATCGTGACCAACGTTACTCAGGATCATTTCGACTACCACAAGGACTTCGAGGACTATCTCTCGGCGAAAGCCCGCATTGTCGAGCACATCAAGCCGGAAGGCATCGTGGTGCTCAACGCCGACGACCGCGGCTGCGCGTCGCTGGCAGCGCGCGTCAAACCGGCGAGCCGCGTCGTCCTCTTCGGCCTCGAACGAGACGCGGACGTAAGTGCAACGATCCTCGAAGAGTCCACCGTCGGCAGCCGATTCGTGCTGGCCTGCGGCAGCAATGCCGAGACGGTCTTCACGCCGCTTATCGGCCGGCACAACATCGCGAATTGTCTCGCCGCGGCCGCGGCCTCGTTTCATTGGGGTGTGTCGCTGAAGACGATTGCGATGGGAATCGAATTGCTCTGTGCCGTACCCGGCCGGATGGAGCGAGTCGACGCCGGTCAGCCGTTCGATGTGTTCGTCGATTTCGCGCACACCGAGGACGCGTTGCGGCGCTGCGTACAAAACCTCAAACGACTCAGTTCCGGCCGCGTCATCGTCGTCTTTGGAGCCGGCGGCGATCGAGATCGCTCAAAGCGGCCGAAGATGGCTCAAGCAGTTCGGGGCGCGGACTTGACAGTCGTCACCAGCGACAACCCGCGCACCGAAGACCCACAGCGAATCATCAACGACATCATGGCCGGCTTTTCGCCGAATTCTCCGCCGCTGCACGTCGAACCGGATCGAGCCGCCGCCATCCGCTGGGCATTGCAACAAGCCGGCCCGCACGACTGCGTGCTCGTCGCCGGCAAAGGCCACGAAACCGAACAGATCATCGGTACCCAACGCTTCCCCTTCGACGACCGCAAAATTGTTCGCGCGGCCTGGCAGGAGATCACGTCGCTCTCGATCGAAAGCACATCGTGACGCCCTTGTCTTCACGCTCCGCGTGCGAACGAGACCACTGTCCTGCAAACGTTTGAAATCTTTGTGGCACCCAAAGAATTTGAGCCGACACACTAACCCGAAGCGTCAGCGAGGGCGGGCGTTTCACAAAGTTTGGATTGAGAAATCTCCGTCATTCGGAGCGCCCGCCCTCGCTGACGCTTCGGGTTAGTTTGGTTGCGGCTCCGCCGCACCAAGCGTTGTCCAAGGCACGGCCATGCAGCCTCTTTCTATCTCCTCGCTGACGACCGCGACGCGCGGGCAGCTTGTTGGAAGCGGCGACGGATCGCCGACGATCGGTCGCGTTGAGATCGACTCGCGCCGGGTACAGCCCGGAGATTTGTTCTGGGCCTTGCGCGGCGAACACCATGACGGTCACGACTTCCTCGTTGAAGCACGCCATCACGGCGCGACGGGGGCAGTCGTGCGACGCAATCGGTTGGCTCACGCTCAAAAGGCGTGGAAGGCTGGCGCGACGTCCGACAACTCCACGGCGTTGATCGCGGTCGACGACACGCAACATGCACTCGCGGACTTCGCACGATGGTATCGCTCGCAACTGGACGCGGTCGTCATCGGCGTCACCGGTAGTTTCGGCAAGACGACGACGCGCGAGATGATTCACGCGGTCTTGTCGCACGAGCATCATGGCGTGCGCAGTCTGAGGAACTTCAACAACCACATCGGCCTGCCGCTCAGTCTGCTGGAATTAGACGGCAACCACGAATTCGCCGTGTTAGAAATGGGTGCGTCGGCTGTCGGTGAGATCGCTGAATTGGCGAGCATCGCACGGCCGGAGATCGGCGTCATCACCGGCATCGGACTCGCGCACGTCGAGGGTTTCGGTTCGAAGGAACGTATCGTACAAGGCAAAGGGGAACTACTCGAAGCTTTGCCGGGCAGCGGCTTCGCGGTCATTCCTGGTGACGATCCGCTCACGCGACAGATGGCTGACCGCGCTGCTTGTAAGGTGCTGTTTGTCGGTGAGCACGACGACAATCACCTGATCGCGCGGCGAGTGACCGTCGGCAATCAGTGGTTGTCGTTTGAAATCGAAGACGTCGAATTCCACGTGCCGGTCACCTATCACGTCCCGGTCACCGGCCGGCATTTCCTGCAAGCCGCGTTGACCGCCGTGGCGATCGCTCGCGAGATCGGCCTGTCGGCGCAGGACATCGCTGCTGGTTTGCATCGCTTCGAGGCGGTACCGGGTCGTTGCCAAGTTCACCGCATCGGCTCGTGGACCGTCATCGACGATTCGTACAACGCGAATCCCGCGTCGATGCGAGCCGCTTGCGAGGCGCTGCGCGATTGGCAAGGTGCTCGCAAAAGGCTGCTGGTCACCGGCGACATGCTGGAACTCGGTGCCCACACGGCACAGTGCCACTATGAGCTGGGCCAAGCCGCCGCGGCCGCGCGCGTGGACGGACTGCTGGTCTTCGGCTCACAGGCCGAGCACGTCATTCGCGGAGCACGCAACGGCGGTTTGCCTGCAAGTCGGCTGGCGCTGTGCGACCACTTTGAAATCTTGCTGACGGTGCTCGACTGCGTGCTCGAACCGGACGACGTCATCCTCGTCAAAGGCTCGCGTGGCATGCGCATGGAACGAGTCATCGACTGGCTCCGTCAGCAAGCGCCCACCCAGGCCGAGGCGTTAGTTCGTGAATGTGCCTGACTCGGTATTATTTTGGATTTCGAGTTTTGAATTTCGGAATTGAGCAATGCTTGTCTGGTTGCTGCAGCATTTCGGGCCACTTCTGGAACAGTTTGAGTTGCACGTTTCGGGGGACTCGCGTGTGTTCTTGACGGCGCGCACGGCGATCGCCAGCGTGACGTCGTTTTTGCTGTGCCTGTTGTTCGGTCCGATCGCCATTCATTGGCTGCAGCGACGCTTTCGCGAGCGAATCGGCAGCGACTCCGAACAGCTCAACCAACTACAGGCGGCGAAGAGCAACACGCCGACGATGGGCGGTCTGTTCGTCATGGGCTCCGTGGCGCTGGCCACATTGCTGTGGGGCGATTTGTCGAGCCGATACGTTCAACTCGGCTTGGCGACGACGATCGGCTTCGCGGCGTTAGGAGCAGCCGATGATTGGATCAAACTGAACACGCATCGAAACGGCCTGACGGCGCGGGCCAAGTTCTCGATCCAGATGTTGCTGGCGATCGGTATCGCGGGCGTGTTGTTCTTCGAGCAACTTCACAAGCCGCGCGGACTGGAACTGATCTGGCCGATCGGGAATGTCGGCGTGTGGCTCGGTCCGGTCTTCTCGTTGTGGGCCATGTTGGTGATCGTTGGCAGTTCCAACGGCGTGAATCTGACCGATGGATTGGATGGCCTCGCGAGTGGTTGCACGATCTTTGCTGGCTCGGCGTTCGCGGTGCTGGCCTATTTGGCCGGTCATAAGGTCTTGGCGGACTACCTGACAATCCCGTACGTTCCGGGTGCGGGGGAACTTACGATCGTGATTGGTGCCTTGGTCGGCGCGATGCTGGGCTTTCTGTGGTTCAACTGCCATCCGGCCCAAGTCTTCATGGGCGACACCGGCTCGCTGCCGATTGGCGCGTTGCTGGGGCTCGCCGCACTCGTGACGAAGCAGGAGTTTCTGTTGATTATTGTCGGCGGTGTCTTCGTCATCGAAACGGTGAGCGTCATTCTGCAGGTTGCATGGTTCAAACTCACCGGTCGCCGGCTGCTGCGTTGCAGTCCGCTGCACAATCATTTTCTTTTCGGCGGCCAGCACGAAATCAAAATCGTGGTCCGCTTTTGGATCAGCTCCGCCTTGCTGGCGTTGATTGCGGTGGCGAGTTTGAAGATTCGCTGACCTCCGCGCGATGAAATGCCGGCGGTACACTCAAATGCGGAACGCTGCTAAGGCGAACGGTAGGACTTAATTTACCGCCGACGTGGCATTCAGTGGCTTGATGAGAATGTGGTATTGGGGGAGCGTTTACGAGCGTTGAAGTCGGGGTTGTAGCACCGATCCGGCGGACTAGTGATCGCGTAACCGGCGAGTTGCAAACGCGGGAAGTTTTGGTCGAAAGGCTGGCTCACGGCTGGACGTATCCTCGCAATCGGCCCCAGTCGAGCCAATCGGCCGCCATCAATTCGATATTCCCACGATGCGACGGCGGCACCGGATCACAACCGGTAATTGCCTTCAAGGTCCAAAACCAATGATCGGCTTCGATTGCAAACTCGCGAAAAATCATCGGCAACGCCAATCGTCCCATGCCCACGACCCGTTGATACGCCGGATGTGCCGACATCTCCGTCTTCGGCATTCTCCAACTATTTCCCTATTTCCATCGTGGATGACCCCCAACATACGCCAACCTGTGTCCCGTCGAAAGAGGCGCTTGGGATCATGGTGTGTTGTGGCCGGTCTCCCGACCGAGCCACGGTTCATTGACCACAGGTCTCCGCGACCGAACGATCTCTGCATTCAGAGCGGCTTGGTTGTTCGGGGAGACCTGCGGTCGACCGGGGTGGCTCGGTCAGGAGACCGGCCACAACAAGTCCAGGGCTGACGCGCGTCGGCTCGCCAGCGGCGAGAAGCTCGCGGCGGGGGACATCAGTGCGAACGCAGTTCGGCGAGCCGCTGCTCGAGTTCCGTGATTTGACGCGGATGGTCGATACAAAGTCGGTTGCTTTCGCGAACCGTCCTCGCCAAGACGTTGAAGATGTTGGAGGGGCGATTGCGAATTGCGAGCCGGTGGCCGTCAGGCCCCGGACGACGTGGAACGGTTGAAACCGCGTCGGTTATGGTGCCGAGTCGTCCTTCCCGCCGCTCTAGGCGTGCTACCCAGCCCGTTGAATGATCCGGTTAGAACGGTTGGTTGTAATCATTGATATCGTTTCCCTCGATCTTCAGGAGATGTGCCAAGCCGTATAGGATCTCCGTCGTTTCCTTATGAGCTTTTTCGACGTCATCGAGTGTTGGACGATGGGCATACTTGTGAACAACTTTGTTACGAGTACAGACAATATCTGATTGCTTCAGCCGAAGTAAAAGAGCACTCAGGCTTGTCGGTATCACCAACTTCAAGGCATTGTCGGACGGTTCGTTTGGTTTCTCTGGCAAATTTGAAATCACCATTTCAGCGTCCGCCAGTGATTTCGGAGAGTTAGCCGCGATTACACGGATCAGGAAAAGATTTCGCATCTCTCCAAATGAGAAGCGACCAATTCTCTTGTACAACGATTCGGAGTTCTCATTCAGTTTCTCCAGGTCATCGCTTGGGTCGTGCTTAAATGGTTGATACAGGAGCGACACGTTCAAATACGTTGCGAAGAACACCTCACATGCTTGGGCAAGATTCAAGATGCAGTACATGTACCGTTTCGCTGCCTTTAGTTCGCCAATGTCAGCAATCAGCATCTCGTAGCCAGCTTGGGCCGAATCGCCAGTGATGTTGAACTCGTTTCCACATTTGAAGCAAGCAACCGCCATGAGATCGATCGGCTCAACGTCGTTCAGGTCCGAGGCTCGATTAAATACATTTTGAAAACGGCAATGCGGACAAGCCGCTGCGAAATTTTCGTAGCTGGGTTGTCGCTCCGTAGCGTAGGGCAGATTGCTCATTTCTGTACCTCAATAAGTGTGCCGAACGATCGTTTTAGCCGTGCTTGCAAGCGGCGATTTCGAGTCTTCAAATCTCAGTGATTTTTTACTGCTCTGAGGCAAGAACTTCAGCCTGGTCGCAGTTCGGTCAGACGCTTCTTGAGTTCCGCGATTTGCCGGGGATGGTAGAAGAAGCTAATGCCAGTGGCGGACATGCCTTTTCCCACCGCCGTGATGAGTCCTCGCTTGCGATAAGCGGGGGTGTTGATCAGCCCCGCTCTCCGGATGAACTCGAATTCATTCAATAAACGCTGGA
>CAZPUJ010000389.1:0-2578 GCA_964589725.1 uncultured Planctomycetaceae bacterium
CGTGACGATCAACGACGCGCTGGCTCGGCATTCAGGCTCCCTGGACGAATTGAATACAGCCTTCGCGGAGTATGCTCGCAAGCGAGCGACCGACATGGCTCCCGAAGCGGACTGGTCCGAGCCGGAACTGCCGCGCCGCGCCGACGCCGCGCTGATTTCCGCGTGGCTCAAAGAGCATCCGCACAACTATGCCGCATTGCAGCGACTCGCCAAGCAATTGATCTCCGAGAAGAAATGGGACCAGGCGAAACAGCCGCTCGAAACGATGCGGCGCCTGTATCCGCAGGACGCGAGCGGCGACGGGCATTACGCGCTACTCGCGCGAGTGCATCGCGAATTGAAAGAGACGCCACAGGAACGAGCCGCTTTGGAAAAACTCGCCGAACTGTCCGATGACAACGTGGACCTGTTCGCTCGTCTGACCGAATTGACCTCAGAAGCGGGAGACTGGGAGTTGACTCGAAAATACGCTCTTCGCTGGTTAGCCGTCAGTCCCTTGCAACCGGCTCCGCACCGACTGGCTGCCGATGCGGGCGAGAAATTGCAGGATCGGCGATTGGCGATCGACAGCTACCGCGCTTTGCTGCTGCTGAACCCGATCGACCCAGCCGAGATTCACCTGCGTCTGGCCACGGTGCTGCAACAAGTTGGTGATCTCGTCGCGGCGAAGCGTCACGCGCTCCTGGCGTTGGAAGAGGCCCCGCGCTTTCGCGCCGCGCATCGCCGGCTGCGGGAGATCATCAGCGCGAGTGAACGTTCCAACGCGGAGACAAAGCCATGAGCGACGCGAGGCGGTTTCATTGGCGAGCGGGGCGGCGTCAGCCCCCCGATCAGGTGCCGAGGCGGCAAAACACCGGGGGGCTGACGCCGCCCCGCTCGCCTGAGCATCGCAGAACATTGCGTCCCAGCACGCGATCATTTCTCTGCATCGCCACGTTGCTGGTCATCGCCGCGACTGCGGTCGCTCAACGAAGCCCCTTCATGCGGCGCGAATTTCGGCCGGAGATGGTTGATCGCGGCGGCGTGCCGGAATGGAAGAATGACGAGCGCTTCAAGTCGGATGTCTTCACCTTCGTCCGAGTGAAGTACTCGTCCCACCGCAGCGGACCGGGCGGCGAATGGTGGGTCGACTACCCCGACAGCGATCTGAATTTCTCGTATCGTCTGCACGAACTGACGGCTTTAGAGACCGACCCGAATGGGAAGATTCTGGAACTGAGCGACGAGGCGATCTTCGACTATCCGTGGCTGTATCTCATCGAGCCGGGGCGAATGACTCTTTCGGAAGCGGAGGTCGCGGGACTGCGGCGGTATCTGCTCAATGGCGGCTTCTTGATGGTGGACGACTTCTGGGGCGAGTGGGAATGGGACAACTTCTATCGGGAGATCAAGCGTGTTTTCCCCGACCGCGAACCGCTCGAACTGCCGCTCGAACATGAGATCTTCCACTTGGTCTACGACCTTAAAAAGAAGCCGCAGGTTCCGAGTATGTACTACTGGCAGAACACCGGTCTGACATACGAACGCCCGGATGCCACCGAGCCGCATTACCGCGCGATCTTCGACGACAAGGGACGCATGATGGCCATCATCTGCCACAACACCGACCTTGGCGACGGCTGGGAACGCGAAGGCGAAGACCAGCGCTATTTCAAAGAGTTCTCCGAGAAATGGTCGTACCCGTTGGGGATCAACATCGTGACGTACGCCATGACGCATTAACGACACCTCAAACCCCCACCGGGCTTGTCCCGGTGGTTCCAGGATTTTGCACTACTCAGACAGAACACGATGTTTGATTCAAGAAGTGCAAAAGCCCCGTGGGGAGACGCTCAATCAGGAGCCATCGCGTGCCCGAACATCTCGACGAATTCGTTGCTGAACAACAAGCGGTCGAACAGCTTCGCGGCAGTCGGCGGCGGATCGACGAGCAGCTCTCGAAAGTCATCGTCGGCCAAGTGGACGTGATCGAGCAGTTGCTCATCAGCCTGTTTGCCGGCGGGCATTGTCTCATCACGGGCGCTCCCGGATTGGCCAAGACGCTGCTGGTGCGGTCGATCGCGCAGATCTTTCACCTGAAGTTTCAGCGCATCCAATTCACGCCCGACTTGATGCCGGCCGACATCACGGGGACGGAGATTCTCGAGCAGTCGGCCGACGGTCATCGCCGAATGCAGTTCGTCAAAGGACCGATCTTCGGCAACATGATCCTGGCCGACGAAATCAACCGCACGCCTCCCAAGACGCAGGCCGCGCTGCTGGAAGCGATGCAGGAGCATCAAGCCACCGTCGCCGGCGTCCGCTATGCGCTGGAAGAGCCGTTCTTCGTGCTCGCCACACAAAACCCGATCGAAATGGAGGGGACGTATCCGCTGCCCGAAGCGCAGCTCGACCGGTTCATGTTCAACGTGCTCATCGACTACTTGCCCGAGGACGACGAGGTGGCCGTCGTCCAGCAAACGACCTCGCGGCGTCCCGAACCGATCGAGCCGCTCTTCAGCGGCGACGACGTGCGCCGCTTTCACGAACTCGTGCAGCGCGTCCCCATCGCCGAGGACGTCGTGCGATACGCCGTCCG
>CAZPUJ010000390.1:0-2961 GCA_964589725.1 uncultured Planctomycetaceae bacterium
CGTGCCGCTGGCCGCGCTGGGACCGCCGACCGTGTAGCCGCTGCCGGCCAGCACCGTCAGGATCACCGTCTCGTTCGGTTCCACCGTCGAGTCGGCCGTTGGATTGACCGTGATCGTGGCTGTGCTGCTGCCGGCCGCGAATGTGACCCGACCGATCGAGGAGGTAAACGTCGTCGCACCGCTTTGCGTGTAGTCGGAGCTATAGATCGCGGAGCCACTCACGTTGAAGTCTACCGTCAGCACGGCACCAATGGAGCCTGAGGAGCGAGTGAACGTGTAGTCCAAGTTGGTCGCGCCGTTCTCCGAAACGCTTCCCGGTGAGACGCTGACCGTGACAGCTTCCTGCGTCAGGACGACATCGTTGCCGTCGCCACCGACATAGGTGATCGTGAATCCCACGCCGTTGACCGTGCCGACGGCACCTTCGGGCAAGCAGGAGAACGTGCCGCTCACCGGGCCAGCGCCGGCGTTGTTGATGAACACGATTTGCTGACCGACCGACGACGCAATTGTCCCCGACGCTATGAGTGTGGCTCCACCCAGCGAGACCATGCCGGCGACATTCAATTGGTCGTGCTGCGTGCCCGGCGTGCTGCCGTTGATATCGACCACGAACGTTGAACCGGCATTGAACGTCACATCGTTGTCATAGAGAGTATCGATATCCGGACCGCCGAGCAGCGAGTCAAAGCCAAGGCCACCGTCGATGTTGTCGTTGCCAGCACCACCATCCAACGTGTCATCACCGTCTAAACCAATCAAGGAATCGTCGCCACCACCACCGACGATCGAATCTTTGCCACTGCCACCGACGATCGAATCGTTGCCACCACCACCGATGATCAAAGCGTTCCCATTACCACCGTCAATCGTATCGGCACCAGCGGCACCGGTGAGGGTCGTTGTTCCGCTGAAGCCCGTCGCGTCAATCAAGACTCCGGCCGCATCCGTACTCGTCAACATAGCCGTTTCGATACTTGCGTGGTTCGCTCCGGCGCCCGAGGAGTCTACATAAGTTGTGCTGCCCAAAGTGAACGAGAGAGGGCCGGAAACCACAAGCAGGTCGTTGCCGCTGCTACCCTTCAGCGTGTCATCAGTGCCAACGACGCCGGTGATCGTGTCGTTCCCTTCCAGGCCGTCGAGCGAATCGTTGAACTCACTGCCGGTGATCGCGTCATTGCCCATGCCGGCCTTCACGGTGACGAATCCGTCCAGTCCCCCGTACCCGTTGGCCGCATTTATTCCGATGAGGTTGATGTCGTTATTGAACGTTCCCGTGCAATTGACGTTGAGCGAGGTCACGGCGGCCGCAGCGATGGCCTGCGTGCTTCCGTTCACGGTCATCATACCGCCGCCAGTAGCACCGACCGTGACGCTGTCCGCGGCATTGACATTGATCGTCACATCGCCGCCGGGGCCAATCACAGTCGTGACAGACAGCAGCGCGCGTGACTCGAGCGGTTCGACGTTCGGGGCCATCCAGCGGCGGCGCTCCCAGCGCCGTGGCCTCCGCCAGCAAGGCGGTACACTCCGACTTCTCACACTGCGAAGCCAGGGTTTGACCAGCATGCGATTTCTCGGCGACCTTGAGGCACGAACAACAGGGCGACGGACATCAGCAACACCCATTTCCCTGACATTGTCCGGTGTCAAATGAATCGGATGTTGAGCCCGAGAAATGATAAGCTAGATAGTCTGGGAGTTACTCTAATGGCTGATCTAGTGTGTCGCTAACCAGAAAAACTCCGCTTGTAGGAAGTTCAGATAAAATCGGCATCCTTTGACCGAGGCCGGCGGGTCGTCAAAGGCGGAGGAATCTGACCGAGCAAATTCACGGAATTCCGGCCAGACCAAGCTTGATTCGGCGTCAGTTCGTTCTCACACCCACGGTCAGCAGCAGATTGGCCCACAAACGCTGGTCGGCCGTTTGAATCGTGAGGACGTGATTCCGAGAAGCCACCGCGTCGTAGAACTCCCACTTAGCGATGGGTAGCAATGGCACGTTGACGCCGTTGTCCGTGAGGATTTTGCGATAGTCGGACCAGATTGGCGGGTCGCCTTGCAAGGCGTATGGGTCGTCCGCGGGAATGCCCATCGTGTTCGCCTCTTCGATGGGCAGAGCCGACAACAGAGCTTCCAACACCTGAGTGCAAGTGACGACTCCGGGCGACAAGTTCAAGCTGACCAACTCCGCATTCGGACCGAGCGTCGTCGAGGCCGGGTAATTCCCGTCCGCGATCAGCACTTTGGCATGATGCCCCGCGCGCGAGAGAATGGCGTTGATCTCCGGATGCAAGAGCGTGTGTTTAAGCATGTGGTTTCCTAACACGGGCTTTGCGCGCATCCTTGCTCCCTCTCCCCCGCGGTGGGGGAGAGGGGACAAATTGCGCGAACAGCGCGCATTATCGACGACCAAAGACATAACTGACGACCAAAGGCACGCATCAACATTTCCTACATCCCTGCCTGGAGCGCTTGCAAGTGACGCCCGAAGTGTTCGGCCAGCACTTCCAGGTAAGTGTCACGGTGATCCGTCAGCACGTCGCGAACGGCCGGGCCATATTCCGGATCTGTCAACACCGAGCCGAAGGTGCAATGTAAGATCTGTCTCCCCGGCTGAGTGAACCCACGGCCGACCGGGACGTCTGACCAGAATTCGAGGTACGTCTGCTCCAGGTCGCGCACCGAACCGAGTTGTTCCGGTGACGGAATTCCCGCCAGCGTGGCCGAGACGTGATAGGTCGCCTTGTCCGTGTCGTACCGGTCGCGCGCGAACGTGATGATCCGCCGAAACAATCGCTCGTCATGTCGAGCGACGACTCGCAACGCTTCCAGATAACTCGTGCCGGCTGTCTTGACGTGAAATCGTCCTTTCGTCGCGTGCGCCAACGCCGCATACATCGACAGCTTGTCGGAACCGGAATGCAAACTGAGCTTGTACGGTCCGAGCATCGCCGCGAT
>CAZPUJ010000391.1:0-5316 GCA_964589725.1 uncultured Planctomycetaceae bacterium
GTTGAGCAACGATAGCTCGGCCGGTTCGGCGACCGGTGCATTGGCGACCGGGACATCCACTTTGGCCGTCGCCGCTTGGCGAGTCGCCGTCCAACGCCCGGCCTCTTTGATGCTCATCAGGAACGGTTGCCGCATCGTCGCCTCGATGTGATCGGCGTCCACGAATCGCTCGGTCGATGTCAGGCGCGAGGCATCCGGCAGCATTCGCAGTTCGAGCGATTTCGTGGAGTCGTCCCATTGCCCACGACTCTCGAAGACCTTGCCATTGCTGCTGAAGAACCACTGCCGGAACGCGCCGACGTTCTGATCGAACGTGAGAAACAGCAGACGTTCTTCGTCGCCGCCGACCGCTTCGCGGTTCGTGGCCGACGCTGCCAGCGT
Source organism: uncultured Planctomycetaceae bacterium (assembly GCA_964589725.1). Lineage (GTDB taxonomy): Bacteria > Planctomycetota > Planctomycetia > Planctomycetales > Planctomycetaceae > CAYSHJ01. The sequence goes on from CAZPUJ010000391.1 coordinate 382, forward strand.
CGGCTTGCGGATGCTGGCAGCATCCGCCACGGCTTTCGCGTGCGACATCAGGAAGTAATCGCCGAGCGTCCGTTCGGCGGCGGTCTTCATGGTCAGCTTGGTTTCTTGCGGCGAGTTATCGGACTCGCGGAAGACGTACTGCGTTTCCCAAGCGCCGACCCAACGCTCCAGCGACAGCGGTCCCGTCAGACGGTTGTGGCGGCCATGTCGCGTTTCGAAATCAACCGGCAGCTTGTCGCGGTCGAACGCGATCAGTTCCAGATCGTCGAACCACCCGCTGCCGTTCCCCTCGACATGACACGTCGCGACCAGCGTCGAGGCTTCCGGGTGCGCGTCGAGAGCGTCGGTCTTCTCCAGCAGATGCCAGCCCGGCTGGTCAGCCTTCACACCGATCAGGTCATTCACTCCGAGCCACTTGCCGCCGTGAAAATAGTTGAACTTGATGATGGCGCGCGCGTCTTTGTCTCCCTCGAACTTCGCCCAGCCTTTGAGCGCGAACCGCTTCGACCGATCGACCGTCACGCTGTTGGCGAACACGACGCCGCGCGTCCCTTTGCCGGTGATGTGCAGAGACCGCTGCCCGGTGCGTCCGCCCGCGATGACCTCACAGCGAAAATCCGGCCCGTCGTTGAGCCAACTCGACCAGCCGCGCGGCAACAACGTCGGGGCGGTCGACTCGAATGAAGGATCGCGAATCAAATTGACGCCCGCTGGATTAGCGGCCGGCGAAGTCGGTGCCGATGGTCGCGGCGTGTCGATCACTGCTCCCGGCACCGGCTTGGTCTTCGGCCCTGGGATCGGCAGCGCTTCGAGCGTGGCCGCGTAGGTGTTCACTCGCCATTGGCCGTCGGTGTCGAAGTTCAACACCACCGACTCAAACAACAGGCCCTCGCGGTTCGCGAACTTCGTCTTGTATTCCACGGCCGCATAACGTCCCGCCGGCAGTCCGGGAATCTCGTCGATCAACCACAGTCGCCGAAGCGTTCGCTGAGTGGCCTTGCCAACCGTCTCTCCCAGCAACTGGTAGATCTTGAGCGCCTGCTCCTTCGTGGCAGCACGTTTGGCCAACGTCGAGGAGATGTCGTGCAACTGGTCGATCTTGTCTTCGTCGAGCACTGCCAGAAACGCTTCGGCCGCCTTGAGGACTTTCCGCTCCTCATCACCCAGCGTTGCAACGACAGGCACGCGCTGGAAAGTCGCCGTCAAATGATCGGGCCGGTGATCCGGATCAAAGTTGGTCGGCCGCGAGTAGTCCTGATCGATCAGCGCCAGCTTGAGCCGATCTCCGTCGAACTGATAGATGCCCGGCATGCTTTCCTGCTTTCCGGGAGCCACGAAGTCGATCTGCTTGGGATCGCGAGCCGAGTTGATCGTGAACGTCACAGCTTTCGGCGTCGGCGGGCCGGAGGGTTGAACGAACTCGACTCGCTCGCCGTCGAACGTGATCGACAACTGCGCGAGCTGTGCGGCCGTCAGCGGCTTCTTCCGTGCGTGGCCGGAGACGGCGATCCATTTGCCTTGCAGACGTTGCTCATCCGGTACGTTGGCGGCGGTCGTCGCGCGACGCAGGACAATCACGTCGACGGTCGAGCCGACCTTGGTGACGAAATCGGTCGGGAGTTTGCCCGCCGGGTCTTGGTCCATGCACAGCGTCAGCCGGTCGCCTTCGAGTTTGTAGATGCCTCGCATTCCCTTGTTCTGGCCCTCCACTTGCAGCCAGATTTGCTTCGGGTTCGTCGATTCCACCAGTTGAACCAACCCGTCGCCGGTCAGTCCGCCGGGCATGTCCACATGCACCTTGTCCCCCGTGAAGACGGCTCGCTGCATGCCGATCTGCGCGGCGGGAGTCGCCGCGCCATTTCGCTGACCAGACTCGGCGAGCCATGTTCCCTGCAACCGATCACGATCGGTCGCCGCGATCTCGCGCGGAACCAGTTTCGCGCGCACGACCGCCTTGCCCCAACGCGAGAGTTGAAAGCCGGTCTTGTCGAGTTTCAGGTCGTTGGCCTGACCAACGATTTCCAATTCGTATTCGCCACTTGGAAGCCACTTCATTTGCGAGCCGGTCTTCAAATCGAAGACCTCGACCTGCTCGCCTCCCTTCTTGACGATGACCTTCACGTCATCGGCTTCCGACTGAATTTCCAACCGGCCACGCGCGGTGGCCACGACGATCACCCCGGCCAGCAGCGTCAGAAATCCCAACACGGCCGCCGCGATGAATCGGCGGGTTCGCTGTGGCTTGGTCGTCGCCGTTTTCGTGAACGGTTCGAGTGCCGCGACAACCTCAGCCGGAGTCTGAAATCGATCCGCCGGATTCTTCGCCAGCATTCGCGCGGCCACCTCGGACAATTCGCTCGGCACATCTTTTCTCAGCGTAGTCAGCGACGGCGGCGGCTCGTTCGCATGAGCCTTAAGCTTCGCCAGCACATTGTCTGCCTCAAACGGCGGCTTGCCGGTCAGCAAGAAATGCAGCGTGCAGCCCAAGCTGTAAATGTCCGCGCGAATGTCCGCCGAGTGCGCATCCTGAATCTGCTCCGGCGCGATGTAATCCGGCGTCCCCATCACACTGCCTGCGGCTGTGAGGTGTAGGTCAGGCTTTCCAGCCTGACCCGATCGCTCACACGCGCTGTCATTGATGGAAGTCGGTTGCCCGTTCGGGTCAGGCTGGAAAGCCTGACCTACTTCGGTAGCAAACCCTGCCAGGCCGAAATCCAGAATCCGCACCAACCCTTCACCAGACAGCATCAAGTTGTGCGGCTTGATGTCGCGGTGAACCATCCCCTTCTCGTGAGCGTGTTGCAGCCCCTCGGCCGCCTGCCGGATGCACTCGCACGCTTCGGCGACGGACATCGGCCCGCGATGTTTCACGACGCTCGCGAGGTCGGTCCCCTCGACGAACTCCATCACCAGGAAGTGAACGTCGCCCGCCTGCTCGGCGTCGTAGGCGGTGACGATGTTGGGATGAGTCAGCTTCGCCGCCGCCTGCACCTCGCGTCGAAACCGCTCGACCGCCTGCGGCTGCCGGATCAGTTGCGAGTTGATCAGTTTGATCGCCACCGGTCGATTCATCAGCCGATGTTCAGCCCGATAGACATTTCCCATGCCGCCGCGCCCGATCAGTTCGACGATGCGATAACGCGGATGGTCCTGCAATTCGATCGGCAACTCGTCGACGCTGACTGGTTCACCTGATTGCACCAGCAACGTGGCGGAGTGTGCTGAGTCGTGGCCGACGCAGCTTGCGTCGGCACCAGGATCGGTGCGGACGCTGGCAGCATCCCCCACGACATCATCCGGCCGCGCGATCCGCACCAGTCCGATGAACGTGTCGTCCTTCAAATCGAGCAACGTCGCGCAACACTCACGACAGACTTCGAGATGCTGCTCGACCGACGACGACTCATCCGCCGCGAGCCTCCCCTGTCCGAACGCGATCAACTGGTCTTTGGGCGGATGGTCGAGCGACATGGCAGACTCCAACGAGGTTTGGCCGCAACCCCGTAGCCGAAGCCGATGAGATTTCGGTGCGTTGGTGGCGACGAACCGAAGTCTCACGACTTCGGTTACGGTTCATGAATGTCTCAGCTACTTCTTCGCATCCGTGACTCGCTTGCTCATTCCTTCCATGCGAAACATCGCGACCTTCTGCGGGTTCTCGACCAGCACGGTCCAATCGAGCTTGTCGTTCACGAACCGATGCTGAGCCATGCTGGCGAGTCCCTTCGCGTCGGTCTGTTTCCAAGTGAACGCCTTCGCGGCTTCGTCCCACTGGCCGGTCGAATCGTTGAACTGTCCCGTCGAGGAGAACCACCACGCGCGGTACTGCTTTCGATCCGAGTCGAACAGCATCAGAAACGTGTTCTCGGTTCCATCAGAGTGGCGAGTCCGTTCGCGGACCATTTGGCCGCCCAGTTCGCGCGTGAAGACCATTTCCCCCGAGCCGGTTTTTTCTTCGGGGGTCCATTCCGCCTTGGGCAGCCGATAGTCCGTGTGCCACGCGCCGAGGAAGCGATCCAGTGGCTTCTGCTCGGCCGTGCGTTCGGCGGTTTCCTTGGCGACGACCGAATTGGTTAGCGGCGTCCCCTTGTCCTTGCGGAGCGTGTTCTCTCCGCTCATCTCGCCAACTTGTTTGCCATCGCGATCGGTATAGACGAACCTCCAACGTTCCCTGCCGGATTGCGAGAAATCGGCCGTGTTTGTCGTGCGAATTCCGTTCGAGTCTGGCGGCGTCACCGACCTCATCGTTTTTGCGCTCGCGTCCCAGGTCATCTCTGCCTGGCTTGTGTAGCCCGTCGAGAGGAAAGTCCAACTACGATACGTCTTCTTTTCCGTGTCAAACGTGAAGAGCGCCGCGTACCAAACGTCCTTGGCGTCCGGCGAGTGCATGACGCCCGCCTGTTCGAGAAACCTCCCGCCGATAATCCACCGAGCCGTCGCTTCCCCTTTTTGAGACGCATCGTTCGTGAGCACGACATCCCAAGTGCCGACGTAGTGCTGCAACGCTTGAAGCTCCGGCACATCCTTGGCTGGCTCGTTCTCGTCGGCCATTGCAGCGGCTTGACCAACGATCGCCGCGAGCACCCAACAAATAACCCAAAGTCGTTTCATCGAGATCGCTCCTGAAAAGAGAGGTCAATGGCCTGCGATCGATTGTCCCGCAGAGGAAAGTGCATGACGGGCGTGAATCTTACACGTGAGACCAAAAGATTCTGCGGATAACGCGTCTGTGGCGCACGCGGCTCGCGTACGACGCTTCGGACGCAGTCGCCAGTGACGTAGCCACGCTCGCCAAGGGCCTGTTGATTTAGTCGCCCCTGAGCTTGCCTCAGGGGTTCAAGCGTTTCTGCACTACTCGAATTCCTCGGGAAAAACGTAGTGCAGAAACGCGTGAACCGCCGAGGTGAACTCGGCGGCGGATTAATTCAACAGGCC
>CAZPUJ010000392.1:0-9483 GCA_964589725.1 uncultured Planctomycetaceae bacterium
GACGTGGTGTGCCACCGGGAGCACCCGCGCCGGGACGTCCACCGCCAGGGCCGCCGAAGCCTCCGCCTTGCGGGAAGTCGAACTTCTTGCCCTGCAGTTTTTCCCAGGTCGCATTCTGATCGGCGGTGAGTACCGCCAGGAGGTCGGCGTTCTGCTTCTCTCGCGCTTCGCGGAACTTCTCGAACGCGGCGCGGCGTTCTTCGTCGGAAGGTGGCGCACCACCGGCAGCGCCGCGGCCGAACGGAGAGTTCTGGCGAGCGTCCGCTTGAATCTTGGAAATCTTGTCTTTCTGCTCTTGTGACAGCTCCAACTTCCCTGCGACGTCGGCCGTCGCGATGGCCGCGACACCCTCACGCTGCAAGCGAAGTTCCTGGAGACGCTCGCTCTGCTTGGCATCGAGAATCTTGCCGAGTTGCTCGATGATACTTTTATTCACTTCTTCGTTTTTCTCGCGGAACTCGTCCATTTTTTTCTGTCGTTCCTCTTCCTTGAGGTCGCGCAGCTCCTGGAAGTTGAACGCGCCTTGACGGTCTTGCCGCATCTTGTCGGACAATTCGCGAATCTGTTTCTTCTGGTCGTCATTCAGACTCAATTCCTCTTGGACTGCCGGAAGGGCCAGGAGCGCCGTGCTAGGCTGCATTCCTCCGCCTGGGCCAAAGCCTCCTCCGAATCCTCCACCTCGCGGCGGCCGGCCCTGATCTTGGTTTTGGGCAAAGGCCACGGATGTCAACATCGCCAACACAAAACATGCTTCGAGAACACGTCTCATCTGAGTTCCTTTCCGACAACGGGGACAAATTGCGAACAAGGCTCCGAGGCACCGGCAGTTCGCCGGTCCGATGCCGTTTTGCGTACGACTCGCCGGCGAGCCGGAAGCTCCACGATTGACAAAACTCGACCGAAACTCCATCGCGGTTTAACAGACGGATGAAACCCGCCTCCCGCGAAAAAGTTTCGGGCGAGCGCTGTAACGACAAGAATCGGCGTCATGCCCTGAGATTACAAAGTGGCTCATGCCTTGCGGACAACGACTTTATTCCCGACGACTTCGATGACGACGATCTTTTCGCCCGGATCAATGAAGTCCCCTTGGCTTTGGACGTCGATCATTTGCTCGCCGAACCGTGCCTTGCCGGCGGGACGGAGCGTCGTCAAGGCCTCCCCTTCCTGGTGCAGCAAAATCTCAAGCCCCGCGGCCGCCACGCCCCCAAGCACGTCGGGACGCAGGCGCGGAGCATCGACATCGGAGGCTCCCGACAGATTGGGTGGCGTCAGAATCAGGTGTTTGAGGATCGGCATCTCCGGCAGGTAGCGGCTGACGAGAGCTCCGACTCCGATAACCGAGATCAGGGCGAGGCTTAACGTGCCCAAGTTCTGAGTCATCTGGGACAGCTCGGAATTCGTCGTCGGCAGCACGAATGTCTGACTGGCCAACAGCAGCGAGGCGAAGATCGCCAACGCTCCCGACACACCAAAAATGCCAAAGCCGGGAACAACAAAAATCTCCATCAGGATCAACACGACGCCGAACAGGAACAGCACGATTTCCAGCACGTCGGCCGTGCCACCCAGGAAGTGGCTCCAGAAGAACAGCATGAAACACAACGCGGACGCGATCCCGAAGAACGACGTCAGTGTGTGTAATTCGATGTAAATGAAAGCCATGCCGGCGATGAGCAGCAGCGCCGCGATGCCCGGTCGGTTGAGCGTCCAGACCAACGTGTCGACCCACGTCCGGCCGACGGCCTGCGGGATTTCGCCTTCGGGAAGGCCGAGTCGCTGACGCAGTTCGTCTTCGTCCGCCACAGGCGCTTCCGCCAGTTTCAGTTCGTGTGCTCGTTGCCCATCGACAGTCAGCAAGTTGTCCCCCAGGCATTCTGGGACGATGCGGCCTTTGATCCACTCGCCGTTGGCGACGTGGATTTCCTCGTCCGTCAGGTAATTGATTCGGCCGGTGTCTCGATGCGTGACTTGAAAGACGTCCAGGTCTTTGTCGGCCATTGCTTCGCACAAGCCAGGAGGCCGTTTTTTCAATTCCGCGAGTATTCTGAGATCGGCACGCAACGGACTCAGGATCTTTTCAGGAGCACGCTCAAATGGCTGGCCAGGACGCATCTCAATGGGCCCGGCGTCGCCAATGGTCGCCGTTTTCTGCATGATGATTTCGTCGCAACCCAGCGCGACGATCGCCGCGCCGCTCAACGCTCGTTTCGGCACATACGCGATTGTCCGAACTTTCTTTTCGTCCAGATGCGCGATTTCGTACGCGATTCCCTTACTCGAGTCCAGAAACCCTCCGGGTGAGTCGATTTCGAAGATGATCAAATTGATGTTGAGTGCCTGCGCACGCCGGATTTCGCGCGAGACGAAACCTTGCAGGATCGGCTCGATCGTTTCGTCGATCTTGATGCGGATGACTCGCGGCGTTTCGCCGGAGGTCGCGCTCTCACGCAAGTATTCGCGCGGAAAGTTGTACAAGTCCGCGAGGTCACTGCGTTTCTCGACGGTCTGCGTCACCAGCACGTCCAACGCGCGCGCTCGACTGCCAGTGAACAGTCCCAACGCGCCTGCCTCTTTGATGGTCGAGACGTCTTGGATCACCACCTTGTTGTCCAGCAGCCGGCGATGTTCGTCCGATGTGACGATGCGACTTTCGGTCCCTTTGCGACCGTCGACCTCGGACTCAAGTTTAACCTTGAGGACCGTCTTCTGCGGGTCCATCAAGCCGGTGACGAGTGCGGTGTTGAGCTTCGGGTTCAGCCGCTTCTCGACCAACGACAACACGAACTGCTGCTCTTCGTCATCCAGCGCCTTGCCGCGGCCAATGTCTCCCAGCTCGGTGTCTGGATGCATCACGATCTCTTTGCAAGCGAGCGCGAGGATGACGTTGTAGCCGTCGAGCCGCTTCTTGTCCTTCGGTTCGGGAATCCACGCGACGGTGCGCAATTGGGCGAACTTCGCGGACGTCAACTCCTTCGCCAAGTCACGCACCTGACCGAAGCGGCTGGTACCGGGGCCGATCTCCAGCACCAAAATGGCAGCTAGGCCTTCCTGCTCGGCCTGCTGTTGGAGGTTGCGGGCTGCGTTGAGCACTTTGGCCTGCACGGCGTCACTGAGCGGACTGCCGACCGTGAGGTACACCGCCAACGGTGCTTTCGGCACCGCTGGTTTCTGCTCGGCCAATTCGTCCGCCTGTGAACGAACCGCCCAAAGAGCACCACCCAGGCCAAACGAACCACAAATGGCCCAGAAGCCAAGCCACCAAACACTGCGCAAGGAACTCACGATAGCACCCCTCGATTCTCAGACTCAGGTCAACTTTAGCGATGGATGTGCGTGGAAGGGATTATAGGAGGGTCGAAAAATGACCGTCAAATTGCTGCCCGTTGTCCAAGAGTCGTTCGTCGGCCGGACTGTAACCTTGGCCAAGGCTAATCGTCCCTGCCTCGGGACGAAACGTGTGCCGGTCGTCCGAGATTCGGCTCCGTCGTCGGAACCAGCCGGAATGGTTCGCAAGCGCTCCACAGATTCTGTTTCAGAAAATAGTGTAGACTTCCGTCCGAGAGAACGCCGCTCCGCGCGAAGTTGTCACGAACGAACCCGTCAGTCCGTCCGAAGGGGTCACAAGGGAAAGAGGAATGATTCCGGTAAGACGATTCGCTCGAATGGTAAAACTGATTGACGTTTTTCGAGAGCGGCCGTTAGCATATCTAAACCTTCCATCGAAGCCGTAGGAAGCAGGCTTCCCGAAGCCAAACAAGAACTTCGAGACTTGGATGGCCACCAAGTTCGTCCTCGCGGGGAAACCTTCTGTTCTCATACCTTGTGACTAATCTTCAAGCAAAGGAGCACCATTATGGTCCAGAGACGCCAACGTCGTGGTTTCACCCTGATCGAATTGCTGGTAGTGATCTTCATCATCGCGATCTTGATCGCGATCTTGCTGCCCGCCGTCCAGCAGGCGCGCGAGGCCGCTCGCAGGTCGCAGTGCATCAATAACCTCAAACAGATTGGGTTGGCCCTGCACAACTACGCCAACGTCCACAAGACCTTTCCGTCGGGAATGATTCAAGGTGTGCTGTTCACGAATATCACTCCGGCGACGGCCCAGAGGCAGACCGATCCCCTCGAAGCGACCCTGGCGAACTCCGCCACACTGGGTTACCACGGGACCAGTTGGATGCTGCAGATCCTGCCGCAAATGGACTACAAGCAAGGTTACAGGGATTGGAACTTCCTCCTCAACGTTCGTGACAACGGTCTGACCACCAGTACCACGTTCACCATCTTGCGACCGGCGCACCAAGACATCCCGGCTTTCTACTGTCCCACTCGCCGTAGTGACATGGCTGTGGAAAAACTGCCCAACGTGCGGCGCCTTGATCCGACGTGGGTCAAAGGCGGAAATGACTACGGTGGCTGTGCGGGCGGCAATCAGTTGATCGTCAATGACATCACACCGACGCGTGCCATGTACGCGTTGCTGCCGGATCAGATTCAAAATGACCTGATCTCGCAGTATTCGCCGTCGCCGTTGAATCGCGGCATCTTCACCGTCAACGGCAAGACACGCATCGCGGACATTTCTGACGGCACGAGCCAAGTCGTCATGGCCGGCGAAATGGCCCGATTGAACCATCCCACCCTGAACTTGTTGCAAAGCAGCGACGGCTGGGCCTGGGGGGGTATCTCCACGGTCTTTAGCAACCGCACGGGAATCAACAAGAACCTCCACTTCGATTCCCCCGCCAGCGAACACGATGGAGGAGCTAACTTCCTGTTCGCCGACGGTCGCAGCACGATGTTAAACCAGAACCTGGACCTGAATATTTTCCGGTTGCTGGGAAGTATGGCCGATGGTCTCCCCGTAGGTGAGTTCGAGTAACGCACGGTAGACAATTCTCGCATGAGGCAGCTTTCGGAACGAGACTGTTGCGAGAGCTGCCTCTTTCCATTTCTGTATTTTCAGTCCGGTGCCGATCGCGCTGTCGACGTTTAGCCGGCCGAATCATGACGAACCGCACTTGCTGGCGGAATGACTCCCAGGAGTTTGCGCCATGACCATTCGCTATGAATGCGAGCAATGCGGAGCGACGCTCAAGATCAAAGACGACTTGGCCGGAAAACCCGGAAAGTGTCCCAAGTGCAAATCAGCTTTCACGATACCGGAGCTTCCTGACAAGTCGTCCGAGGACGTCGGACAGGACGATGGACCTGTGGACAGCGAGAGCGAACTCGCCACGTTCACGAAGACCTCGGCCGGCCGTGAAGTTTTCGACGTCGACGAATTTCTGATGAGTGACGGCGAATTGGAGGCGGGCACAAGGCCCAAGAAAAACAAGTCCGCGCCTTCCCGGACAACCTTCGACAAGGACGACTTGCTCGCGGACGAGCCGCACGAGAAACCGAAAGGTGCAAAGACGAAGTCCGCATCGACGCCGGTTGATTCCGATTCCGAGGACGTCTTTCAGATTCGCCGTAGCGAAACGGCGGCGTCGTCCAAACCCAAATACACCCTGCCACCAGGACTCGCTGAGGAAGTAGCGACGGCTCCAGCTTCGTCGCGTCGACCGCCGGGAACGACTTCCGCTGGCACCGCCTCGAACATTGCGGGAGACTTGCTTTCCAAATCCGGCAAGAAGGGGAAGAAGACCTGGACCGACGGCGACGCTGTGGAGTCCGACGAAGCGGGTTTCGACTGGGCGGGGCTGGGCCGCTTCCTCTTTTTGAAAATCGCGCCCATGGCCTTGGGGGCCGTCGTTGTAGTTGTGCTACTGGGCTGGACGGCCAGCTCGATGATGGCCGGAAAGTCGTTAGTTCCGGAACTGGGCCGAGTGACCGGAAGCGTTTCGCTTGATGGCAAGCCACTCACCGGGGTCGAAGTCTGGTTCCATCCAATCCGTAGCCCTCGAGATAAACTCGATAAGTCCCCAAAGGCCAGCTCGTCGATGGGAATGACAAACGATTCGGGAAAGTATGAGCTGACCTACGATAAGGACAACATGGGGGCAGCCGTTGGACAGTGCCGCGTCGTAGTCGCAGGATTGGGTCGCAAGGAAATCCCTGTGAAATACTCGGATCGGGAGTCGAAATTGGTCAAAGAAGTCAAACTCGGAAGGCAAGAGATCCCATTGGAATTGCAGTCGGACTAAGACCGATCTCCACGGGATCGAATTCCTCGCGGTGACCTTGTTTTCCATCCTTCCGTGCCAGCGGGTTCTTGGTCATCGCGTGATTGCCGGGGCCAGCGACGTGACATGAATATTTTTCCGTATCGTCTTTTCGATCAGGCTCCGCCACGTGCCCTCGACTCGATGGCAAGATGCCGAAGGACGGTTATTGCCCTCCTCGTGGCTGTCGCGTTCGGCCCGTGGGGTTGCGCGTCCACGCGCGACCTCGCCGCGGAGCGACATGCGAAAGCCGTCCAAGCGCTCCTCGATTTGGGAGCTGAAGTCCGCGATGCCGAAGACGAGTTCGCTCACGAGCGTGGCACGTTCGTGCTCCTTTTTCGCGAGCACTTTACGCGCGAAGGACACATCGAGGACAAGGTTCTGGCGTTAATCCGCGACATTCAGGCTTGCTTTCTGGGGCTGAGAAATACGCCGATCAGCGATGAAGGGTTGTCTCCCTTGACGCGCTTGACCGACCTGCGACTGGTCAGTTTGTACAACACGCGGATCACGGACCAAGGCCTGGTCGTGCTCGCACGGTCGCCGTACGTGCGACTCTTGACATTGAATTGGACGAGTATCACCGACGACGGCTTGGTGGCTTTGGAATCCATGCCGTCGCTACGCATGCTATATCTCGGTGATACCAGCATCACGGACCAAGGGCTCGCGCATTTGGCCAAGATGCCGCAACTGGAGGCCTTGAAGTTCACGCGGCTGCCGGTGACCGATGACGGGTTGAAATTGTTGGCCACGATGCCTCGGCTGCGGTTTCTCGGGATGAATGAAACTCAGGTCACCGATGCCGGATTGACGCATCTCGAAGGGTTGCCGAAGTTGGGTTACCTTGATGTGCAGGGAACCGAAATCTCCGAAGCGGCGATCGAGGAATTCCAAAAGCGGCATCCGAAATGCCAAGTCGTCCGCTGAATGGATTCAATGGCCCGGTTTCTCCACGGAGTCCAGGCCTTTGCAGGATTGCGACGGCGGAGAGGTCTGGCCGGTTGCGCTGGAGCGCCCTAGAATCCGCCTCCGTGACGAGCCTCACGAACTAAGGTTCGTCGATTGTGTGACGTTTGCTCCAGGACGACTCCCGCCGCATGTCCGATCCGCGCATCAATCTGAAGAATCCCAGGTTGGCCGCCGCGCTGGGATATTTGATTCCCGGTGCCGGCCACGCCTATCAAGGTCGATGGTTCAAGGCGGCGATTTACTCGATCGGCGTGTGGGGGCTGCTCGTTTGGGGAATGTCGTTGGGCGAATGGAAGATTGTTTACTTTCGCTGGCAAGCGAAGGAGAAAACGATCGGCTATTTGTCGCAGGTGTTGGTCGGTCTGCCGGCGTTGCCGGCGCTTGTGCAGTCGTATCGCTACAAGCAGGCGACCGAGCAGTCGAACCGTGGAATCGGTCCATTGGACCTGCCGATTCGCACGCCGTTTCGCGGCTATGCTAAACACGAGGCGGGAAGCGAATCTTGGGAAGGCGTTGTCTCCGGACAGATCCAGTTGAGCATTGAAGAGGGTCAGTTTGGTCCGGAAGTTCGAGGCCAATTCCGCGGCGTACTGGAATCGGAGGGACGTCGTGAGATTGAAATGTCGCTGGCCGGTCCCTTCGACATTGCTCCGCGACTCTTGGCAAGCGGCAACGTGACGCGACGGCTCGATGGTCAGCAGCGAGTCAAAGAGTTCTCCAGTACCGAGAGATACATCCAGTGCCGAATCGTTGAAGCGCGCCGTGGCTTTGATTCGTCTGTCGGTCAGTTGGAAGGAACGATCCCACGCTCGTTTTGGGATTGGTACCAAATGCCGTTGGAAGAAGATCCGCTGCAAGAACTGAATCGTCGCCTGGGTCGACGTTATGAGATCGCATTGCTGTTCACCTGGATCGCCGGGTTGCTCAATCTGTTGGCCGTGTGGGACGCCCTGGAAGGGCCGGCCTACGGCTACGGCGACGAGGAGGAACAACCCGAAGGACAACCCGCGGACGTGCCGAATTCTACCGCTCCTGTCGCTCCGGCTCCGGTGACCGCGGCGGCGACGAGTGGTGCCAAGCAATCGAACTGACAATCAAGAACCGGCGAGGAATCGCTGATGCTGCTCGCGTTTCAAAATGTGCTCTGGTACATGCTGCCGCTGGCACTCGTGATTAGCTTGGTGTACAGCGCCAGCCGCTACGAATTGCCCGAACGCATCCTGCATCGAGCCGTGCGGCTGTTCTTGCAGATCATGCTGTTTATGGCTGCGGTGTTCGCCATCCTGTTCGTCTTGTCCGACGGACTGTGACGCCGGTCGCAACTGGCAATTGGTGTTCGCCGCATACTAACCCGAAGCGTAAGCGAGGGCTTCCGTTGCCGCCCTCGCTTACGCTTCGGGTTACTGTATTTTCAATTGAGCGATGTATGTCCCAGCCTTCCGCCCAGCCCGATCGACCTGATCGCGACGATCCTGCTGACGCCGCTCCGGTTGATGTGCGCGAAAAGGTGCGGGCACTGCCGACGACGTCCGGCGTGTACTTGATGAAGGACGGTTTGGGTCGAGTGATCTATGTCGGCAAGGCCGTGAACCTGCGCAGCCGAGTCGGCAGCTATTTCAACTCGGCGGCGGTGTTCGATCGCCGCACGCGCGACCTTGTGCCGGAGATTCGCGACGTCGACTGCGTCCCGTGCGACAGCGAGGTCGAAGCCCTGTTGCTCGAAGCACGGCTGATCAAAGACATCCGTCCGCGATTCAACACCGAACTCAAAGACGACAAGACGTTCCCATATCTTCAAATCACCACGCGCGAAGAATTCCCGCGCGTCGAGTTCACTCGCAAGCCCCGCTCGCATGGCGTGAAACTGTTCGGCCCGTTCACGAGCGCGAAACGTCTGCGCGGCGCGATTGCTGTTTTGCAGCGCATTTTTCGCTTCCGCACCTGTTCGCTCGACATTCACGAGGCCGACGAACGCTGGCGCTGGTTTCGCCCCTGTCTGCTGGCCAGCATCGGCCAATGCACGGCTCCGTGCAATCTGCGGATCAGCAAGGACGACTATCGCCGCGACATCCGCCGTCTCTGCATGGTCCTGGAAGGACAAAAGTCGCAACTCCTCGAAGAACTCAAAGCCGAGATGCAGGCGGCGGCGAAGGAATTGCGATTCGAACGCGCCGCGCGGCTTCGTGACGAGATTCAAGCTCTCGAAACGCTCGACATGCGCGGCAACCTCAAAGACCACGTACAGCCGGAAGTCTTCCCCATCGACCCCAAGAAAGGGATGCGCGGCCTGCAAAAGATCTTGCAACTCGACAACCCGCCACGCCGAATCGAGGGCGTCGAC
>CAZPUJ010000393.1:0-5018 GCA_964589725.1 uncultured Planctomycetaceae bacterium
ACGGGCGAGCTTGCGAAAAGTCTTCGCAAGCGTCACTGCCAAGCACAGCCGCTCCAAATTGACACTTGTTGATTTTCGATTTTCGATTCTTGATTTTCGATTGCGACATGCAGCATGCGGTTCAATCGAGAATCAAGAATCGCCAATCGAAAATCCCCCGTTACGTGCCTGACTTCTTCTCGCCACTGGCCGAGGCTTCGTCTTCGATGGCCGGCGGCTCTTTGCCTTCCTTCGCGCGATACAAGGCCGCGAATTTCTCCTGCAACTTCGGATCGCACTTGAAGCATTGCGACTTCGCGCGGTCGTGTTCGTCGCACCAGTCGCCCTTGGATTTGAAGGCAGCGGCGACTTTGGAGTTGCACATGCTGCACTCGGCTTCGGGGACGCCGTGCTCGCCACACCACCAGCCGGAATGATCGTACACCTTCTTGCCGTCTTTGCTGTGATCGTGGCCGTCGCCTTCGTGATGGTCGCCGTCCTTGTGGTCGGCATGGTCATCATGTTTGCCCGTTCGAGCGACTTCCTTTGCCGGTGGCGCGGCCGAGTCACCGCAGCCGTTCGCCGCGAACATGACTGCCGCGAGCAGACCGCAAGCCGTCCAAAGTTGTTGCTTCGTCATCTTGGTTCTCCTTTGTTCAAACAGGGGGAAAGTAGGATTAAACATGGGTCAACTCCTTTTCGCGGGCGGTCTCGTGAGTCGTGGTCACTCCCACGGGATGCGCTTCGCCGTCTTCGTGTTCGACCAGCAGGCCCAGCATCGGAGCCGCCACCGATTCCGGCATGTGGAACCAGCGGATCAGCACCCATTGAATCGCGTGCGCGATGGCGTCGAAGAACAAATACAACACACGAAGCACCAGCAGCGACATCACCATCGCTCCGATGACTCCCCCGATGACGACGGTCGCAAGCGGGCGTTGCACTTCGGCTCCTTGGCCGGTCGAGAGCGCCATCGGCAGGAAGCCGAAGCTGGCGACGAGCGTGGTCATCAACACGGGACGCAAACGCGTGATCGCCGCTTGACGCACGGCGTCGTGGACCTTCATGCCGGTGCGCCGTAGTTGCCGCACGTAACTAATGAGGATCATGTCGTCCAGCACGGCCACGCCGGAGAGTGCGATGAAACCAATGGCCGCCGAGATCGAGAAGGGCATGTCGCGTAGCCACAGCGCGATGATGCCGCCGACCCAGCCGAACGGCACGCCGGTGAAAACTCGCAACGAGTCGATGACGTTGCGATACGTGAAAAACAGCAGCGTGAAGATCATCGCAATCGCGACCGGAATGACGATCAGCAGGCGATTGCGGGCGCGTTCGTAATTCTCGAACTGGCCGCCCCATTCCAGAAAGTAGCGCCCCGGCGGGAGCTTGACTTTCTCGCCGACCTTTTGCTGAGCCTCGGCCACGAACGTCCCCATGTCCCGGCCGCGAATGTTGGTCGTGATCGTGATCCGCCGCTGGCCCCATTCGCGCGTGATGGTCGAAGGTCCTTCGACCATGCGAATGTCGGCCAGCCGCGAGAGCGGAATCCGTTCGCCGGTCGGCGTCGCCACTTGAATCGTGCCGAGCGCCTCCGGGCTGCTCCGTAAACGATCCGGCAGTCGAGCCACCAGCGGGAACCGCAACTGACCTTCGACGACTTGCCCGACTTCCAAGCTGCCGACCGATTGAATCAAGTCGAGCACCGTTTGTGCCGCGATCCCGTAGCGCGCGATCTCGTCTTGTTTGATCTGCACCTGCAACACCGGTTGGCCGGTGACTTGCTCGACCGAGACATCCGCGTTGCCGTTAATCGACTTCAAGACCGCTTCAATCTCCGCCGCCTTGCTGACCAGCAGGGAAAAATCGTCGCCGAACAGCTTGATGCCGAGGTCGGCGCGCACGCCGGAAATCATCTCGTTCATCCGCAACTCAATCGGTTGCGAGAACGCGACCTTCTGGCCGGGGATGACGCGGACTTCCTTCTCGATCCGGCCGAGCAATTCCTCTTGCGTCTTGGCTTGCGTCCACTGCGAGCGCGGATGCAGCGTGACGTACATGTCGGTGAGTTCGATGCCCATCGGGTCGGTCGCGACTTCCGCCGTGCCGACACGGCTCCAGACGTGCCGCACTTCGTCCGGGAATTTTTCCAGGATGATCCGTTCCATCACCGAGTTCATGTGGTTCGATTCGCCGAGGTCCGTTCCCGCCAGTCGCACGACGTTGACCGTCATCGAACCTTCCGACAGCCGCGGGATGAACTCGCTACCGAGATTCGGAGCGATCATGCCGAACGAAAAGATCAGCACGCACGCCGCGATGCTCACGACGGCGAACCGGTGATTCATCGAGAACCGGAGCACCGGCTGATAGAGCCACAGCACCAGCCGCATCAGCCACGGCATCTTCTCGTCAATCCGCCGCGGCAGGACCATGCTGGCCAGCACCGGCATCAACGTCATCGACAGCACCATCGACCCGGCCAGAGCGAAGATGACCGTCAGCGCCATCGGCCGGAAGAGCTTCCCTTCGATCCCCTCCAGCGTCAGGATCGGCAGGTAAACAATCATGATGATGAGTTCGCCGAACAGCGTCGGCTTGCGGACTTCGACCGCCGCGTCCCGCACGACCTCGATCTTGCTGCGGCCGCGCAAGTCGCCGTGAGCGATGTGCCGCACGCAGTTCTCGACCATCACCACCGAGCTATCGACGACCATGCCGAAATCGATCGCACCCAGACTGAGCAAACTGGCCGCGATTCCGAACTGCCACATGCCGCTGAACGCGCACAGCATCGACAACGGAATCGCCACCGCGACGATCGTGGCCGCTCGCAAGTTACCCAGGAACGCGAACAAAATCGCGATCACCAGCAGCCCGCCCTCGAACAGATTGCGGCGCACGGTGTCGATCACGAAGTCCACCAGTTCGGTGCGGTCATAAACGACGGTGATGTCCACGTCGGCCGGCAGCGTCGGGCGGATTTCTTCCATCCGCTTCTTGAGCGCCGACGTGACGACCTTGCTGTTCTGCCCCATCGTCATGAAGCACAAACCGAGAATCGCTTCGCCCCGTCCCATCGCCGTGACCGAGCCGCGACGAATCTCCTGGCCGATGCCCACCGTCGCGACATCCTTTACGCGGATCGGCGAGCCGTCCTTCGCCGTGACGACGATGTTTCGAATCTGTTCCTCGGTGACCGTGCGGCCGAGGCCATGCACCAGCAAGAACTGATTGTTCTGCTGAATGCCACCGCCACCCGTGTTCTTGTTGTTGTTCTCCAGCGCGGTGACGACCTCCGCAAACGTCAGCTTGTGCTTGATCAACTTTTCCGGGTCGATGCGGACCTGGTACTGCTTCTCGAAGCCGCCCCACGAATTGACCTCGGCCACGCCCGGCACCGTGCGCAGTTTCGTCTTGATCGTCCAGTCGTGAATCGTCCGCAGGTACGTCAGTTTCTCGGCTCGCTCGGCCTCGGAAGCTCCTTCAAAGTCCCAACCTTTGAGCGTCACGATGTAGTGATAGACTTCGCCTAACCCGGTCGCGACAGGACCAAGACTCGGCCGCTCGATGCCCGGCGACAGCACGACCGAACCCAGCCGCTCATTGATGATCTGCCTCGCGAAATAAATGTCGGTCCCGTCCTGAAACGTCACGACGACTTGCGACAAACCAAACTTCGACACCGACCGCAGGATTTCCAGCCTCGGCAGGCCGCCCAGCACTTGCTCGATGGGAAACGTGATTTGCTGCTCGACCTCTTCGGGTCCGAGTGCCGGAGCCGTCGTGTTGATCTGCACCTGAATCGGCGTCGTGTCCGGGAAGGCGTCGATGTCGAGATGCAACACCGCAATGCCACCCGCCACCGCCAGTGCAACCGACGCCAGCAGCACGAGAAACCGATTCCGAAGTGAGACGTCGATAATCCAGTTGAGCATGATGATCCCGTTGCAGCCCATCATTCTGCTCCCATCGTTCTGCCAAATTTGTTTGGCAGAACGATGGGGGCAGAATGATGAAGACAGATCAAGCAGCCTTCGTATTGGGAATCTCGTTGTGCGCAACGAGCGCACCGTCGCTCAAACACAATCGGCGAGACGCTCGAGCGGCGGCACCGGGGTCGTGAGTCACCATGACGATCGTACGGCCTTCGCTCACAAAATGGTCGAACATCGACAGCACGGCCTCGCGGCTCGACGGATCCAGGTTGCCGGTCGGCTCGTCGGCCAGAATCAGTCGCGGGTTGTTGGCCAAGGTGCGAGCGAGGGCGACTCGCTGCTGCTGGCCGGTACTCAGTTCGCTCGGCTTGTGCTCGATGCGGTTGCCGAGTCCGACTTGCTCCAAGAGCGAGACGGCTCGGTCGCGTTGTTTGGACTTGCTGACGCCGTGCAAAAACAACGGGACTTGGACATTCTCCAACGCCGTCAGGAACGGAACCAAGTTGAACGTTTGAAAGACGAAACCGATCCGCTCGCGCCGCAGTTTGGTTCGTTCGATGACGCTCAACTCATAAAGCGACTGGCCGTCGAACCACACTTTGCCGCTGTCGGGCGACAACATGCCGCCAAGCATCGACAACAGCGTCGTCTTGCCGCTGCCGCTCGGGCCAACGACGGCGACGTACTCGCCGAGTCCGATGTCGATCGACGTGGCCTTAAACGCGAAGACTTCTTCTTGCCGCCGCCGATAAACCTTGGTGATGTCTTGAAGCTGAAACATGGCGTTAGACCTCCTGGAAGCAGCAGCACGGGTCGAGCTTCGCGGCTGAACGGGCCGGCCAGAGCGCGGCCAGAGTGGTGATAACGAGGGCCGCTCCGACGGCGAGCGCGATCAAATCCGGCAGCGGTGTGACGGTGACTCCCGCCCATTGCGAGCCGAGCAGCATTGCCACGATCAAGCCGAGCACGCTCCCGCCGACGGCTCCGACGATACCGAGCATCCACGCTTTCAACAGAAACATCCGAGTGACGAGACTCGGCGTGGCTCCGAGCGCCATCAGCGTGCCGACTTCGCGGCGACGTTCGCGGACGTTCGACGAA
>CAZPUJ010000394.1:0-5551 GCA_964589725.1 uncultured Planctomycetaceae bacterium
GTCCGAACCGCGCATCGAGATCAATCAGCTTGGGCATCGTCCGGCGAACCAGCGGACATTGCGTCGTTGTGAACACAAAGACATACGATAGCTTCTTACCCAAGTCTGTCAACGACCGCTGCAAGCCCCGAATGTCTTTGAATCGCAACTCACCAATCGCGTCGCCAAGCGCCGGTTTCCGTTCTGCCGACACCGCCGGGCTGAACACGCCGAACAGCAGCAAGAGAATCGCCAAACCTCGCATGTCCGAGTCTCTCAGTAAGCGGGTTGGTGCCGCGCAAAGACTTTCTGGTGAGCCGGAGGTCGTCAGCCCCCGGACCGCACCTTCGTCCGAGGGCGTGAGCCCCTCCCGGTCCTGCGCGAATGCACGGGGGGAGTTGACGCCGCGCCCTGGGCTCGGACTCAGATCAACTCACTGATCGGCGCACCGGTGGCGAGAATTGGCATCGGGCGGCCTTGGTGATCGGGAAACGAGTGATTCGTGTCGATGCCGAGGTGGCGGAACATTGTCGCCCACAGATCATTCGGTTCGAGCGGTCGGTCTTTCGGATGCTCGGCCTTCGAGTTTGTCGAGCCGACGACGACGCCCGTCTTCAAGCCGCCGCCGCTGACGAAAATCGACATGGCTTGCGGCCAGTGATCGCGGCCCGGCTGCATGACTTTGGTTTGCGTGCCAATCGACGTGCTGACGCGCGGCGTGCGACCGAACTCGCCCGTGACGATCAGCATCACTTTCCTGTCGAGGCCGCGTGCGTAGATGTCCTCAACCAAAGCCGCAATCGCCTGATCGAACAGCGGCAACCTGTGTCGCAGGTCGTTGAACATGTGGCAGTTCACGGCGTGCGAGTCCCAGTTGTAGACCGAATCGATCGGCAAACCGCCACTAGGCAGTGGATTTTCCATCGTCATCGTGACGAAACTGGCTCCCGCTTCGACCAATCGCCGAGCCAAGATGGCTCGCTGCCCCCAGGCATGTCGACCGTAACGCGCGCGGAGTTCGCTGGGTTCCTGCGAGAGGTCGAAGGCATCGCGACACTTGTTGCTGGTCAGCAGGTTCAACGCCCTTTGATTGAACTCATCCATCGACGCCATGCTGCCAAAGCGGTCAGTGTCTTTGTGGAGCTTATCGAACCCGCTCAACAGCGACACACGGTCATCCAATCGCGATTCGAGCGTCTTCGACACCGAAAGATTCTGCACTTCGAACTTCGAGTCGTTCGGATCGCCCCAAAACGTGAACGGGTGCGTGGAGTTCGGCAGGTACGCGCTGCCGAAGGCAAACACATCAATGCCCTGACGTCCGCCATCCGTCCCACAAATGTAATTCGGGAGGCCGACGTGTCGCTGCTCCCGCATCTTCGCCACGACCGAGCCAATCATCGGGTGATCGTTCACGGTGTCGACCGGTGAGTTCGGATCGCGGCCGGTAAGGAATTTTTTGTGGCCCCCGCCGTGATCGGCATAGGTGTGTGCGACCGAGCGAATGATCGAGTACCGATCTGCCACCTGGGCCAGTCGCGGCATGTGCTCGCAAATGTCGAGGCCAGGAACGTTGGTCGAGATCGGCCGGAACTCGCCGCGATAGTCCAGCGGAGCCTCCGGCTTCATGTCAAACGTCTCTTGATGCGGCGGCCCACCCGGCAGCCAGACGAAGATGACCGACGTGTCCGAGCCGGCATTCACGGCCGATGCCGCATTCGCTCGCAGCCGCATCAGGTTGCCCAGCCCCAGCGCCGCGAACGCCGTTGAACCGACTTCCAAGAACCCACGACGCGAGATCGGACCTGGACAAAACTTGGTGACAGACATGGCAAACTCCAACGTAGCGATCACGTTCGGCGTGATGCCGTGTGATTCTCAGGCGGCGCGTGTCTCTCAGGCGGGAGGAGGAAGGTAGGAGAAAAGCACTAGCACGGAGGCATCTAGCCCGGATTATTCATGGTCCCCTGCGAATTGTCGGCACGGTGCCGTAGCCAATCTCGCCAGAGATTGGGTGCAACTCGTGACAACACCCCAATCTCTGGCGAGATTGGCTACGAAGGCATGAATAACCCCGGCTAGCCCAATCCTCCAATATCGGTCATCATTAGAGAGTAAGCTAACGCCAACTCCCTCCCGGATCAATCTTCGTCTCCGTTCCACGACCGATTCCACCAATGATTTTGCTGATGCCAGTCGGTTCGCCAGCGGCGAGATGCTCACCGGCGCGGGGACTTCAACGCGATCGCGGTTCGCCAAGACGCTGGTTGAGTTCCACGCGCTGGACGTCATGCGTCGCGAACCAATCGAGTACTCGGCGCAGGACGTCTTCTTGGTGCGAGAGTTGTTTGATCGGGTGGCCTTCGTCGGGATACATGACCATTTGCGTTTCGGCGCCGGTCGATTTCAAGGCTCGATAGTACATCCTGCCCATCGGCAGTGGGCAGCGGCGGTCGTTGGCGGCGTGCAGGATCAGGGTTGGGGTCTGCACTCGCGACACGAACGTCAGCGGGCTGTGGTCGCGCATGAGTTGCGGAACTTCCCAGGGCGGGCCGCCGAATTCCCATTCGGTCCAGCTTTGGATGTCGGTCAGGCCCCACATGGCGTTGAGATCGGTAACGGCGTTTTGTGGCACGGCGGCTCGGAATTGGTTGGTCTGGCCGATCAATGAACAGGTCGGGCTCCACCGCTCCGCAGGGCGCCGTCACAAGCAACAAGAGCAGACTGAGTCCGAAGATTCGTCGATACGCTACGGCCATGAATGATCTCCCGTCGAACGGTCGTTGCGGCCGAGGTCGATACGGCACAAGGCGAGAATTCTATCAGAAGTAAACATGAAAAAGCTGCGTAGCTGCGAAGGAGTAAAGCCATTGGGCGTCAGCCCACGGAATGCGGTCAACAGGAGCCGCAAAGCCACGTAGCGGCGACGCCCACCTTTCGAATGGCGTCACCGCTACGCGGCTCCGACTATATTTGCATCGCACTCTGGGGGCTTGCGCCCCCGGCTTTACTCCGCCGTCCCTTCGGGACTTGTGTAGATACCAGCCAGCCAAGCTGGCAGGGGGCCAAGACAAACTCATGCAGTCGAATTAGACTCATGACTCGCTGCGGGAGCTGCCAGTGACGGAGGGCTTCCCGTGTTGGTGGGGTGGGCCGTTTCAATTCCTGTCCGAACTCAAGAATCCGAGTGATCGTCGTGGCGGAAGAATCTTCTCTGGTAAACCCGTTGCCGTTGCTGCGACCTGGCCCTTTCCTGAAGGGCTTGGGGATTGAACCCGTCGCCGCCGATCGAGGTCGCACCACGTGGCGGCTGGTCGTCTCCGAGCCGCATTTGCGATCGCACGGGATCTTGCACGGAGGCATGGCGGCGGCGTTGCTCGACGCGGCGCTAGGTACTGCCGTATCAACGTTGTGTCGCGCGGATCAGAACGCCGTCACGGCGCAGCTCAACGTCAACTTCGTGCGTCCGGCGTGGCTCGGCGAGACGCTGCTGGCCACGGGCGAGGTCGTGCATCACGGCCGCCAAACTGCCGTCGCCCGCGGCGAACTCCGCACGGCAGCCGGCGTCCTGGTCGCCACCGCCAGCGGGACTTTCCTGTTTGTCCCGCAACCCGCCGCCGGACAGACGCTGTTTGTGAAGCATCCCGATCCGTAGCCGAGAATCCGAGGCACGGGTAGTGGGTCAGTTTGGACCACGATTTCGGTGGCACGCCCTGCCAAGGTTGTGGAAAACCGCGATGCCAATGGCCACGCCCTTCGATGACTCAGGGACGTGCCACCCAAACTGACCGACTACCCGAACATGAAATATGAAGTCTGTCACCGGCGCCACAAAAAAACACGGCTGGCTAATTCGTGAATCCGCGATGTCTCTAGCCCGACCCCTTGTGGGTCGAATGAGTTCGAATCGGCGACATTTCGGCGGAAACATCGAATCATCCGACCCACAAGGGGTCGGGCTACAGTTTGCCTAACACGACGAATTGGCCAGCCGTGCAAAAAACCACGCTGCTTGAAAAGCTCCAGCGCCGACGGTACTTTGATCCACAACCCAATCGGGCAACCAACTCAGCCACCCCTGCAATATCCCGCGTTCGCGATACTCAATTGTTGGGCGAAGGTGTGAATATGTTTCGGTCCTCGATTCTTCTTTTGTGCCTGACTGTGTCGCTCCATGCAGCGGACAAGAGCCCGCCCGTCGGCCCTGTGACCGAGGGCATGACTTTTGAGGGAGTGTTCAAGAGCGGCAAGAAAGACAAATTCGGCATCCTCAGAGATCCTTATGTATCAAACTTCAAATTGAAGTTCTTGTCGGTGGATGGGGAGGCGTTCGAGGGCAGATGGGAGTGGGAGGACAAGAAAGTGACCAAGGTCGAAGGCAAAATCAAAAAGAACGGCGATATCGAGTTGAGATGGACGGCGGACATCAAAGGCAAGTCGGTGGCGGTATTCGACGCTAAGGCGGCCGGCAAGGTCAGCGCGACGGAGTTGAAACTGCACTACAACAGGCCTTCGGCCAAACGGGTCGGGAGCGCTGAGGCCAAAGTCGTGGACGAGAAGGACAAGGGCAAGGGCAAGGGCAAGGGCAAGGACAAAACGGGCAAGGTCGAGGACAAGAAGGACAAAGTCGAGGACAAGAAGGACAAAGTCGAGGACGAGAAGGGCAAGGGCGAGGACAAGAAGGGCAAGGTCGAGGACAAGAAATGATCCTCGCCTAACCACGGCGTACAGCGGAGCCGAACTACGTCGTTTGGTCGGTCAGAGTCGTTCGCGTCATCCGAGGTTTTTGGTTGTTCAAGATTCTTTGTCCTTTACCGCTCGGCCCGCTGACACCGCACGTTTGGCTCTCGGCAGTCCTGCTCCGAACCGGCAAGTCGGTGGTCACATCGCTCAGTCCCGAGCGTCTCGTGGATCGGTCTCTTCCGCTCGGCCGTCAAGCGTCAAGCGTTTGACGAGAATCGTCGCATACGCCCCGCGCGGCAGTTCAAACGTCAGCGCCAATTTGTGGCGACCGAGATATAGTTCGTCGTTGTCGGATGCATGTTGCAAACCCGCTGGAATGTAAACGGCAGCGCGCTCTCCCTTCGAGAAGAACGCATCGCGCGGGTATTTGACGCGCATCGTGCGCGGCTCGAGCTCGAACTCCGCCAGCACGCTGCGTAATCGTTCCAGTAAGGGGCCTTCGCTCAGCTTCAGCCGAGACGACGGCAGCGGCAGATGAAGGTTGAGCAACTCTTGGCGTTGCGGCAGATCGAGCGATCGAAAGAACGGTCCTAGATGTTCGCGGAACGAGACGTCAAACAATTGTTCCGGCCCACAGACGTCTCGCAACGTCGCCGCGAGCAGCCGATTCCACACCGCGCTTTGAAATGCCGAAAGCCACAAGCCGCGCAGATCGCTCCGCATCAACGCCAACGCGCGGCGAAAGTCCGTCGGGTGATCGCCAAGGTACGTCATAATGCTCCACCGCGACGATTGTGGCAACGCGGCCTTCAGGCCCATCCAATCTCCCCAGCGATCGCGGAGCAGTTGCTTGTCGGCCCGATCGTTCGGCCGGTCGTGTTCGTTCGCT
>CAZPUJ010000395.1:0-2967 GCA_964589725.1 uncultured Planctomycetaceae bacterium
GGCATCGTCGTGCCGCAGGTTTTCACGCCCGAGGAGGTCGATCGGGCTGTCCGCTTCGCCAAGTATCCGCCGTGGGGCCTGCGCGGCGTCGGCATGGAGCGCGCGACGCACTGGGGACTTGGCCTGAAGTCGGACACGATCAACGCGAATGCCGAGACGCTGGTCATCCCGCTCATGGAAACCGTTTCGGCCGGACAGTGCATTGAAGAGATTGCCGCGATCCAGGGCGTGGATGCGTTCTTCTTCGGCCCCGCCGATTACTCGGCTTCCGCGGGGTATCTTGGCGAATGGGAAGGTCCGGGCGTCGCCGCGAAGTTGCTCGATATCAAAGACCGCGCACGGGCGCGAGGCAAACCGTGCGGCATCCTGACGCGCGACATGAACGATTTGGTGCGCCGTCGCGATCAAGGCTTTCAGTTGCTCGGCCTGAGCGTGGACACCAACCTCCTGATCAGCGGTCTACAACATCGGCTCGACGTGTTGCAGCGCGACGAGAGTTCCGACGCCCTGCCAATGTCACGCGAGCCAGCACGCCAGCGTCCGACCCGTCGGCCCGCGCGCGGAGAACGAAGCGATGGTCGATCGCGGCGGTGAGCGATCCGATACTAACGAATCGGCTCGGAATGTTTTCCCGACGTAGCCGAACTCATAAGAGTTCGGACCGAAGTCTCACGACTTCGGCTACGGAAGTTATTGCGTGCCGATTCCTACGGTGCGGGAGCCTTCACCTCACGAATGCGGAGCTTGCGAAACTCCAGCGCGGCACCTTCTGCTTGCAGACCGATGTATCCCTCTTTCGGTTGCAGTCCCGTGGCTTCCCAGGCGAGTTGGTCGTTGCACCAGAAGGTCACTTTGTCGCCGACCACCAGCACGCGCCATTCGTTCCATTCGCCCGCGGCTTTTTGCAACGCGGGAACTTCTTTCGCTCCGTTGATCTTGCCGCCGATGAACGCTCCCTCGTGCCCCTTGGCCAAGTTGATCTGATTCGCACCAACTTTCTCGCCGCTGCGAATGAAGTAGCCGCTGTTGTATTTGTCTTTCACGGCCCGCCACTCGAATCGCATTTCAAAGTCGCCATACGCCTTCGCCGTGCCCAAGTTCGGCTTGCCGCCTCCGGATAACTTGATCAGCCCATCGTCGACCTTCCAATTGTCGGGCAACTCCTTCGGCGGCGATTCTTTTCCATCGAACCGCCAGCCCGTGAAGTCCTTGCCATTGAACATCGAGACGAATCCCGCGTCGCGCTCCTCTTTGCTGAGTTCTTCCGCCGCTGAGCTGCCAATCATCCACCCGCAGATCAACACAACGAAAACCGATCGATACCCAGGACGCAATTTACCGAGCATGACAGACTCCTGTTGAATTCGACTTACCTCGTTCCGATGCAGACCAACTGCGTTAC
This sequence comes from uncultured Planctomycetaceae bacterium, assembly GCA_964589725.1. Lineage (GTDB taxonomy): Bacteria > Planctomycetota > Planctomycetia > Planctomycetales > Planctomycetaceae > CAYSHJ01. Next base: position 1,403 of record CAZPUJ010000395.1, read on the forward strand.
GGTTCTCAGAAAGAATCGGCCTTGTGAAATGGCGGGAGAAGCGTACACGTCGTCGCCGATGTCGTTCCGAGCCAATTCCACATAGTCCGGTTGCGTGGCGTCGAGCACCAGCGTGCTGCCGGCTTCGTTCACAAAGAAGAGCTTTCCGTCCGCCGCGACCGGCGAGGCTGTGAACTTCCCGCCAAAGCGTTTCCGCCACAGCAGCGTGCCCGACGCAGCGTCAAAGCACGAGGCGATCCCTTTGTCATCGGCCAGGTAATAACGTTTCCCGACCATGATGGCTGACGGGACGAACGACGTGCCGCGATCGTTTTTCCACACGACGTGCGAGTCGGTGACGTCACCTTGGCCACCCGGCTTGATCGCGAAGTGCGTTCCGTTGGGTCCGCTGACCACATACAGCAGTCCGTTTCCGGACACCGGCGTGGGAATGCACTCGCGCGCCAGACCGCGCACGGTCCATAGCCGACTCCCGGTGCGCGGGTCGTAAGCGTCCAATTTCTCCGAGCCGCTCAGCACCAGTTCGATGCGTTCGCCCACAGGCACAAGCTGCGGCGACGACCACGAGTGCCACGCCTCCGGCCGATCCGACTTCCAGCGATTCGCCCCGGTTTGTTGGTCGAGCGCGATCACGTACGACCCGCCGTAGTGGTCGCATTGCAGAATCACGGTCTCGTCAAACAGCAGCGGTGAGCTGGACGCCGCGAAGCGATTTTCGAACGGACCATATTCGTCCGCCAGCGATCGCTGCCACAGTAATCCACCATCGAGATCAAAACAAAACACGTCGCCAGTTGCGAAGAATGCGAACAACCGTTGACCATCGGTGACGGTCGAGGGACTAGCGAGACCGCTTTTGGGAAAAAAGAACGTTGTCGGCGCGGTGCCCCACAGCCGTTGATGCCAACGCTCACGCCCGGTGTCGCGGTCAAAGCAGATCACATGCAGTTCGCCCTGCTCGCGTCCTTCCGAGGCCGTCAGGAACACGCGATCGCCCCAAACGACCGGGTTCGAAATGCCCGCACCCGGCACAGGCATCTTCCACAACACGTTGTCCGTCGCCGACCACGTCGTGGGTACGCCGATGTCGGTCGTCACTCCATTTCGATTCGGCCCACGCCAACCGGGCCAGTTCTCGGCATCACAGCGACCACACAGAAACAGAAATAAGACCGACAACCAACCGCAGCAGCAGATTCGGATCACACAACGTGACATTGGTTCCTCTGTAATTCTTCTTGCGGTTCTCTTCGCGCTCTTTGCGGCCTTCGGTTCAAGCACTGTCTTCAGTATTTGAACAAAAGGGCGCGAAGGTTTTGGGGCGGGCTGCGCCCGCAACCCAAGACCACGGCTGGCTAATTCTTCAAACTGCGTCTTGGTTGAAATACAAGCCCGAAGCGCAAGCGAGGGATTTCTGCGGATTCCCCTCGCTCGTATGTTGAAACCACAGCCCAGTGGATGTCAGAGTTTGGGTTGTGGTTGTTCGTGAGGAGCGTTTTAGCCTCGCTGTGGCTTGACCACTTGCGCAAGATTACTCCCTCCGAACTTTGACGTGAGAAATCGTT
>CAZPUJ010000396.1:0-5045 GCA_964589725.1 uncultured Planctomycetaceae bacterium
GCCGCGCGCGTGGACGAAGGAGCCGGCCTGTTGATGGTTGGCGGCTTCCACAGCTTCGGAGCGGGCGGATACGCCGACACGCCACTCGCCGACCTGCTGCCCGTCGCGATGCTCAAGAGCGAGGCGATTCCCGAAGACGACGTTGACCCATCGCAGCGTCACGCGGCCGAACTACAAATGATCCCGACTCAGCAGGGTCTCAACCATTACGTCATGCGCATCGACTCGCCGGATCAAAACCGCAAGAAGTGGCTCGAACTGCCGCCGCTCGAAGGCGCGAATAAGCTGCGGCCGAAGAACGATTTTGTCGAGATCCTGGCGACATCAGCCGACGGCATTCCGTTGCTGTTCTCGTCCGAGGCCGGCCGCGCCCGAGTGATGGCCTTTGCCGGCAACACCACCTGGCGTTGGGCGCTGCACGGACATCGCGGCGTCCATCAACGTTTTTGGCGGCAGATGATTTTTTGGCTCGCGCGGAAAGAGCTCGACGAAGGCCAGACTGTTTGGATTCGGATTGACCCGCGCAATTACCTGCCCGGCGCGCCGGTCAAGCTGACGTTTGGAGCACGTTCCGCCGACGGAGTGCCGATCACCGATGCCGATTTTACAGTGACCGTCACCTCGCCGAGCGACGACAAAGACAAACCCACCGGCGAGAAACACAACCTGACTCCGCAAAAAAGCGGTCAGGAATTCACCGCCGACTTTCGCGAGACTCCGCTTCCGGGCGACTACTGGGTTCACGTATCGGCGAAGAAGGGGGATCAACCGATCGGCGATGCGACCTCGCGCTTCCTAGTCGACCAACGCGATTTGGAACTCGACAACCCGGCGGCCGATCCCGGATTGCTTGCCGAATTGGCCTCGCTGACGGGCGGTTCGGTGATCACTCCCGAACAACACGCCGCGTTTTTGGAGCGGTTGCAAAAGGAGGGCCTGATCCGTCGTGAGGAAACCGAAGTCACACGTCTGACAATGTGGGACAACTGGCCGTTCCTGATCCTGTTCGTCACGCTGCTGACGGTTGAATGGACGCTTCGCAAACTGCGCGGATTGGTGTGATGAACCGTAGCGGCGGTTTCAATACAAGCCCGACGCGCCAGCGAGGGAATCGGAGCCTGACCGAACTTCGTCCCTCGCTGGCGCGTCGGGCTTGTGTGATGGGTATTGAAATCGTTGCCCGCGTCATTCGTCCTTCGGCATGTCCTTTGGCAGTGTCTTTTTCTTGGCCTTGCCTTTCTCAGAGGTCTTCTCTTTGGACATCGCTTCTTCGTCGAGCGAGAACTCTCCGCTCGGGCGAAGGTCCATCGCGGGAGGCGTTTCATCGTCCGAATCCGACTTCTTCTCTCCCGACTTCTTCGAGCTTCTCTTAGGCGACTCGTCGGCGATCACTTTGACTTTGAACTGTCCGGGGAAAACAAATTTATTTTTGCCACGTTCGCGGCCTTGCAGCTCGAAACGCTGCGTGCCCGGAGGGAGCAGGAAGAACAGCTTGCCTTGCTGTTCGGCAACGCAGCGGTAGACGGTCTCACCGACGACGGCGATTGCTTCGCCGCCCAGACCCATCGTCAGCGCGGCGAGGCCCAATTCATCGTGAAAGCGTGCGAAATCTCGTTTCTTTTCGCCGCTCGCTTCCGCTTCGGCCCATTCTTTGATGAAACGTTCGGCCGCTTTGATCACTTCCTTTTGGTGTTTGTCGGTCAAGCCGGCTGACTCGCGCGCCTGCCACGTGGCGAGGCCCTTGTGTCGATTGATGTCGACGGCGATCAACTCCGCATGTTCACCCGGCTCGACCGTCACTCGAATGCCTTCCTCCGTTGCTTTGAACCGCAAGACGATCGTCGAACTGCGCAGCGTGACGGATCGCTTTTCCATTTGCTTCAGGACGGTGTCGACGACATCCTCGTCCAGGCCGATCCACTCGCGATGGACGAGCGCCGGTTCGAGCTTGCCATCGTCACGTCGCACCGCCGTCAGCTCGCCTTTGAGTGGATCTCTCTTCGGGGCGCCTTGCTTGAGAAACAAAAACACCAACAGACCGACAAAGATCACGATCACTCCGATCGGTCCCCACACAACCCAGCCGCTGCGTCGCTTCATTCGCTTCTTGTAGCGTTTCACCACCGAGGGCTGTTCAATCGAATCGGCGGGCGGCAGCATCGACTGCGAGGGATCGAATCCGGGATACGGCATCTGCGGCACGGGCATGTACTGCGGCGGCACCCCCGGAGCCGGCACAAACGGCGGAGCATGCGGCCCGGGCGGCGGCCACTGCGACACGAAGGCTCCCTGTGGAGAAACGTTCGGCGCGAACTGCGGCGGAACGAATCCGGGCGGCGACTGCGACGCCGTAACGAACGGAGCGGGCATCGGCGGCGCGGCGGCGGCCGGTGATGGCATCTCGCGCGGCTTGGGCACGATGAGCTTTATCTGGCATTGCGGACAAGTCCCTTTCTTCCCGGCCGCATAGTCGGGGACTTGAATCGTCGCGGTGCAATAGGGGCAGTTGAATTGAATGGCCATGTCGGAACGATGAGGGATGAGGGATTATGAGGTGAAGGATGAGATGCAACGGATGAGAGCCGTGATCTCTCATTGGCCTTTCAGTGGGCGTCGAAGACGGCGCCGAGCAAATTATCCACGGGGGCGAAGTCGTCGGTCAGCACCATGCTGAACGCGTTGGCGAGGATTTCACTCATTTGGCCACGTGCTTGCAATTTGCCGCTGGAATCCGTTTCGAGACTGGCGAAGGGCGCGCCGGACCAGTGGCTGCTGGCTTGTCTCAGGTCGGCGAGTTCGAGTTTGCGCTTCGAGGCCACGATCACGAACGTGTCGCGATTGGCGTGAGGCATATCGGCCTCGCTGCTGAAGACGTACACGAACGGGAAGACGCGCGAGATCGTGTTGACATAGCTTCCCAAGAACCGGCCGGTCTTCCGCATGCGCGAGTCCGCATACAGGCTCTGGACGGCTTCCTCGAAACCGGTTCGGCCTTTGCCCAGCTTCAGTAGTCGATCTCGCAACAGGTCTGACATCACTCCGCGCACCGCCAGTCGATGCCCGCAGCCGTCGCCCGCAAGTTCCGCTTCCAGTCCTTCATACGGCGACGGAACACTGACCCACTCTTCCGATTTGACAACGGATTGCGTGAGGGTTTCGGGAACACCTCCCTCGACGCACGTGTCACCGCCGTCCGGCTTCTGGCGCTCGGCGGGGTATGCCGTTCGCGGGTATATGTCGATCAAGTTGACTTGATAAATGCCTTCCTTCGGATGCAGCAAGCTGGCGATTTTCCGAGAGAACTCCAACGTCGTCAGGTGCCACGGCACGCTGAAGTCGTTGAAGGCGTCGCCGTAGACGAAGTCGTACAGCACTGGCTGTCGACTAAGCTTCACCGCGTCAGAGTTCGCTCGCACGCGGTCGTCGACAAAGTTACGAGCGTCTCCGATCGTCGTTTGCACGTGCGTTTGCCCGTCGGGCGGAAGGCCCATCTTCGTTTGCACCGCCGCTTTCACGCCGGGGTCAAGCTCCGCGACATGAATTAGTGGCTCGTGCGGAAACATCGTTTCGATCCAGCGCGGAAACACGAATCCGCCGGCGCCTAAAAACAGCGTGCTGATTCTGCGCGACTGACGGTAGAGCCGGTCGACCGCCTCGCGATACGTCACCGCTTCGATCTCTCCCCGCCGCAGCAGTCGCTGCACGTCTTCCGTGTCAAGCCTGTGATAGACATTCAGGCTTTGCAGGTGACGGTCGTAAAGCACCTTGTGCCGCAGTTCATCCGGGATCGTCACGTCGCTGGGCCATTGAGCGAGAGGCACCGTTCCGAAGTCACTCCAATCGCCGCGTCGAGTCAACGCCTGCAAGCGTTCGACCGCTCGCCAATAATCTTTGTACGGATGCTTCTTCAACAACTCGTCACGACGTTCCGGCGTCAGGCCGCCGCGTACAGACAACTCGCGTTTGTCGGGATTGAACTGCACGAACGACGGCAATTGCCAGCAAACTTCGTCCAAGCTGGGCAACGGCATTTTCTTAAGGAAGTCCGGCAAGTTCGCATCCGCGAGCGGGTTCGTGTCGGGTGAGCCTTTCAAAGGAAGATCGCTCGGCGCGGACGACTCGTCGCTTGATGTCGAATCGGCATGTTCCACCTGCCGCTGCTTCTCGATTTCCGCCTGCACTTCACGGAGCGACACGATCGTCGTGCGGTCCCATTCGGAAATCGCCTGCTCGGTGACGGCGGCGTAGACCTTTTCGTAATCGTAGTTCAACTCGGTCGGATCATCGGGCACGAAGTAGCTGTGGATCAGTTTGTCGAGCTTGAGCACGGCGACGCGTTGGCCATTCTCGGTTCGCTCGGCCACGTTGATGTACGAGTAATTGCTTTCGTCGTGATACTCGCCGATCGAGTCGTCGCGCAGGCCCAGGATCAGACCGAACTCGTGCATCTGCCGGCCGAGTAGCTCGCCGAACTGACTCCACCGCTCGGCGGATTGCCTTTGATCCAACGGATCGCGCCAGATCGTGACGGCCTTAGACAGACTGCTCATCACGCGACCCATCCCGGCATCGGTCACTCCCGCGGCCAGTCCGATCCACGTCACGAACTGCAACCAGCCGAAGAGCACCGCCGCTCGAAAGGCCCACTGACCGACGGCGGAAAGGAATCCCATGCTTGCCAATGTGCCGGCCGTCAGCGCGACGATCGCGCGCGTGCCCAGTGTGTCGATCAACACGAAGCCGGTCAGAAACGTGCCGAGAATTGAACCGAGCGCACCCCACGCGTAAACGTTGCCGACCGTCCGCCCCAACTTCCGGCTGTGCTGTAACGCCAGGCTGGCCACGACGGGCGAGATCGTTCCCAGCGACATCGACGGCAAGAAAAACACCAAGGCCACGACCCACACCACCCACGTCGGCCAATCCCAATCCGCCGGGCGACCTTTTTCCGCGACAACGCCATCCAGCCACAACACACTCAGGCACAGAATGCTCGCGATCAGAAACAGCCAGCAGAGCAACTTGCTGGGCCGCGCGCGATCGAC
>CAZPUJ010000397.1:0-10692 GCA_964589725.1 uncultured Planctomycetaceae bacterium
TCATGAAACAACAATCCCAACAAAAAGAAAAACCTCCACCCGAAAAACCAAAGTGAGTGCCATTGGGCTGACGCCCACGGATTTACTCCTTCGCCGCTACACGGCTTGTGCCTGTTTAATTCTGAAGGGCTCTGTCGTATCAACTTCTCTGTCATCGCACTACCGATTGCTTGCGTCTGGACAGGCCGCAGCCAACACTGGCGTCCCCGAATCCCGATTATTCACGGCCTCCACACGAACCCGACGCTCAGGCGAGGGCGAAGTTTGATCCGGACCTCGCTGGCGCGTCGGGTAAGTGTCCGGCGGCCTGTCGGACTAATGGGAGCGCCGTGAATCGTCTGGGCGGACTGTCGTCCTTTCATAGTTTGATGTCGCGGGAGAAACCATGTCACATGTTTGCCAGCGTCTCAAGTTTCGTTGTTGGATCACGGGGCCAGTTCTTCTCGCCGTGATCACTTCAGGTGTTCGCTTGACAGCTCAGGAGACCGAGCCGCCGTCGGCGATGTTCTTGAGATTCATCAAAGCTCAGGCCGCCGCCTTGCGAGCGGAGGACCAAACTCCCGCCAGCCGCGACGAATGGCAACAGCGGCGAGCGATGCTGCGAGAGAATCTGATCAAGGCTTGGGGAGGATTTCCCGATGAACCGTGCGACCTCGCGCCGCGCAAGCTGGGAGAACTCCAACGCGATGGCTACCGCATCGAAAAGATTATTTTCCAGACCCGTCCCGGCGTCTGGATGACGGCAAACGCTTATGTGCCGGACAAAGCGAAGGACGAAAAGTCGCCGGCAATCCTGCACGTTCACGGCCATTGGGCCGGAGCCAAACAAGACCCTGTGGTGCAGTCGCGATGCATCGGCTGTGTGAAGCACGGCTTCTTCGTATTGGTTGTCGATGCGTTCGGCGCGGGCGAGCGAGGCATCGGCAAAAACTTGGGCGAGTATCACGGAGAGATGACCGCCGCGACGTTGTTTCCCATCGGCCGGCCACTCTCCGGCTTGCAGGTCTACGAAAACATGCGAGCCGTCGATTACTTGCAGACTCGACCGGAGGTGGACGGCTCGCGCATCGGCATTACCGGAGCGAGCGGCGGTGGGAATCAAACGCTGTACGCCGGCGCGTTCGACGAGCGGTTCAAATGCGTCGTCCCGACTTGTTCGGTCGGCAACTATCAAGCGTACCTCGGCCCCGCCTGCTGTATGTGCGAGGTCGTTCCTAACGCATTGCGATTCACCGAAGAAGGGGACGTGCTCGGCCTCGCTGCTGATCGCGGGCTGATGATCACAAGTGCCACGCAGGACGGCATCCAATTTTCCGTCGGCGAGGCCAAGAAATCATTCGTCCGCGTGACAGACATCGCTAAGCTGCTCGGCACGCCCGATGGCGTCAAACACACGATCATCGAATCGCCGCACGCCTACAATCAGCCGATGCGCGAAGCCCTGTACGGCTGGATGACGCGGCACCTCAAAGGGCAGGGCGATGGCTCACCGTTACCCGACCCCGACATCAAAACCGAAGAACCGGAATCGCTGCGCTGTTTTCCCGGCGACTCGCGGCCCAACGATTACATCACGATCCCACGCTTCGCTGCACTCGAAGCTTGCAGGCTGCTGGAAAGCCGTAAGGCTCCCGCTGATCGGATCAGTTGGAACGACGAACGACCACGAAGACTGGCCGCGCTGGAGCGAGTTTTCGGAGACAGGCCCAAACCGACGTCGCTGAATCGCAGATCGGAACCGCTGGCCGACAGCAAGAGTCAACGTCTAATCTTCGATGCCGAGCCGGGCATCACGCTCGACGTGCGGCATGATCTCACGAAGACACCGCAACGAATCGCCGTGCTGCTCGATTTCGACTCCGGTGCGCAACAATCCTTTTCGAGCGACCTCGCCAACGAATGGCGCAAACATGGTTGGACCATCGCCGCTCCCGAACTGCGAGCGACCAGCCGCTTCGCCCTGCCGAACGACAAGATCGGCAACGCGCCGGACCACAACACCGCCGAGTGGTCTTTGTGGATCGGACGCCCGCTGCTCGGCCAGTGGGTACTTGATGTCGGTCGCACGCTGGATGCCCTCGCCGAGCACAACGGTAGTGCTTTGCCAGACCATGTTGCCGTGATCGGGGTCGGTTCCGCGGGACTCGTCTCGCTCTGTGCAGCCGCGCTCGACGAAAGAATCACGCATGCGGTGACGATCAATTCGCTCGCCAGTTACGTCTCCGCGCGTCCGTACCGCAATCAACGACTCGGCGTCATGGTTCCCGGAATTCTGCGCGACGTCGGCGACGTGGATCACATCGCCGCGCTAATCGCTCCGCGGCAAATTGCCATCGTCGGCGGAGTCACCGGTGACGGAGAGACGATTCACGGCGACGATTTGGCCAGGCAATTCCGTTTCAGTCGTTCCGTGTTCTCAGTGCAAAATGCCTCTCCGAAGTTGCGTGTCGTCCCGAACGGAAACTTTTGGGATGGCGACTAGCGGTGGCGTTGAGCAATACATGGCGCGAGCAGTTGTGCTTTCGTGCCAGTTCGGTTCGTGCCGCGAACGTGGTGAGTTTACTGTTTATTCATTCTTTCTGCAGTCATCGTGACGTTGCCACACGAACTCTGTGAACTAATCCTACAACGCACTTTCGTGTTTCGGTCCCCTCTCCCGCCCGCATCGGGGGGAGAGGGTTAGGGGGGCTTCGGAGATGATTGGCGACCGACGACGAGTTGCTGTCATGAGAAGAGGTTGCACGGCGAATGGAGGCATTGGCTCCGTTCGCCCCCTCACCCTAGCCCTCTCCCCCGAAGCGGGGGAGAGGGGACCGGAACGCACAAAGTGCGCCGTGGTACTAACCGCCAATGTTCGTGCTTTCCGTCAAGCGTATTGCCGGTGCGGATGGCGCTTTGCGACAACGTTACTGCTGGCGAATCTTTTGTGGCCGCTAACCGTTTCGGCCGAGTTGATGACTTGGGATGGGAAGCACTCGATCGAACGCATCGAAGTCACGGCGGTCTACTTCGTGCCGAAGGACCGCTCGCCGCTGCCGGATTGGAAGGATCGAGTCAGCTACTTCTGCCGGCGAATCGAACGCTTTCATGAGCGGGAGTTTCAGGGGCAGTCGACATTGAAGACGGTGATTCGCCCTGAGCCGTTTCAGTCGGAGCGGGACACCAAAGAGCTGCGCGAAGGAAACGGCGACGCGATCTTCTTTCGCACGTTTCGCGAGGTGGATGCCGCATTGAACTTCGGGCAAGGAGGACGAACCGCATATCCGATTCTACTGGTGCTCAGCGACATCAATTGGCGACCGCTCGATGATTTCTTTCGCGTGAAGCCGACGGACGACGGCAAGTTCGCCTTCGAAGGTCAGCTCATCAACGGCCGGCATTTTCCCGGAGCGGCGTCCGGCGGAGCACGCGCCACCTATTTGGCCGATCTTGGCGTCGGCTGGGGCTTGGTCAGCGCCGATGGCTGGCGAGTCCCCTACAGCGGCACTGATTGCGTCGTGTATCACGAAGGGGTCGGGCATTCGGTCGGCCTGCCGCATCCCGATCCGGGCAACGGATCGGTGATGAGCTTGGCTCAGTACCAAGGTTGGATCAACGAGTCATGGCTGGATGATGATCAGAAGAAGCGACTCGGTTGGCAGCCACCGCCGAAGGCGGCGGATCGTTCGAGCGACTTGTTCTCGGTCTTCACGGCTTTGCCCAATCCGCTGATGCCGAAACCGGACCAGGCAGTGTCGCTCAAGCTCACGTGGCCGACCAAAGTTCAGATCAAGTCGCTGCGAGTCCGCGTGCAAACCAATCTTTGGGGACCGTGGCAGGAAGTGCCGCAGCGTCCAAGCTCAACTGTGCCCGACAGCGTCGAGTTGGGCCAATTCGACCGCGCGACGCCGGTGAGCTATCGCGTCGACACAGTGTTGACGGACGGCCGTGATGTCGAACTGTGGGGCTATTTCCAGGTCCGTGAGATCCCGGAGGTCATCGTGTTGCCACGTCGTAAACCCGATTCGCCCGAGGAATAAATCCGCGCACCCTGTCGCTGAATTCGCAAGAATTCAGCCGCACGAGCCTGGTCGACGGACTGAATTCTTGCGAAATTTAGCTACGACGAGTCTGAAGGTGCGCTGTCGTGTTAGATCACAGTGCCTGGTCCCACAACGTCCGGTCCTTCAGCATCACCTGGCGCAACAATGGAATCGGCGGCGAGCCGTGGCGCAGTATTTCGTCGTGGAAGCGTTTCAACGAGTACGCGGCGCTCTCTTGCTGACGCCAGTCCTCGCGAAGTTTCAGAATCATTAGTTTTCCGAGCGTGTAATTCAGATAACCGGGATCGTGAGTGCCTCGGACCGCTTCTTGCCGAGCGGGTTGTTCTTGGTAGTAGCAGTTGTCTTGGAAGAATTTGGTGGCCTCGTCGACGGTCATGTCGTCGCAGTGCATTTTGATCGAGCAGCACAAGCGACACAGACGCAACAACGCTTCGTCGGATTGAGCAAGGCGGTACTTCGCCGTTTTGAGTGGATCGTTGCCGTCCGGGAAACCTTCGTCGAGCAGCATTTGCTCGGTGTAGTGCGCCCAGCCTTCGACGAAGGCGTAGCTCGAAAAACATTTCCGGACCTTGCTGATCGGCGAGGCGTTCAGGTGCAGGTGTTGCAGGTAATGTCCGGGATACGCCTCGTGGATCGAGACAACGTCGGTTGTGTAATAGTTGAACGCTGTCAGCCACTCGTTCTGTTGGGCCGCAGTCCATGATTCGTCCACCGGAGTGACGTAGTAGAACGCGTCAGTCGAGCGGGTCTCGAATGGGCCGGGCGAGTCCATTGACGCGAAGCTGGTGGCTCGGCGGAACCGCGGCGTTTCGGCGACCTTCACGCGCACGTCGGACGGAAACGACGCGATTTTGTGGTCGAGGTTGAACTGTCGAATCGCTTCCAGATTGCGAGCTGTGTCCGGGATCAAGCCCGCAGCGGTCGGGTGATCGTCTTGAATGGACTTGAAGACTTCGATCGCCAGCTTTGTCGGGTTAATGCGTTTGGCAGTCTCGGCGAAAATCGCTTGCTCGCGGCGCAGCTCGCGCATGCCCAGTACCAGGATTTCTTCCGGCGTTTGCGTGACCAGTTCTGATTCGCGCAGCATGCGAGCGAATTTGTCGCGGCCGAGCGCGAAGCGGTGATCGGCGGTCGGCAGGCGTTCGGCTTCGAGCCACTTCGAGTACGCGCGGAGTTCGTGAATCGCGGCCTCGTTCGCGGTCTTGAGTTCCGCCAGTAGAACTTCGTCTTTCAGATCGGTAATGGCTTGCGGCAGATCGCGTTCAAGAAAGTTGGCCGCGCCATTCGTGACTTTGATCGAGGTCTCGACCAATTCGCGGGCGAGCTTTGCGTCGAGATTCTCCCGCGCGGCGGCAAACAAACGCGGCATTTGCTTTTCAACGGCGATGATCGAGCGGACTCGGTCGGGCAACGGAGCAAAATCTCGGATCAGATAGTTGTCAATCTGTACCGCCTGCACGTAAATCATCGGCCTCCGATGAAATTCGTCGAAGCCTTCAAAGTCAAAGTGCGCTTTGCTCAGCCCTATTTGGAAGACTTCCCAATCGACCCTGAACGACGGACTCAGTTGGTCAAGCGCGATTTTCTCCAAGCGTCGCTGGAACGTCTTCAGCCGTTCGTGTTCGCGGGCGAGTGCGTCGTGGCTGTAGTCTGCCAGCTTGCCGTCGTACTCGTGCAACCCCAACTCCAAGGCGGAGTGCGGGCGGAACGCGAACTGGCCGGCGAAGAACTCCTCGGTGAGCTTCTCGAACTCACGATCGGACGGAGTCAGAGCCTGCGGATTCGGTTCGTTGGCAGTCAAGACCAGCAAGAGGCAAAGAGTCGACAGCACGGTTTCGTCTCCTGGCGAGAGGGTGTCACGAGTCAAACGGCTGGATTCGATTTGACTATTAAGCACCGCGAACGATTTCGTCGAGGGATGGCAAATTGATTCTGAAGGCCACGAGGTGAAGTACGTCGAAGTGCCTGGCCTCGGCCACATGTGGGCCACGAAGGCCGATATCAACGAGACAATTTGGAAATTCTTCGCCGATCATCCGCGCGACAAGAAGTGACGTGGCGTCTCTGAAATCTCGGAACGGTGCGTCATTCAGACTGTTTGCGACAAGCGTCTGCGTTCACAAGAATCTTACCGACTAGATCGCGGCCGGGAAAATTCGCGAGGACATACGTGTTCCGGCCGTCGGAGATTTCAAACTCGGCGGACTTGCTGCCGCCGACCGGTTGACCGCTGATGGTCGCTGGCTGTAACGCGAGTTGATGCTTGCCGGCTGGAAGCTCGACGCGGCGGACTTGAATCTTGTCGGGGAGCAAACCCCAACAACGCGTGTCGGCGTTCTCGGTCGCTTCCCAGGCAACGCCGGCAGCGTCGATGGCGAATTCGACGAGTGGGTTGTCGACGTGCAATGCCTCTTTCGTGCCGTACAGCGAGCCTTTCTTGACCGCTCGACGCACGACCGTGCGAGCCATGATCTGCGGGAAGATCGCCTCGAATTGTCGCTGAGCGAGGTCGCCGACGTCGGTGATCGTTTCGGTTTGGCCGACGAAGTTGTCATCGACGGTGACTCGTACCGACTTCGTGCGGTTGTTCGGCACGACGACGACCGGCACTTTCACCGGCGCGAACGTCGGCGTGATCGTGTGCTTCGCGAAGGCCGACAGAATGTGATCGGCGACGAGCATCGCGGCTTGCGTCGGTACTTCGTAACGCTCTTCCTTGTACGGCCCTCGGCCGACGAGTGTGAACACGTACAAGACGCCGTTGCCGGGCGCCGAATGCCGCCCGTTTTGCACTCGTTCGAGGTCTTGCTTGGCAGAAGCGAACTCCGGCTCCCAATTGGCGACGAGCTGAATCGACCGTGCCGCGTCGTCGTAATCACGATGAGTGGCCTCGCGCAAAACGCCACTGATGTACGCTCCCAAGGCCACGCGCTTGTACGCGAGCTTTGGGTTGTCTTGGCCGTCCTTCGACCCGGCGTCGATGATTGCTTGCTGCTTGTCATTGACTTGCAGAGCGTATGCTCCCGCGTCGGTGGCGTCGCGCATCAAATTCGACAACGCCAGGAACGCCCGAATCAGAATCTTCTCGTAGTCCTCGCCAGCGTACGCGCGGTGCGTATCGTCGGTGAGGAATGAGGCCGCTCCTTCAGCGAGGCTCTTCTGCTCGAGGAAGTCAAACTGATCGCGAACTTCCCGCAGCGTCTTCTCCGAGTCGGCGGCGCGTCCGGAACAAAGCTCGACCATCGCCCGTTCGAGCTTCAGGACATCGGCTTCTTTCGCTCGCCGCTTCTTGGGAAGTTCGTTCGAGACGAACTGCTCGGCCGCGTTGAGGTTGCCGGCGTGAAATTCTGATCGGACATTTCGCACGCGATCGGCATAAGTCGAGCAGCCCGTCAGCGCGATGAGGCAATAGGTCGCGAGGCAGAGACGCGATTTGCCTTTGCCCGTTCCTCTCGTCCATTCGGGGAGAGGGTTAGGGAGCGAGGCCGCTGAAGTCTGTTGGCTGCCGAGGGGAGACTTCTTCATTATCAATTTCGCGTTCCCAGCCGACTCGAACACGGGTCGCCAAGAAGTGCCTCAGGACATTGATTTCGGATTGCAGGAAGAGCAGCCACATCGGGGCCCGGCAGACTCTGGTGATCCTTCTCCGTAACCCGGGCTTCGCCCGAAACCTTGCTCCCTCTCCCCCGCAGCGGGGGAGAGGGAACCGGGCAAGACGGACTTCAGTACTTCAGTATTTTGCCCAGCCACGTCTTGTGATAGCCCTTGCGCAGGCGGGCGGATTCTTTGTCGAAGTCGCCGTTGTGGATGTTCACGAGTTCCAGCGTCAACAAGTAGTCGCGTTGGTAGTCGCCGTTTTGGCGAGTCGTGCCGGAGGTCAGTTTGGCGTACAGCAGGAAATCAAACGGCTGCCCCATCTCTTCCATCACGGTTTGGAAATTCCGCTGATTCTCTTTAACGAACAGCTCATCCGGCCGGATGCGGAGTTGCTTCAAACCCGAATCGACGTAGCGGCGACTAACTTCGTGATAGAGCTGCGACTCGTTGATCTCCGAGTCGATCATCTCGTAGATCTGCTCCTTGAAGTCGCCGATTTCTTCGGCGGTGCAGTTCTCGACGCCGACGAAGCAGATCCGTTTCTTCTCGCCGACCGTCACGCCGGCTGGTTGAATCTCCGCCGGACCGCAATTGCGGCCGAGCAGCTTGGCCACCGCTTCGTCAATCAGCGGCTTGTAAGTTTCCGAGCCGGCCTGATGACTGCCCACGAGGTCTTTGTCGTTGTCCTTTAGGACGTGAGCCTGCTGGTAACTCCGACAACCGGCGCTGGCGAATGTCACTCCGCCCAGTACCAATGCGGCACGCCGCAAAAAAGTCCGTCGTAACATCGGGAATCCCTTCCCCTGAATCTCGTTGCGATTGACCTGTGAGCCTGAGCCCACGTCGGCGGAACGCTCCGCTCTGCTTAGCTCAATCGTCCAACTCGCCCGGAAACTCCAACCGGACTCAACAAGCAGCGGGATGGTAGAAGTTTGGGACAAGTGCGCGGAGAGGAGATTACTGAAACCGGGGAACTGAAAAACCGAGATCAGAGATTGCGAAAGAAAGGTGGGTTTGTGTGGAAAACGGTAAGGCGGCTAAGGAGGAGAATTGGGAGAATGAGCACGGGCTGCTTATTTGCCTTGGTTGCGATCTCAACAGCATCGCGCAGGTTTGTCGGCATCCGGACTCGCCTAATTGGCTGATTTTCTTGACCAGTGAATAGGTGTCGCAATGATTTCTTGGGCCTGTGTCAGCTTGGCTGCCAGGGTGTCGCGCAGCAGCAGCTCAGTCACCTGCGACACGATCCGGGGGAGCATGAATTGAGGGTGCGTCAGGTTTCATTCCAGAAGGCGATGATCTGTTCGAGCGCCTTGGCTGAGCTGGGCAGTAGTCCGGTGCCGTAGTGGGAGTCGTATCGTTCCGCGTGGCGTCGGGCCGCGTCGTAGGCCAGGCGAGACCGGTCTTCGTCTTGGACTAGGCAGCTCAATGCGAGTTCGATCTGCAACAACTCGCTGCACTCAATCAGCCGGACGTCGGCCCAGCGCTGGTGTTCGATGACATTTTGCGAGTTGCGAACGGTGGTCAGCACTTGGCGAAGCTCGCTGTTCGATCCCCCGCTTTCCAGCGTCGCCATTCCCTCGATTGCGAGACGTTGAAACGTCTTCCACTGCTCGTTGTGCAAGTGACGCGGGCAAGCTCGTGTCGCAAGTGTCTTGGTCGCCAGCGAGGCCAGGTACTTCGTGAACGCTGCCGCGACGGCCGGCTCTTTGCAGAGCGACTTGATCGGCGTCAGCCGCGTGATGGGATAGTCCTTGCCCGACTTCAAGTCGGCCACAATCGCTTTGAACGTATCGACTCGTTTGCGATTCGCCGGATCGAGGGTTGGTGTCATCGGATGTCCTACGCCGAAACGTTAAGCAAGTGATGGACGGCAGCGGAGAGGAGTTGGGTGCTGGCGGACTCGGCCTGCGTCAGCATGGCTTCCAAGGCGTCGCACAGCGACAGCAGTTGGTCCACCTTCCCCACTATCCGCCGCTGCTCGGCCAGCGGGGGAAGCGGCAATGGAATCGGATGCAGATTCCCCTTGTTGAATCCTGCTTGTTCCCCTTGTTGAATCCTGCTTGTGCGGAGCGCGATGCGTCTTCGAGGTGATCTTGAAAAAGCGGCGAGAGGAGGAAGTAGTAGACGAACCGGTTGTAGATGTGATCGTGGCTGAAAACGATCCTCGTCAGCGCGACGTTGTAGGCCCCATCTTGCCCCATGCAAATCTTGCCAACCGACGCTCCATACCGAGCCAACATCACGTCCTCAGTGGTGCAGAAGCGACTCACCGAGTCCGCTCGAATGAATGTCGGGACCGGTGACGGTCCGAAGTCGCGAATCTGCAACAGCCGCACGTAACCTTCGCGCGGCTTAGATATGAACTCCGACTTTGGCGGCTGGCCTCCACCTTGAATGTCGAGGATGTCGCCGAATCGGAGCCAGAGCCAGGCTGGCGGCAATGCAAATGGTGTCTTTGAATTGTCGATGCCGTTGTCGTCTGGCGGGATTGGGATGTCGCCGCCCTTCATTTCACAACGCAACCGAGCAACAAGCACCGACGCCGGCTCATCGTTCACGTCTTGCGGGACGAGCTTGCCTTGGACGGCGAGTTGCAGGATCAGCTCGCGCAGTTTCGCGACGCCGTTCGGGGCTTCGGCGAAGGTCTCGAACTGCTCGCAGAAGGTTTTGGGAGTCATAGTTGTCTCAGATAATTAGCCGATGGGCACTAGCCGGTTGTCGTGCTGGGAACTTGGGCATTGGCTTTGAATCGGATCGGCGATTGAAAACCGGGGCTAGACAATATGGAAGGACCAGTCTCTCACGGCAGCGTGGGTTATGCTGAGCGGAGCGTTTTGAATGTTCCACTTCACACAGAGCCACAAACGGGAGGACTGGTCCGATGAGTAAGCTACGTTACGTTGGTTTAGACGTCCACAAGGACACGATCGTGATTGCGGTTGCCGAAGAAGGCCAGAGCGAGGCAGTGGTACTGGGCACGTTTCCGCATGATGTCGCCAAGTTGATCAAGCGGTTGGTCAAACTCGAGCCGGATGTGTCACGGTTGCGA
>CAZPUJ010000398.1:0-9209 GCA_964589725.1 uncultured Planctomycetaceae bacterium
CACATCCGCGGCGCGCTGGATCAAGTTCGTCGACAAACCATTCGCGATGCTGGCCAGCGTCCCCATCGAGCAGGGGCAAATCACCATGCCGCCCGTCAAGAACGAACCGCTGGCGATGCCGGCGTTGAAATCTTGGTAGTGGTGATACGTCAACTGGCCCGGCGGATCATCGTCGTACATCGAGCTGATCGCGGCGCCGGACTCCGGCAGCAGCAGGCTGTCTCCACTGAGCACCGAGTCACTGACCAGCAAGCGTTGCGGATCGAAGTCGTGCAGCTCGACGCGAATGCCCAGTTCGTGGCTGAGCACTTCCACCGCTGATTTGCTGACCGTCACATGCACTCGCCGGCCCGAGTTGACGAGCACTTGCAAGAGCCTCACCGCATAAGCCGCTCCGCTGGCTCCCGTGATGGCAACCACCAGGTCGCGGTCTTGTCGTTCGATGTTTGTCGTCATGATCGGTCTTTCGTGGACTAACCAGCCAGCGTCGATTTCGTGCCGATGTATATCGTCGCGATGCCAAACGTCAGCGGCTTCCAGAGGACTTGCTCCAATCCCAGGCGGCGCATCAGCTCGGCGAGAACTTGGCCTTGAGGAAACTCGGAGACCGAAACCGGCAGATAGTTGTAGGCGGCTTGCTGGTTACGAGCGAGAAACTGCCCAATCAGCGGCAGCACGTTGCGGAAATACCACAGATAAAACGCCCGAAAGAGTCGGTTTGTCGGCGTCGAAAATTCGAGGACGACGACCTTCCCGCCCGGACGACAGACGCGAGCCATCTCGCTGAGACCGACTTCCGTCCGCGTGACGTTTCGCAAGCCAAACGCGACCGACACGATTTGAAATTGGTTGTCGTCAAACGGCAGGTGCTGCGTGTCAGCCTCGACGAACCGCATGCGGCTCAAGTTCACGCCACCCGCCACGCGAACCCATTTCTCGCGCGCGATGGCGAGCATCTCGTGAGTGAAGTCGGAACCAACGACCGGCACGCGCCCTTGACCGGCTCGCCAATATGCCAGGGCGAGATCACCCGTCCCCGTGCAGACATCCAGCACAGGAGCGTCACTCGTCGGCCGAGCCAAACAAACCGTGCGCCACCGCCAATACAAGTCGGTGCCGCCGGAAAGCAGGTGATTGAGTAAGTCGTATCGCGTCGAGATCTCGCCGAACATCCGACGAATCCGGCTCTCCGATTTGTCGACCGTCATGTCTCAGATTTCCGATTTCAGATTTCAGACCGCAGATAGTTGCGATGATTCACCGCTTCCCGTTCAGCCACGCTTCCAGTCCGTATTCACTCCATCGCAGCTTCAGTTGTTCGTTGATTTCGGCGGTCCAGTGCAGCGGCTTGCCGGATCCAGACAAGATTTTTTCAGGCGCGCGTTTGCGAGTCGCGTCGATCCCGATCTTACGTCCGACGCCACGAATCTCCGTCGCGTGATCGAGCGGATCGGCGGGACCATCCCACAAGATCAAGTCGCGAGCGGGATCGACGTGTGTCGCGACACTCGCCCACACCGCGTTCTCGTTTTGCACGTCGACGTCGTCATCCACGACAATCATCAACTTCGCGTTGGCGACGCGCGGCAAGCTCCACAACGCGTGCATGACTTTTCGCGACTGCTGGGCGTACGTTTTGCGAATGCTGGCGAACGCGAAGTGCCGACACGCGCCGGCGAACGGAAACCGCCAGTCGCGCAGTTCGGGAATCCACAATCGTGCCAGCGGCAGCAACAGCCGCTCGCAGGCGCGGTCCAACCAGTGGCTTTCCGCGGGAGCTGTTCCCGGCACCATCGCGGGAAACACGGGATTGGCTCGATGCGTGATGGCCGTGACTCGGATCAAAGGCCACGCTTCGCTGCCGACGAAGAAACCTGTCTCTCGCGCGATCGGTTCCGCTTCGCCGCACGCCGTTTGCGGATCGATCAGGCCTTCGATCACGATCTCTGCCGATGCGGGAACCTCCAGCGGGATCGTACGCGCGGGCACGACCTCAACGGAGCGATTTCGCAAGAACCCCGCGAAGGTCAGCCCATCCGTACGTGATGGTAAGGGAGCCCAGGCCGCGATCGACATCACTGGATCGCCACCGAGAACCACGGCCACCGGCATTTGCTGGGCGCGAGAACGATACTCCGTCAGCAGCGACCAAAGTTCAAGCTGCTCATGCCCGTGAATGAGCAGTTCGTCGCGGCCACGCACTTCCAATGGTACGACACACACGTGCCGGCGGTCAGTGCCGGGCGGCTGCGTTGCGGCATGGAGAGTCTTGCCGGCTGAGGGAACCTCCGCCGTGTCAACTTGCAGCGGTCGCGTGTGCAACTGCCCCCAGGTGATGACTGGCGCGGGGTCTCCGGGCCACATCGTGAGCGCGGGAAGGTCCGCCAAGTTCACATCGCGGCCCAGCTTCACGACCTGCTGACAAACTCCCGACTTCACAAGCGTCGGGGGCCACTGAGCAAGCTCAGCCAGTCGTGGCAAGAGTTTCCAAGTGTCGAGCCATCCGCGCGGCAAGGCGGTTGTCAGCCATTCGTCGATGCGGCGCGACAGGCCATCGAGCGACGGCACTCCGAACGCCGAACTAATTCGCCGCGGACTACCCAACAGGTTCGTGATCACGGGCATCGAGCGACCGCGCACGCGATCGAAGAGCAACGCCGGACCACCATTTTCGGATTGTCGCACTCGGTCGGTGATCGCGGCAATCTCGAAAACGGGATCAACCTCGGCCGACACGCGCACCAACTCGCGCAGGTCGTGCCATTCAGCCAGGTAATCCGCTAGATGCTCGGCCATCGTCTCTCACCCACATGTGTATGCTGCGTGTGGGCAGAGTTCTATTGGCTTGGCCGCGGAAAATGAATCTCGCGGCGATCACTCCTGTTCCAAGCGAGCCTTCAGTTCATCGCGTTCCTTGCGAGTGACTTCGAGATCAAACATCAGATACTTGATGTCGAGCCGAAGTTGCGAAAGAGCTTCTTGAACGAGCGCAAGGATTCGGCGGCGACGTCGTACGGATTCCACGACTCGGCTGTAGGAAGTCTCCAAATCCGTTTGGAGCGGCGCCGGCAGTGCGGCGATGCTTTGAGCGAGCTCAACAAGTTCACGGGGCAATTCGCTCTCCCCCGTGTCTGGAAACCGCGGCTTTATGGACATTTTATCAGTAACTCCTAGAGTGTCACCGTCGCCAATGGCTTCAGATTCTGTGCCAGCGGCGGAGAATTCTCAAGCACACAGGCCGAACCCACTGGCCGGACCGGTGTTGCGATTTCAGATCGAATTCGTGGCGGGTTCTGAGGATCGCATCGAGGATAACGGACCTCGTCTTGGCCTGCTTCGCAACTCCCAGTACAGTCCGCCAGTTACAACGACACGTCCGCGTTCAGCAGCCGTCCCGGGCGTTCACAGCGATGGCAATTTCGCAACACGTCCTTGTTTCGAAAACGAAACGAAATCGGGACGGGAAGTCCCGCAGGTGCCGGCCGCGCAAAATCTCATGGAAGAGTTAACGACACAGCACTACTCGTGGCGCGGTCGCTGCGGACCACTCTGGTGGCCGCGAATTTGCGTCTTCGTTGGCGTACTGTTGGGGTTCGCGCTCATTGGCCGCGCCGACGATCACGTCGATGGCTTTGACGGCTCGCAGCCGACTTGGAAGGCCCAAGTTTCCGAAGGTGCCATCGATCGAGTGGAGCATCATCGCGTGACGGACGGTTCGTATCGCGGCGAGTCGGCCGAATACTTTGCCTTTCACGTGTCTCGTGGTCCGACGACGGTGGTGCTCGATCACAAGCTCCCTTCCGTGCGAGTCATCGACGATCTGAAGTTGCGGCTGATGCTGAGGTCCAACACCAACGGTGCGACCATCGGATTGAGAGTCGTCTTTCCGAAGCAGAACGACCCGCGCACTCGCACGGAACAGCCGCTGAAGATCCTGCTGCACGGTGATACATACAAGAAAGCTCCGCAATGGCAGACGCTGGAAGCGACGACCACGGACAAGCAGTTACAGGAACAAATCCGGTTGCTGCGAGCAAAACTCCATCCCACGCCGATTGACGTGCGCGACCCAATCGTCGACCGCGTTGTCGTCGAGTTGACGCTTAATTCCGGGAAGACGGAAGTGTTTCTCGATGAATTGCGACTTGGTCCCGTGATCGAGCCTATTACTCGTACGAAAGTTCAGCCGGTCCAGTTTTCGGAGGACTCTTTACCGTGGCCGGTGACGTTTCAGTTGGACCGATTGTCGATCGGCGGTCGGCCGTTCTTTCCGCGGATGTTGCCGTATCACAACGAGCAGATCGATTCGTTGCGCAACGCGGGGCTGAACGTGGTTTGGATTCCGGACGTGAACGACGTGTCATTGCAGCGGGCGTTGCGCGAGCAAGGACTGTGGGCGACCGCGATGCCCCCCCAAACCACGTCCTTGAAAGGAGAAGCACTTAGCGGCGAGGCGGCCAGCTTGGTGTCGTTCTCACGCGACTGGGACAACATTTTGGCGTGGAACCTGGGAGTCGCGATGTCCGGCGATGTACGGCACGATGTGCTGCCGTGGCTGTCGCAAGTGCAGAGCGCCGACCGCAACCGACATCGGCCGATCATGGCTGACGTCACCGGCGGCGAACGAATCTACTCGCGGCATGTTTCGATGCTCGGCAGCAGCCGACACGTGTTGAACTCCGGCTTGTCGTTCAAAGTGTATCGTGATTCGCTCGAACAACGCCGTAAACTGGCGCTGCCCGGAAGCTTTTTATTCACTTGGCTACCGACCGAAGCACTTCCGGACATTGAGCGACAGCGGCAAACGGCCGGACGGATTCCGATGATCGTCGAACCGGAGCAACTGCGATTGCTCGTGTACTCGGCGATCGCGTCGGGTTGCCGCGGCTTGGGTTATTCACTCAGCGAGTCGTTGGAGTCGAATTCCCCGGGTGCGGACGAGCGACGGCTGGCGATCGCTCTATTGAATTTGGAGATCGAACTGCTGGAAGAATTCCTCGCGGCGGGGACGTTGATCGAGCAACGGCCGTTCGAGATCACCGCTCCACCGGGTCCGGCGCTGGGCCTTCACAATGTTTCGTTCCGCAACTCGGCAGTTTCGCGCGCGGACAAGGAAGCTCGATCGGCCGCGAGCAAATCGGCGTTGCGGCGGGAAGCTCGCTTGCGAAGCGAATTGGAAGCGGCCGTCTTTCGCACCGACAAAGCCGTGCTCTTGCTGCCGATCTGGTACGAGCACGATGCCCAATTTGTCCCCGGGCAGCTTGCCGCGCCGGGAGCGACGATCGATGTTGCCAGCGTGGCGGACACGGCGTCGGCGTGGGAAATCACGACCACGCGCGTGGCGAGCATCCCCAGCGAACCTGTTCCCGGCGGGCGACGAATCAAGCTGCCCTCGTTTGATCAGACGGCGGCGATTGTCGTCACCTCCGATCGACAATTGATCGTTCAGCTAGAACGCAAGATGGAATCCATGCAGGCCACGAGCGCTCGTCATTGGATCGATCTCGCGAAGGCCAAGTTGAATCGCGTCCGCATCACCGACGACGAGCTGACAAAGCTGGGCGTCGGTCAGCCGGACGCTCCACAGTTGTTAACGAAAGCTCACGTGTTGTTGCGGCAGGCGGAAAACATTTTCCCCGGCGAGGCTCTCGATCGTGCGTTCGCTCAAGCGCGGCAGTCCGGTCAGAAGGCCAGCTCAAACACGCCGGACGTCGTGCTGCTCAAGAGGAACTTTGACCAAGCCACGCGGCTCAGCCAAGCCAGTTTGCAAGCCCTGCGTATCTTGCAGAAAGCTCATTGGGAAACCGCGACACAGCGGCTGGCGTCGCCGGTCGGCAGCCCGCACACGTTGTGTTTTCAAACGTTGCCCGATCATTGGCGTCTGCTCGCAAACCTCGGCAAGTCGGCCACCCGAGCATCGGATAATCTGCTGTCCAGCGGCGACTTTGAAGTGCTCGACTTCACCACGCTGACTCGATCCGGCTGGCAAAGCGTGCCGTCCAACGGGCTGGCTGGAATTCGCGCCGACGCGCAAGTTTTGTCGGCGTCAGGCCGCGCCGGTCGCTGCTTGCGATTAGTCGCCGCTCCCGAGACAAACTCCGATCCGCCCAGCGTGGTCGAATCGCCGCCGATCACGATTGTCTCGCCCGCAGTGCCGGTGCGAGCCGGTCAAATCTTACACGTCAGCGGTTGGGTGCGAGTCGGTTCCGCCATCACCGGCAGCGTCGACGGCGTCACGCTGCGAGACAATCTCACCGGGATGACCGGAGCTTGGCACTGGCACGAAAGGCGCGAATGGCAACGAGTCGAAATGCTGCGCGAGGCGTATCAAGACGGCGACTTCTCGCTGACAATTACGCTGCACGGCCTCGGCGATGTGCAATTCGACGACCTGCAGATCATTGCTCATAACGTGCCTGAACCCGCTCCGTGGGCGTCGAAGCTCGACCCCGCGACCGACACACCCGCGCGGCAAGCACGCTTCGATATCCTGAAACACCTGCCGCGCTTCCCGCAACGCCCGCCGAAGTGACCTGATGAAGCACGCTCATTACGCCGTCTTGTCCACGTCCGGTTCGTCCTGGATGTCTTTGCTGTCGAAGCGAACCTCGAAGACCGTCGTGCAACCGAGGCCTTTCGGGCCGTACCCCTTTCGGAAGTGAACGCGCCAGATTAGCTCGCCGATGAGTTTCTCAAGGTCGTTCTCGCTCGTCGGCACGAAGTACTCGCAGGATTCGCCCGGCTGAAGAACTTTGTCGAGCGACAAACCCACCACTTCCCACTCGCCTGTCACCACATGATCGTAGACGAGCACCTTCCGCTTGTTGTTGGCCTTGTCGCTCGCGAGGCACACAAACTGATTGGCTCGCCACGAGAATCGGTCCTTGCTGTCGCGCGCAAATAGCAGATGTGCACCCAGCGGAGCAATCTGTTGGTCATCGGAAGCGTTCTCGAACCGCAGCCACAACTTCAGCACGGGCGAAGTCGGGAAACGACTCTTCTGGCGATCCTTGAGATGCACGAAGCGAATCGGCCCGCGTGTCACTTTGAGCACCGACACCTTGATGTTGCCAAACCGCCGTGAATCGCCGAGGGACAATTCGTGACCTGCGGGCATCTCAGCCTTCTCGGGCACCAGCAAAAAGCTGACTTGCTTGCCCCTCTTCTTTGGCGATTCGAGGTCCGGCAAGCTTTCGAGTCCCGCTTCTTGCGGTGTCATCGTCATCAGGCGAAACAGCAGCCAGACGAACCCGAGTGTCATCGCGCTGGCATAACTGAGCAACATCATCAACGCCGTCTTCGACACTGAAACGTGATTTTTGCTCGCTGGCTTCACGGTCGTCGCCGCGGCAAATGTGACCATGTCGGCTGTGGTAACAGTGGCAGTGTTGGCGTGTGATGTTTCTGCGTGCGACAGAATTCCAGACACACTCATTGGTACGGAGGGCGCGTCGACAGCGACCTGACTGTCAGCAATCGAAGGAGTGACTTCTGTCACGGCGACTGGAGCGGCGGAAGCCGCGGTCGACGCGGCGGTGGTCTCCGGCAGCGAGATCGTCTCGGACGACGGACTCGACGACGCCAACAACCTTGAGAGCGAGAAGCCACCATAGGTCTGTGGTGCCGGTTCGAAAATTTCCGATTCGGAACTCGGAGCACTCGCCGTTGTGGCGGAAGGCGACACGAAGCCCGGCGGTTCAACCGTTCCCGGCGGATCGAAAGCGGTGGTCGCAGGAATCGCCGGCTCAGCACTGATGGGAACACCGAAGAACGGAATTTGATCGGCACTCGGCGGCGTCGCTGCAGGCGATGTCACCTCTGGCAACACCGGTGCGGATGCGTGCATTTCGGGCGTCGTTGTCACCGATGTTGAGGAAACAATCGTTGGCGCGGGAGGTTCGGTCGCTGGCGCCGTGACAGCCGGTGGCGCTGGCGGTTCCGGCGCGACTGCGGGATCGGTTAAGACCTGCGGAACCGGCGGCGGACTGGGCGGAGCAGGCGGTGACGGACTGGGCGCGGGAATCGTCTGAATAGGAACCGGTGCGGGCTGCGGAATCGGAGCCGGTGTTACCGGCGTTGGCGCCAACTGGATCTCATCCGCTGGGGCTGGAATGTTCAGGTGAGCCCCGCAATGCGGGCAGGCCACCACGACTCCGAAATGTTCGACCAACAAATTGCCGCGGCACCGGCCGCAGATCATCTCGAACGACATGCCAACCTCAATCTTCATCTCGTGCCGTTTCCGACCGCTCGCACTCCGATGAAACTGCGGAGAAACGACGAATCGAACAAAATCTAAGCCGAATCCACCGCGCGTGGCGGTCCCGCAAGTGCCAACCAATCTACTGCGACCGGCTCTGCAAAGCGACCGACCCAGCGGAGCGCATTGTGCCGGCGAATGCCCAAGATCGGGACAGGGCAACGCGCGGCGACTTCGTCAGGATTCGACGTGGCCGACGGATCGTCAACGGCCGCCGAACTCGGCTCGTTGAAGATGATCCCGGCAACGTGCAAGCCACATTGCCGAGCGACTTCCACCGTCAACAGCGTGTGATTGATGGTGCCTAGCCCTAACCGAGTCACCACGATCAGCGGCAACTCAAACCGCTTCGCGAGATCGGCCATCGTTTCTGTGTCGGTCAACGGACACAACAGTCCGCCAGCGCCTTCGACGACGACGATCTCGCACCGCGAGCACCACCAATCGAAGCCGCGCTGCAGTTCCGTCACGTCGACCGCTCGACCTTCTTGCCGCGCCGCAATCGGAGGCGCTAGCGGCGCGACGAACCGCTGCCGCGAGATGCGATCATCGGAAATGTCGCTGTCGAGTGCTTGCCGTAATGCTTCGACGTCGGCCCAAATGGGGCGACCACCTTGGCCGCTGACAGCTCCGCTGCAAACCGGCTTGTACGCGCCGACGCGATGCCCACCTGCTCGCAATTCGCGAACGATCTCGCAGGCGACGTGTGTCTTGCCGACGCCCGTGTCCGTTCCGGTGATGAAGAGGCCTCGCATGGGTTCTCGTGGGACGGGTTTACTTCCGTCCGAGCGGCCGGATTCACAATGCGACCAGCAATTCCCGGTCGCTGAGCCGGGATGCGTCCCAATTGGCCTAGCTTATCGGAGAACTGCGGAAAGGCCACTCGTTGTTCCGAACTGCGGGGTTGAATAGGTTGGTTGTCTTCGCGGAAATGTCGCGAACGGTCGCT
>CAZPUJ010000399.1:0-3458 GCA_964589725.1 uncultured Planctomycetaceae bacterium
TCCTCCCGCGCGACTCAAAAGCCAACACCAAAAATCAGGGGGCATCACCCCCGCCCGACTTGACTTTCGACGTTACATCTTGCGCTTCGGGCTTGTAGGCCTCCACAGACCACGCAACCGGACCAATGAGCCGGCCGTGGCCAAAGTCGTGAGACTTCGGCTGCAAGACCTGACATCGCACCGAAGTCTCACGACTTCGGCTGCCGGCCATGAATAATCCTGGACAGGGTGAAGGGTCGCCAGAGTCTGTGGACCCTCGTTACGTTCTCACTCTTCCAATTTCGCGACCAACACGAATCGACTTGCGCATGAACAGTGAGCAGACTGAACCCTCGGAGTTCAACACCGAACACTTGCCGCTTCTCACCGCCGACCTTCCCGGCATCAGCGGCACTCTAAAAACGCATCCCGAAGACTTCACCGTCGATGAAATCCCGGCCTACGCGGCGAGTGGTGACGGCGAACACCTCTTCCTGTGGATCGAAAAGCGAGGCGTCGCGGCGGACGAACTGACACGGCATCTCTCGCGAACGCTCGATATCTCGCCGGGTGAATTGGGTACGGCCGGCCTCAAGGACAAACAGGCCGTGACGCGGCAGTTCGTCTCCGTCCCGCGCCGCGCCGCGCCACGCCTGTCCGCAATCGACAGCGACAACATCCGCCTGCTCAGTGCGACGCCACACCGGCATAAACTCCGCACCGCCCATCTGCGCGGCAACCGCTTCCGAGTTCTGGTTCGCGACGTCTGTGAACCGGCGGCGTTTGAAAAAGCAAAGCTGATTGCTGACCGCCTGCGATCCCTCGGCATTCCGAATTATTTTGGCGAACAACGCTTTGGCCGGGGCGGAACCACCGTGCGTCTCGGCTTCGATCTGCTCCGCGGCACTGCGGCCGGGAAGAGTGCTCGGCCACAACGATTCCTGAAACGTCTGGCCATCTCGGCCGCGCAAGCTTGGCTTTTCAACGACGTGCTGGCCCAACGCTTGCGAGACGGACTGCTGCATCGCGTGTTGTCCGGCGACGTCATGCAAGTCGTCGCCAGCGGCGGTCTGTTCTGGGTCGACGATGTCGAAGCCGAGCAACGCCGTTACGGAGTTCACGAAACGGTGCTCACCGGCCCGATGTTCGGTCCGAAGATGAAGCCACCGCGCGACGTCGCGGCCCAGCGTGAACAACTCGCCTTGGAATGCAGTCAACTGACGCTCGACCACTTCCGCGGCTTCTGCGATCTCGCATCTGGTACTCGTCGATCGCTGTTGATCTGGCCGAGCGACCTCACCGTCCAATCGACGACCGACGGCCTGCTGTTCGAATTCGTACTTCCCGCCGGAGCCTATGCCACGGTGTTGCTGCGTGAGTTCTTGAAGCTGTCAGCATCGGGCGACCACGACGGTGGACACGAGGAACACTGAGAATAATCCCTTATCTTCTTTCCCAAAAATGCAGACAGTTCTCATCAGCCACTTCAGACCCAGTAGAACCCAAAAACTAGCCGGCCGTGATCGGACGGCACCGTGCTCCTTGACAGTCCGGGGGGGCAAAAGTATCGTCACACACCCGCTCAGCAGGACGGACGGATGGCCGTGGGGGAGTTGGCTGAAAGGCCGGCTCCGGGTCCTGGTGACACTGTTCTGGATGTTGGCAAGACCGCGTGGATTCGCGTGAGGGCGTCGAACATGTAGACGTGTGTCTGTTCAAGGACGTTAGCCTACCTTTTTGGTCGGCGCGTCTCCGGCGGCCAGGTTTGAATGGCTGAGGGCGTTGTCGCTTCGGCGGCAGCGACGAGAAAAGTGGGTCTCGTGCCCGCTTTTTTTGTTTGGAGTCCGGGTGAAGTGGGAATCCGAAATCGAAGCCGCTCGGCTCGGTCTCGAGGGAGGATTCATGATGAAATCGACTGATTCCGAAGACGATGCGGGGCATCGTCCTGAACGAGCGAGCACGGACGACAATCAGCAGCATCGTCCTGGCCGAAAACGTTCGGAGGGTGATGCGAAACGTCGCGTTAGTAACGAACGTCAAGTTGACAAACAGCACGACGGCCGCGACGAAAGGAACAGTATGAACGGGGCGGACGTCTTACGATTCGTCGATGCACTGCACCGCGATCGAAATATTGACAAAGGGATCGTGTTCGAAGCGATTGAACAGGCGATTCGGTCGGCGGCGCAGAAACATTTCGGCGAAGACTTCAGCATCACGGTCTCCATCGAGCCGCAGTCGGGAAATCCAACCGTCCAGTGCGACGGCAAGGACATCGAATCGAATGTGCTCGGAGACATCCTAGGACGCATCGCCGCGCAGACCGCCAAACAAGTGATGATGCAACGCATCCGCGAGGCGGAGCGGGACTCGATCTTCGACGAGTATCAAGAACTCAAAGGTCAACTGGTCAACGGCACGATCACGCGGTTCGAAGGCGGATCGGCGCTCGTCAGCTTGGGCAAGATCGACGGCTTTCTGCCCAAGAGCGAGCAGATTCCCGGTGAATCGCATCGCGTCGGCGAGCGGATTCGCGCGGTCGTGATCGACGTTCGCAAGGCCGGTAGTCGCGTGAAGATCATTCTCTCGCGCACGCATCCAGACCTTGTGCTGCGATTGTTCGAGACCGAGATTCCGGAAGTCAACGAGCGGATTATCGAAGTCCGTTCGTTGGCTCGCGAGGCGGGTTATCGCTCGAAGGTCGCCGTGTCGTGCTTCGATACCAAAGTGGATTGCGTCGGAGCGTGCGTCGGCGTGCGCGGAGCACGCATCAAGAACATCGTCGACGAACTGGCGGGCGAGCGGATCGACATCGTGCGCTGGAACGACTCGCTGCAGGTGTTGGTTCCCAACGCCATGCAGCCGGCGGAAGTCGAAGATGTCATCCTGTGCCCCATGCTTGGCCGAGTGATCGTGTTGGTGCGCGAAGATCAGCTCTCGCTGGCGATTGGTAAGCGCGGACAAAACGTGAGGCTGGCGTCCAAACTGGTCGGCTGGGACATCGAGGTGATGACCCGCGACGAATTGAATGAACAACTGGAAAAATCGGTCGCCGCGTTCTCACAAATTCCATGCGTGACGGAAGAACTGGCCGAGAGTCTCGTCTCGCAAGGATTCTTCAGTTTCTATGACCTGTCGGTGATCGAGCCTGATCAACTGCAAGAGATGAGCGGTTTGAGTCCGGAGGAGTGCAGCCACGTCGTCGCGTTCGCCGACGTCGAGAGCGGCAAAGAGGAAGCCGACGAGACTCGCCGCCGAGCCGAACAGAAGTTGCAAAGAGAAGTCGATCAAGCCCGCGCCGTAGCCCCGCCAACCACGGAACCAACGGTCGAGCTGGAACCGACGGCTGAGCTGGAACCGACGGCTGAGCTGGAACCAACGGCTGAGCTGGAACCAACGGCTGAGCTGGAACCAATAACCGAGTCTGACCCAACCACCGATCTTCAACCAACGGGTGAACCCACAGCGTCGGCGGAACC
>CAZPUJ010000400.1:0-3399 GCA_964589725.1 uncultured Planctomycetaceae bacterium
TCCACAGAGCTTCCCCGATACTCACGGCTCGCCTGCGATGGGAATGGCCTACACAGCGCTCGCTGCGAACGTCGATCCCGACAGCTTTCGCAAGCTGATGGACGCCAATCGGTGGTGGTTCACGATGGCCCACTGCACCGATGGCAGCTTCTATTACCAGCCCAACCGCGACAACGCCGGCTACGGCTCCGACGCCCGCATGACCGCATCGTCCGTGGTGGCCTTCATTTTCACGATCCCCAGGCACAGCTTGGTAATTACCGGCAAGAAGACAAATCGAAATGAGAAATAAGAGTGATCGTAGTTCCAAGTTTGGCGAGATGAGTCCTGCCATTACTCCGAAGGAGTTGCGTCTCACAGCCCAGGGTTGCTCGCGAAGCGAGCTACCCTGGGTTACGCACGCGAGACACGATTCTACCCCAACGGGGTTGCGTCATTCGTGGTTCGTCACTGCATTCGTGACTTCCTCGCTGGTGATCGCCAACTCGTTTGTCGCTGCTGGCGACCCGGCTCTGCCCGGCCACCATCCGCTCACTCAGACTCAAGCGGGGAGTTTGCTGATTTCGGAACTGCGTTGCGCGGCGTGTCACAGCGGCGTCGAACGAGGTTCGTTGTTTGAAAAGTCGGCACCGGATTTGGCCGAAGCCGGCGCGAGGATCTCACCCGAATATCTGCGGCGATACCTCGCCTCGCCGTCGGCCACTCATCCTGGGACGACGATGCCGGACGTGTTGGTGTCGCAGCCGGAAGCGGAACGAGAGCGGATCGCTGAAGCACTGACTCACTTTCTGATCGCCCAGTCGAAGACCGTCTTTCAAACGGAAGCACCCGAGCAGATTGATCGTCAGCAGGGCCAAACGCTGTTTCACTCGGTCGGGTGCGTTGCCTGTCATGGTCCGAAGGAAGCACTCGACGGCTCGCTTCAAAAACCAAAACGCAACGACGAGGAAGACGACGACGAGGACAACGCACTCGCCGCGAAGAAGGCCGTCAAGCCGCTGGCCGTGAAGCAAGGACATGTCGGCTCGAAGTACAGCGTGAAGTCGCTCAGCGAGTTCTTGTTTCAGCCGTTGCGGGTCAGAAGCTCGGGGCGAATGCCGGACATGAAGCTCACTCCCGCAGAGTCGCTGGCGATTGCCGGTTACTTGATTGGAGAACAGCCACTTCCAGGAAAGGCTCTGGTTCCAGAGGCATCGCTGGTGGCGAAAGGAAGAAAATACTTTCAGGAACTGAACTGCGCTGCGTGCCATGAACTCCCTGGCATAGCGGCGGCTCCGCTGATTGGTTCGTTGAGAACTGCGGATCTGTCGCGCGGCTGTTTGTCCAAGACGAGCGACCGTAGTCCTCGCTTCCATCTCGAAGAGGTTCAGGTCAAGGCGATCATCGCATCGCTGCGGGAACAACCGACCGCCGACTCGGACAAACTTGTGGCGGCGAAAACGCTGACCGCATTTCACTGCATCGCCTGTCATGTTCGCGATGATTTCGGAGGCGTTCATGACACACACAACCCGTTCTTTGCCGGCAGCGAGCTGAAACTCGGTGACGACGGTCGCATCCCGCCGCCGCTCACGCTGGTCGGGGCCAAGCTGCAACCAGCAACAATGAAGAAGGTGCTCTTCGATGGCGAAAGCGTCCGCCATTACATGGCCACTCGCATGCCGCAATATGGCACGGCCAATCTCCAGCATTTGCCGAGCGTCTTCACCCGCCTCGACGTTTTGAAGAGCACGGACATGAAGATTCCGAGTCCGGAGAGTCGCTCCGAGAGCGAGCGTGAACGAGAAAAGCTGCTGCGCGCGGCGGGTCGCGAGTTGCTCGGCGACAAGGGTCTGAACTGCGTCGCCTGTCACAACTTCAATGGGAAGGCCGCGCTGGTCAATCAAGGAATTGACCTGCTGACGAGTTATCAGCGACTTCAGCCGGGCTGGTTCAACAGCTACTTGCGAAACCCTGGTGCGTTTCGTCCACGGACCATCATGCCGACGGCCTGGCCCAATGGTGTGGCCGCGCACAAGACGATTCTCGATGGCGACACCGACCGGCAGATTGAAGCCATCTGGTACTACCTCTCGCTCGGAACATCCGCCGCCGATCCATCCGGCATCCGCAGTGTCAGCACGAAACAGTCGGTCGGCGATCAGGCAAAAACGTTTCGCGGACGCAGTCGCGTGGCCGGCTTTCGAGGCATTGCCGTCGGTCTCCCCGAGAAGCTGAGTTACGCATTCAACGCCGAAACCGGAACGCTGTCGGCCATCTGGCAGGGTGACTTCATCGGCGTCAATTGGAGTGGCCAGGGCTCGGGCGATTTCAATCCGAGTAGCGAACCAATCACTCTGGCTCAGGATGTTTCGTTCGTGCAGCTCGAAGATGAAAACTCTCCGTGGCCGCTGC
The DNA here is from genome assembly GCA_964589725.1 of uncultured Planctomycetaceae bacterium. Taxonomy (GTDB): domain Bacteria; phylum Planctomycetota; class Planctomycetia; order Planctomycetales; family Planctomycetaceae; genus CAYSHJ01. The sequence continues at coordinate 2,395 of CAZPUJ010000400.1, forward strand.
TGCCGGTGATGACCAAAGAGGCTCGGACCAACCCCAACCCGCTGTGTCCCAAAAATGTCGGGTATCAGTTTCGCGGATACTTCCTCGGTGAATTGTCGATTCCCACGTTCATGTACCGCAGCGGCACCATTGAGATCGAGGATCGATCGGTGGCGACAGGAGCCGAAGAGCAACGACGGCTGACACGAGTCCTACAGTTTGACTCGCCCATGCAGCAATTCATTTGGTTTCGAGTACTCACCGGAGACATCAGCCAAGAGTCCGAGCGTGTCTTCCGAAGTGGCCGATTGCGGCTGACGATTCCGAAAACTGAAACGAACCTGAGATCGCTGTCCGACGAGCCCAAGCGATCCGAGTTGCTGCTGCGACTGCAAATTCCCCAAGGCAAATCATCTCTGGAGTTTCTGTATGAACCACTCAAGAAGTAGGGCCAGTTGCAGAACCCGCTTGCGTAGCCACGTTCGCCAGAACGTGGGGATCGCACCGGCTCGCCCACGCACTGGCGAACGTGGCTACGGTTCTGAAACCGCCTTTGGTCACCTGCGACGCCTCTGCCTGTTGATACTGATCACGATTCCTGGGATCTGTACTCTGCGCGCCGAGGAGGTTGGCGAGCGCTGGGGAACCGAGGAACGCGAGCGCGAGTTTTATCCGATCGTCAACATTCCATTGCCGAAGGATACGGTCATCGAGGCGGGGGCCTTTGCGGTGCTACCTGACGGCCGAGTCGCCGTGGGAACACGGCATGGCGAGATCTATCTGATTGACGGTGTCGATGCGGCCAAACCAACCCCTGCTTTTCACCGGTTTGCCACAGGACTCGACGAGATCTTCGGGCTGGCGTGGAAAGACAACGCGTTCCGAGTCACGCAAAGTTGCGAATTGACTCGCGTCAGCGATTCAAACAACGACGGTGTGGCCGATCGTTTTGAGACAATCTCGGATGCTTGGGGATATGCGAATTACCACGAATACGCTTTCGGCTCAAAACCCGATGCGGACGGA
>CAZPUJ010000401.1:0-7036 GCA_964589725.1 uncultured Planctomycetaceae bacterium
ACGATACGCACGCCATAAACCCGGTAAAGTCGACGGCTACAGCAGCGTCAACACGGCGGCATGATACAAATCCGATTCCGGGTTCTCAACCGGCCAGTACATCGGCACGCCGGAAGTGAGACCTTGCCGTTCTCGGACCGCTGGAACCGGAATGCGTCAAGGAATCTCACTGACTGCCGGAGCCTAGGCATACGCCCTGCACGAGGCCCGTTCGCCGCGGCATGATCGCTCGGTATGTCTTGCCTGATCAGTCCGTCGTACGGATCAGCAATCCGTTCTACGGCTGGAACGGTCGCTGAACCAGCGCTACCATACAACCACTCGTCAAACTCACCATGATTGGAATTGCCGCAATGACGCCGCGCGAAGTTTTGGCTCTGTGCCGGGAACGGGAAATTCAGGCGATCGACCTGCGATTCATGGATTTTCCAGGGACTCAAAAACACTTCACGATCCCCGCCAAGATTCTCAAAGAGAGAAGCTTCGAGGACGGTTTTGGCATTGACGGCTCGTCGCTACGCGGCTGGCAGTCGATTAATGAGAGCGACATGCTTGTCGTACCCGAGGCCAGCACGGCGTTCGTCGATCCGTTCATGAGCCACACGCTGGCCATGACCTGCAACATCCTCGACCCGATCACGCGGCAGGACTATCCGCGAGACCCTCGCAACGTCGCTCGCAAGGCGACGAACTATATGCTGCAAACGGGCCTCGCCGACGTCGCGAATTTCGGCCCCGAAGCGGAGTTCTTCGTCTTTGACGACGTCCGCTTCGATCAGAACGAGCACGAAGGCTATTACCACATCGACAGCGTCGAGGGTCAATGGAATCGCGGCCGAGGCACCAAGTCGCCGAACGCCGGCTATCACATTCGGTTCAAAGAGGGTTATTTCCCAGTGCCGCCAGCCGACACCCTGCAAGACCTGCGTACCGAGATCATGCTGACGCTCATGTCCTGCGGTATGGAGGTCGAAGGCCAGCATCATGAGGTCGCGACCGGCGGCCAGTGCGAAGTGGACATGAAGTACGGCCCGCTGCTCCACACCGCCGACAACTTGCTGCTCTACAAATACATCGTGAAGAATGTCGCTGCTCGACGCGGCAAGACGGCGACGTTTATGCCCAAGCCGCTCTTCAATGACAACGGCTCGGGCCTGCATCTGCATTTCTCGCTGTGGAAGCACGGACAGTCGTTGTTTGCCGGTTCCGGCTACGGCGGCCTCAGCGATCTGGCGCTGCACGCGCTGGGTGGCATCCTCAAGCACGCTCCCGCTCTTATGGCCTTCTGCTGTCCCACGACGAACAGCTACAAACGACTGGTCCCCGGCTTCGAGGCTCCGATCAATCTGGCGTACAGCTACCGCAACCGCTCCGCCGCGATCCGCATCCCGGTCCACAGCCCCAGCCCGGAAAGCAAGCGGATCGAATTCCGCGTCCCAGACGCCTCGTGTAATGGATATTTGGCGATGTCGGCCGTGCTGATGGCCGCGCTGGATGGCATTCAAAACCGAATCCACCCCGGCCCGCCGTTCGACAAAGACTTGTACGACCTCGAACCGGAAGAGCTGCAATCGGTCCCGAAGGTTCCCGCCTCGCTGGACGAATCGCTCGCCGCCCTGCGCCGCGACCACGAATTCCTGCTGCGCGGCGACGTGTTCACCGAAGACGTGATCGATACCTGGGTCTGGTACAAGATGACTCACGAAGTCGACGCGCTGCGGCAACGCCCGCATCCGTTCGAGTTCACGATGTATTACGACTGTTGAACGGAGAATGAGCGATGTCGAAACGCATTCTGATTTTCGTCGAAGACCACTACGAAGACCTCGAACTCTGGTATCCGAAGCTGCGGCTGATTGACGCCGGATACCACGTGACGGTCGCGGGGCCGAAGACGGGGCAGAAGTACGTCGGCAAGAACGGCTATCCCTGCGTGTCGGACGCGCCGATCGCCGAGATGGACGCTCGCGACTTTGACGGCGTCGTGTGTGCCGGCGGCTGGATGCCCGACAAGTTGCGGCGAGACCCGAAGGTGTTGCAACTCCTGCGCGACTTCGACGCCGCCGGCAAGCTCATCGCCGCGATCTGCCACGGCGGCTGGATGCCGATCTCCGCGAAGGTTTATCGCGGCGTGAAAGTCACCGGCTCGCCTGGTATCAAAGACGACCTGGAAAACGCCGGCGCGATTTTCAGCGACGCCTCCGTGGTCGTGGATCGGCATTTCGTGTCGAGCCGTAAACCCGATGATTTGCCGGACTTTTGCCGAGCGATTTTGGAAGTGCTGAGGACTTCTGCCCTCCACACGATGCCGTTCTCTCTCCTGTCCTCGCAGGCCGATGAAAGTGGCCTTTGACCTAAGATTTTACTTGGTTCCCTCAGATCCGCCAGCGATGCAGTACAGATGCCCGTGAGTGCGCAGGAAGAGTTCGCCGTAAGCCGGGGCCAGCGCGGCATAGGTCGGCTCACCCACGCTGTTCGTGGCGAGGAGTTCAAACTTCGGAGCCGCTCGCACTACGTACGTTTCACCCTCCAGATTGTTGACGTACAGCTTCCCGTCGGCCAACAGAATCGAACCCCACAGGTTGCCACCCAGTCGCTCTTGAAAGACCGGTTCTCCGGTCTCGACTTTGAGGCACTGGAGAATCCCGGTCGCGTCGGCCAAGAAGAGAAAACCGTCGTGAATGATGCCGCTGCTGACTCGCTGAGGGTTCTTCGTTTCGGTGCGCCAAAGACGGTGCGAGTCGGTGACGTTCCCCAAACCGCCCGGGCGAATCGCCAGCGTGGGACCGTTGTGTCCAGAGACTCCGACAATCACTCGACCAGCGGCTCCGATGATAGGCATCGCGTAGACTTCGTTGCCCAAGCCGTCAATTTGCCAGAGCACTTTCCCACTGGCCGGGTCGTAACCCTTGAACCAGCCCGGACCGCTGACTTTCTCGCCCGGCAACGGCATGACCAACTCATCGCGGTCACCACTCCGCACGACAACCGGCGTGCTCCACGAGCCGAAGACCGGACTGTTGATCGGCGTTTCTTCCGAAGTCCACACCGTGCGTCCGGACTCGCGATCCAGACCGTAGAGAATGGACGGCGTTCCCGGTCCGTGGAACACGATGACCAGGTCGCCGTACAGAATGGGACTGCCACCATTGCCCCAACGGCTGAGGACCGGACCGAGGTCGCGATGCCAGTTCCGCTTGCCATCAAGCGTGCAGGCGAGGATTCCGCCCGACGCGAAGTTCGCATACACGGCTTTGCCATCGGTCACAGGTGAGGCACTGCACGGTGGGTTCTGCGCGTGCGAGGTCTCTTCCACGTCGCAGGTCACTTCTTGCTGCCATAGTTTTTCTCCGGATTTTCGATCCAGAGCGATCAGCGCCCGCCGCTTGCCTTTGTCCAACCCCTGAGTCAGAAAGACTCGGTCGTCCCAGACAATCGGCGTCGAATTGCACGGCTCCGCAAGCGGCACTTTCCAGCGGATGTTGTCCGTGCTGCTCCATCGCAGCGGCAGACCAATTTCACGGCTGATCCCAGTTCCGTCCGCACCGCGCCACGCCGGCCAGTTTTCCGCCATCGCCGGAAACGCCATTCCGGCGATCACGCCCAAAATCAGAATTCGGAGCCTCATCGACGGGATCTCCTGAAAGATGAAATTGAAGTCTGACGTCCGCTCGCAGAGACTTAGACGACGACGATCTCGATCCTCAACGCAATTCCTTGATCCGGAGGCGGCGATATTCCATTTGGCCGCGGTCGGCTTCGAGCCCGATGGGGCCGGTTGTCGGCAGTTCGTTCGGAAAAGGCAGCGGTTCGCCGTTGCAGGTACACGTTGCGATGTGGCCCTTCACGATGACTTCGATGTCGTTCCAGTCTTGCGGTTTGTAGTTCTTCAAATCCTTGTAGGGGCCGGCCACCAGGTAGTCGCGGCATTGAAGCTGCGGCTGGCGAAGGAAGATGCCGCTGTCGGCGTTGACTCCAGCGCGGAATTGCAGCTTGAGGTGGAAATCGTGCGGGAACTCGCGCGTCGTCCACATTTGAGCCAGTCCCTTGCCGGGGTTCACGACGATGCGGCCGTCTCGGGCGGTGTACCGTCCGTCGCTGGCGTTCGCCTGACCGTCGAAGGCCGGGCCGTTCGCATAGTGCCAGCCGGTCAGATCGGTTCCGTCGAGCAACGGCTCGAAGCCCGATTCCAGTACGAACGCGCCATCGGTCTGAAACGGTGATGCGGGTAACCCCGCCTTGTTCCAGAGATTCACGTCCGGCACATTCACCCAGCCGTAGCGCACCGCGGTGGGGGCGGCCACGGCCTCGCTGGAAACGACGATGGTCTCACCCTCGATCAGTGCCTTGGCCTCCACAAACTTGCCGTCTGCGCCCGCGATGCTGAAGCCTTTGAGATCGCCGTCCTTGGCCACGAGGCCACCGCCCACATGCTTGAAGGTGAGTATCACGCGGTTACCTTTGATGCTCATCGCATCGTATGCCGGTCCCGAGTACTCGACCTGTTCGCCATAGGCGAGCGCTCGCGCCGCCAGAGCCAGTCGCACGCCAATCGGCTGCTTCTCCTTCGGATGGATATCGGTCGGATGACCGATGTCAGTGGTCACTGCCATCGCAGTGTTCTGTGTCGTTTGAGTCGTGATCCGCTGAGCCTCACGCACTTCGGGCGACATGCCGTTGTGAGGCGTGATCTGCACGAACAGGAACGGGAAATCGCCCTGGCCCCAGGCTTTTCTCCAACTGGCGATCATGGCCGGGAACAGAGTCTGATACTCCTTGCCGCGCCCCGAGTTTGATTCGCCCTGATACCAGATCGCTCCACGAATCGCGAATGGCTGCAGCGGGGCGATCGAGCCATTGTAGAGACCGGTCGGTCGATTGCCGTTCGTGGCCGGGTCTTGCGGCGGAGTGGGCTTTTTCGGTTCCGGCTTGCCATCCGTTTTGGCCTTCGCGACCGCTTGCTCATGCACCTTCAACAGTTCGGGTTCGCGCAGTTTGTAGGCTTCCAGAGCTTTCGGATGCTCGGCCACGCGAGTGGCTTGAAGGTCCAGCAGGGGCTTCAATGTTGGATTACTCTCGAGGTCCGCGCGTGCGGTCCAGGCTTCCGCGACGGTGCCGCCCACGGCCGACTTGATCAAGCCAACCGGCACGCCCAACTTTTGACGTAGCTCTTTTCCAAAGAAATAGGCCACTGCGGAAAATCCGCCAGCGCTTTGAGACAAATCGACGGCCCAGGTGCCACCGATGGAATCCTGCGGCGAATCTGTGGCGCGAGCCGCTGCGTTGAACAGACGCAACTGCGCATCGCCGGCGGCGGCAATGGCCGCGTCACCATTGATCGATCCCTTGAGACCAAACGCCATGTTGGACTGACCGCTGCAAACCCAGACTTCGCCGACGACCACGTTGGCAATTTTCGATTTTTGATTTCCGATTTTCGATACGACGATCAATTCGCGCGGCTCAGCGCTGGCAGGCAGTGATTCGAGTCGAACGATCCATTTTCCGTCGGTATCCGCGGTGGCCGATTTCCTTTGCCCTGCAAACTCGACCGTCACTTCACTCCCCGGATCGGCCTTGCCCCAGATCGGCACCGGGATGTCGCGCTGCAAGACCGCGTGGTCGGTGAACAGGCTGCCCAGAGTCAGCTTCTCGGCGGCACTGAGCGAACTGGAAAGCACCGCGATGACGGCAAGCGTGCTGGCAATCAAAAAAATTCTCATGGGATGGTCGTTTCCAATTCAAAAGCGTGGGACTCGTACACCGTTGACGCCGCGCGCCTCCACGAGGACGGCTTCACAGCTCCTTGCACGCAGAAGTGCTGGGCTGTACGACACTGTAGCCATCACGGCTCATGTGATGAAGTTTGGCGGACAATCGGATGATTCCCAGGCAGATGGACCAGCCGTGAGGCCGCCGGTAGTGCCACTGTCAAACTCACGATACATTGGCTCTGCGGACTTGAGATCGAAACCAAACGGATCATCCTTTTCCGGTCTACGGTCGTCCTATGATTTGTTGTCGCTGTCACCGTAGAGGTCGTTGGCTTTTGGTCAGTCTCCGCATGCTCGTTGCCGCCGTCTGTCTGTTACTGTCGTGCATCGCGCGGGGTGAAGAGGCCAAGGCGAGGGTGGGCAGTTCGATCTCGCAGGGCGGCATCGCGATTTACCGGCCGGACAGATGGGGTCTCGTGAATCTGCACTTGGTCAATCCGACTGACGAGCCGATGGAATTGTTGGCCGACACGTTCTTTGAAGAAGACCCAAACCTGCAATACGGTCGGCGTGTGTGGATTCCTCCAAAATCCCGGTTACAGAGCTGGCATCCCCTCCGTTTGCCGCCGGTCGTGCTCGATTCCCGACAAACCATCAACATTCGCACGCTGGTGATGGATGCTCGTCAGGAGCGAGAAGTTTTGATCCGCAGTAATTCTGGATTCCTGCAATCAGACGGAACACTGCGGATGACGAACGAGGCGTCTGTGACCGGAATGATCGTGGATTCCGACAGCCGACCAGCGGCCGGTATTTCGTTATTCGATGAGAACATCGACGCGGTCTCTGAACTCGTGGTCGCATCGCGACTGCAAGCACTCCACTCGCGCCGGTTGACGTACCTGTTCGATCGACAGTTGTTGACGGGAGCGGAAAGCCTGCAAGTGCTCGACCAACTGGTCATCGCGGACAGCCGCTTCGCGGATGACGGTGCTGAACTGGCGGCAATCCGCCGTTGGCTGTTTGGTGGGGGGTATTTGTGGGTCATGCTTGATCGGGTCGACCCGCGCGTGCTGGAACGATTGCTGGGAGACGAATTCGTGTGCCAGGTCGTCGACCGCGTGGGGCTGACGACGGTCCGCATGGAAACTCAGCAAGCTGGCGACAGCATCCCATTCACTCAGGAGTATGAACGACCGGTGGAATTGGTTCGCGTCGCGGTGTCGGATGTGGATGTCGAGTACACGGTTGACGGTTGGCCGGCCGCATTCTGGAAGAGGTGTGGCGAGGGCCGCTTGCTCGTGACGACTTTGGAAGCTCGC
>CAZPUJ010000402.1:0-3773 GCA_964589725.1 uncultured Planctomycetaceae bacterium
AGTGTGGAAACGATTTTTTGAAACCCTGTGTCGGCCGCGGCGCGGCCTATGCCGACATCGACGGCGATGGCGACTTGGATATCTTGATTGCCACCTGCGGTCAGTCACCCCGGCTCTTGCGCAACGAGCAGCAGCTCGGCCATCATTGGGTTCGCTTCCAGCTCATTGGCAGCGGAAAGACGAATCGCGACGCGATCGGCGCCATCGTCGAAGTCCATTCCGGCAAAACGGTCCAACGTCGCCAAGTCATGCCGACGAAGAGTTATCTCTCGCAAGTCGAACTTCCCGTGACGTTCGGCCTGGGCAAAGCGACGAAGATCGACAAGGTCGCGATTCGTTGGCCCGACGGTTCGACGCAAGTCTTGACCGACGTGGCCCTCGACAAACTGCACCAACTCCAACACAGCAAGTTGGCCTCGACGCATTCATTCAGGAATCGACTCGCACGGCAAGAGTTTGAACTTTCCCGGAAATAAATCTCGTAGATTGGTCTCGACGACACTGTCGCGCTGATCGGCGTCAATCAGGAGGACGGGAAAGTCATCGCAAAATTCGGCGGCGACTTGCCGACAGGCGCCGCATGGCGGATGTCCGCCCGATGTCGCGACGGCCAAGGCTTGAAAGGCGCGATGTCCGGCGGCAATCGCAGTTCCAAAAGCGACTCGCTCGGCGCAAATCGTCAATCCGTAAGAAGCGTTTTCCATGTTGCAGCCGACGATGATCTCGCTCGATTCCGTCAACAACGCGGCTCCGACGAGAAACGTCGAGTATGGCGCGTATGCGTTCGCGCGCGCGGCCAACGCACGTCGAATCAATTCAGTTCGTTCGGCAGACGTCATCGGCGTTCTCCCAGGATCAATCGCACGAATCACGCCCCGGTTTGTTCCGGCTCACTACGCTCGATCATCTTCAGTGCCTGCATACGTCGGTATAGCACCGGGCGTTGCAAACCGAGCAGTCTCGCCGCCAACGTCTTATTCTGCTTCGCCTGCGTCAGCGCACGCTCGATCAACTCGCGTTCGATCTGCGCCAAATACGGCTCCAACCGCGGCAGCGGATTGTCAACGGCGCGTGAGGCTGGACCGACTGACTGAGCCTCCAGACCGGCACGGAATCGCAGCGGGAGATTCTTGACTTCGATGACCGGCCCCGTCGACTGTTCGCGTGCCTCTTGCACCACCAATGCCAACTCATCGAGATTCCCCGGCCATTGGTACTCCCGTAACTGCGGCCAGACATCGTCGGCGAATCCCGTGACTTGCCGGCTTGCTCCACGATTGAGCGATTCCAGGAAGGCCTGCGCCAGCGGCATCAGGTCGTCGCCGCGTGATCGCAACGGCGGAACTTCGATCGTCAGCGTCGTCAGCAAATAGAATACTTCCGGCAACAGACGTTCGTCCTCGACCGCGTCTGGGAGCCGTTCCGTGCTCGACGACAGCAGCCTCGGTAACGGCAGCCGACGCGAAACTCGCTCGCCATCCGGTCGATATTCCGCCAACAGCCTTTCCTGGACATCACGCGGTAAATGAGCGACGTCGAACAAGAAAAGCGTCCCCGATTGCAACGTTCCCAGGCCTGAATCGTCGGCGTCGGGATGCAACAGACGCTGTAATGTCTGGAGCAGCGACAACGGCGACTGCCGACAATCGAATGGCACGAACGAGCCTTGCTGCGTCTCGCCTCCTTCATGGATCGCTCGGGCCAAATGTTCCTTGCCAGAGCCGCGCGGCCCAGTCAGGTGAATGGGCACGGCCGAATGCCTCGCGACCTGAATTTGCTCGAGCACTCGCAGCATGGACGGAGCGCGGGCGATCACGCTCTTGAGGCCATATCGCTGCCGCAACGTCCAACGCAAGGCCGACAATTCCGCGTGATACCTCAAAGCCAAAGACGGTGCTTGAGCGACCGGCGGAGGTGGAATCGGCGAAACGATTCCCAACACGCTGGTCACGCGTTCGGAGGTGTCACGCAGGGGAACGAATTTCACGAGCCGCGCAGCCAGAGCACCCTGTTTGTTCGGCACGTATGTCGGCACGTCTCGCTCAAATCCAGCCAACACCTCCGGCGGCGGACACAAGGAGTTGGTCAACGCACGCAATTCCTGTGGCTCCGAGTCGCTCTGGAACTCACAAATTTCGCCAACAATTTCATCCGCCGTCCAACCGGTCAACTGTTCGCAGCCAACGTTGAAGAAGAGCACTCTCCGTCCGGCCGACATCAAGAACACCGGTGTCGCGGCCGACTTGACCCAACTCTCCAGCCGCGATTTCTTTTTGCCGGAGCGAGCACGCATGCGTCGACCTCAAAAACTGTGCAGACCTTGAGACCGCGTTGAGGAATGTCGTTCACAGAGATCATTGCAACTTGCCGCGGCCGAGGATTGGCCAGACGACTTCCAGCCGGTCACCTCGAAAGCCGTAAAAGAAATCATGTAGCGGCGTGGTGAAATCCGCGTAGCCAACGATGAGTTCAATCTTGTCACCGATCTTCAGATTCTGCGACTGCGGCCCGAGCTTGAGTTCGCAGTGCTCCGCGCTCAGACGGACGGCTTCGGCATCCGGCCAACCTTTCACGAGCGGTCGTAGCACGTCGGGATTGACAGTCTTTCGGCCGCTGTCCAACACGGCCCGATCAAGTGTCGGCCGACTAACGACCGTGGCTAAAACCGTCAGGGCCGATTCAAGCCCATTCACGTGACACTGCTGCTGGTAGAACGGGTCGGCAAAGATTCCGCCGCCGGCTTGGAGTTCGGTGATCCCCGGACATTCGGCGCTGATCTGATACGATCCCGTACCACCAGCACTCACGATGTCGCACCGCAGGCCGGCCTGTCGGAGCTTGTCAGCGCTTTCGACCAGAACCGTCATGGCATCACGGATGCATTGCCGCTTTTCGTCGGCATCGGCAACTTGCAGGAGATGCCCCTCGTACCCCATGACGCCAACCAGTTCGACACCCGTGAGTTTGTCGATGGCCTGAGCCAACTCGATGGTGTCACGGCCGGGCCGAGTCCCAACTCGATCGAGTCCAATGTTGACCTCGACGATCACTCGGCATGTCACACCATTGCGAACACAAATCGCCGCCAAGGGTTCGATCTGGGCATAGTGGTCACATGCCACGATCGGATCGGCGGAGCGACAGAGCGCCGCCAGCCGCTCCCATTTTGTGTTTCCCACAATCATGTTAGCGATGAGGATATCTCGCACTCCTGCCGCCGCCATCACTTCAGCTTCTGAGACCTTCGCGCACGTCACGCCGATCGCGCCAGCGGCCAATTCCGCTAACGCGATGGCTGGGGTTTTGTGACATTTCGCGTGCGGCCTCCAATTCTTCACGCCCCGACGTATGAACTCAGCCATCTTCTGAATATTCCGCTCCATCGCATCGAGATCGATGCAGAGGGCGGGTGAATCGAGCTCTGATTTGCGCCGACCGATGCAACTTGTTGTCACAGCAGAGATTCCGAAAACAAAATTAGGTGATCCGAAGTGACTTACGACATGCCGAAATGGAGTTCCAACATCCCTTCGGCCTCGACATGATAGCGACCAAACTGAGCATAAAAAAATGTGCGACGGTTGATTGACAATCACCCCCTTGCGGATATCATCTCCGACCCGCGACATTCAGCCTCTGCGTTGTGTCGCCTGTTCTTTGGCAAATTGGTTGGTGGCCCCAAAAAAAGAGTTAGCCAAACAAAGCAAAGTGCATCACAAGCGACGATGCATATTGGACAATCTTTCTGTTGATCGCAAACGGCAGCTTCGGCT
>CAZPUJ010000403.1:0-6261 GCA_964589725.1 uncultured Planctomycetaceae bacterium
CGGATACGGATGACCTCGTCGAGGCTCGACACGAAAATCTTGCCGTCGCCGATCTGGCCGGTGCGCGCGTGACTGGTGATCGTGTCGATCGCCTTTTGCAGGTCGGCGTCGTCGACGACAACTTCCAGCTTCACCTTGGGCAGGAAGTCGACGGTGTATTCCGCGCCGCGGTACGTCTCTTTGTGACCGCGCTGCCGCCCAAAGCCACGGACTTCGCTGACCGTCATGCCTTGAATGCCCGATTCGGTGAGTGCGTTCTTCACCTCTTCTAACTTGTAGTGCCGAATGATCGCTTCGACCTTCTTCATGGAATCTTCTCCTGGAGCTTTCACGTCGGCTTGCCGACTGGCGGCAGCCAAATGCTGTGTGGATTCTTGTGGAAAATCGATTTGTTGGAAACGTCGAATTATCAGTTTGAGTCGGGCTAAGCTATTCGCGGAATCGTATCGACAACCGGTCGGACTTGCTCTGTCGAACACCAACTGCAACTTGACCTTGGAAAGAAACTCGGCTAAGTCGCGGATGGAAGCTTCACGAATTGAAAGGACGCGATGTCAGTGGTGTTCACCCCCACCGAGATGTTTTTTCTTTCGCCCGCACTGGCGCGGTTAGCCATCTTAATCGCTGGTGGTATCGGTTTGGCCGTGGGGTTGGTGCTGGCGACCTGGGTGAATCGACTTTCCGAGCAGCCGCCTCGGCGAATGGAGCGTCTGGTCACGACCTTGGTCACCGCCGGAATGTTCGCCATCAGCGTGTTGACAATTGTGGGATTCGAATGGCAGCGGACTCCGGAAGTTCTGCCCGACCCGCTTTGGCGCTACGGCCGCTTACTGTCGCATTTGACACTCGTCGCCTTGTTGATTGCCGCGACGGCGACCGACCTGCGTGAGTACATCATCCCGGATCCGATCACGTACACCGGGACAGCTCTGGCGATTATTCTCGCCACCACATCGGGCGACGTGCAACTGATTCACTTCTGGGTGGACTGGAACCATCCGTTGGCCGCGCCGTTCGGCGCTGAAATTCCCTCATGGATCCAGCAACATCCGCATTGGCACGGGTTGGCGTGGAGTCTCACAGGCGCAGCGGTCGGAGCGGGCCTGACTTGGTTCGCGCGAGGGATTTCTTCGATCGTGCTCGGCCAAGAGGCGATGGGGCTTGGCGACGTCACGTTGATGGCGATGATCGGCAGCTTCCTAGGTTGGCAGCCAGTGTTGTTTGTGTTTTTGTTGGCCCCATTCTGCGGCATTTTCGCCGGATTGGTCGCGAAGACGATGCTCAATCAGTCATACGTGCCGTACGGGCCTTATCTCAGCATGGCTGCGGGGTTGGTGATGCTCGGCTGGAAATGGATTTGGATGTGGGAGCCAACTCGCAACGTTTCGATCCGCCGACTCTTCGGCGATGTCCCCAGCCTGGCGATCCTGGCGGGCGTCGCGTTAGTGTCGCTGCTGGTGTTGCTCGGCATCGTTCGCTGGTGGCGCGGTGCCGGGATCACGCCGCCTTAGTAGCAGGCGAGTTCACACCAAGTCCAGCTTGCGATGGCGGCGTTGCGGCGGAGCGTTGCATGTCGAGCAGACGCCGTAGACCTCCAACCGGTGGCCACTTTTATTGAAGCCGTGTTGGCCGCAAACTCGGTCAACCACGACGGAGATCGCTTCGTTGGTGAACTCGATCAGTTGTCCGCACTTCGAGCAGATCAAGTGATCGTGCTGCGGATAGCCATAGTCGTGCTCGTAGACTTCGCTGCCGGTGGGGCGCGCGACCTTGCGGAGCAGGCCGGCTTCTTCCAGAAGTTTCAACGCACGATAGACCGTCGCGCGGCTGACGCGGCGGCCCCCCTTATTCGTGGTGACGCGAGCAACCAGTGTGTCGGCGTCGAAGTGTTCGTGCTGCGCGAAGACCTCTTCGACGATGATGGAACGCGCTAGCGTGAGCCGCTCCTTTTTCGTCAGCAGGAACTCACGAAACTTGTCGATCGGCGACTGCTCGCTCACGCTCACCCTTCCAGGTCAATTCCCTGCTGGTCGAACATCTTCATCATCGCAGCTTCGAGCTTCGCGTCGGTGTCGAAAGTGCCGGCGTCGATCTCGGCCTTGATGCGTGCCAGCCGTTCAGCTCGCAACGTGCCATCGACGTTGTCTGTCAACTTGCTCGCCAACTGACCAGCCGCCGAAATCTCGACTTCGTCCTGCGGGACTTCCAGCAGTGACTTCGCCTCGGTCGGCTTTTGAATTCGCTGAGCACCCTGGATCGGGGCTGCTCCGGAGACAATCCCTGGGCCGTGGATTTCCATGTCGGTCCTCCTTGTCGAGTCGGCATTCTTGGAACCGCTGGACCTGCCGAAACGGCCGGTCGCATCGGTTCCCCGATTCTTGTGGGCGGGATGATACCGGAGAGTTTGAAAGCGATTCAACTGGGTTTCGTCTTTGCTCGACTTACGGAACATGGTTGTCACCTCAAGACGGTCTGAAGAGAAAGCGATTCGACGCCAGTCCGCGTCATTCCTGGCTCCACACTAACCCGAAGCGTAAGCGAGGGATTCGTCATGTCTCGCCCTCGCTTACGCTTCGGGTTAGTGTCGAATAAAACGTGATCTCCATGCGGAGGCCATGAATAATCCGGGCTATGGCGAAGCGGTTCGTCCCGGTCACTACGACCGGCTTGACCCGCATTACGCACAAGCCGCGAGTGGTGCAATCGTCCCATCGGCGGCAGCGAACCACAGTTCACTATCGACACCGGCAATTTCCGCCGATGAGCCGACAGGCGAGAATCCGGGAAGACTTTGCGCCCACCGCCCCGGCGCGCAGTTTCTGCCGATTACACCGCAACTGGCCAACAAATCAGAAGTTGCCGGCGAGAACCGGCAGCTGGTCCTCAAGCGACATTCACGCCTTCGCGTACGGCCCAGTTGCCGAGCCTTTGAACTGGCTGAATCCAGCTCGCATCGTTTGGCGGAGCACCTCGACTGCTTGCAAAACGTCGTCTCGGCCGACGTCCAGATGCGTACAGGCGCGGAGACGCTGCGGACCGCAGGCTCCGAGCTTCACCCCGCGATCGAGCAGAGCGGCCGACAACTGTGCTGCGTTGCCGAGTCTCGAATCGACCTCGAAGAACACTAGATTCGTCTCGACCTGGTCGACATCGATCGTCAGCCCGTCTACCTGAGCGATCTCGCGAGCCAAAACTCTCGCGTTGTCGTGATCAACGGTTAGCCGCCCGACATTGTTCTCCATCGCATAGACGGCGGCCGCCGCCGCGATGCCGGCTTGACGCATGGCACCGCCGAACAGTTTGCGAATGCGGCGAGCCTTCTTGATCTCCTCTTTACTACCAACCAGGACTGAGCCCATCGGGCAACCAAGCCCCTTTGAAAAGCAGATCGAGACCGTATCAAAATGCCGTCCAACGTCGCGCGCCGAATAGCCGCGAGCCACACAAGCGTTGAACAGCCGCGCGCCGTCTAAATGCGTCTTCAGCCCGTTCGTGTGAGCCCAACGGCAGACTCGTTCGATTTGCTCTAAGGGATACGCTCGGCCGCCGCCGACGTTCGTGGTGTTCTCCAAACAGACCAGCCGCGTGACGCACAGGTGCTGGTTGTCCGCTTTGATTTTTCCTTCGAGGTCCGGCACATCGAGCATTCCCAGCTTGCCCGGAATCTGCCGGCACATCACGCCGCTAAGCACTGCCGGGCCGCCCGCTTCGAAGCAGGCG
The DNA here is from genome assembly GCA_964589725.1 of uncultured Planctomycetaceae bacterium. Taxonomy (GTDB): domain Bacteria; phylum Planctomycetota; class Planctomycetia; order Planctomycetales; family Planctomycetaceae; genus CAYSHJ01. The sequence continues at coordinate 3,721 of CAZPUJ010000403.1, forward strand.
ATGTGTCCAGTCGCTTCGATCAAAAGTTCGTCACCCGGAAAACAATGCAACTTCACGCCCATCTGATTCGATTGCGTTCCAGAGCACGCGAACACAGCCGCCTCTTTGCCTAACAGCTCGGCCATCATCGCTTCCAGCCGATTGACGGTTGGATCCTCGCCCGCCATGTCGTCTCCGACTTCCGCGTTAGCGATCGCCTCGCGCATCGCGGCCGTCGGCTTCGTGACCGTGTCGCTGTACAGATTGACCAGCACATGAGGCATTTCGATTCGCTCCTGGAGCCGACAATTCAATCCGTCGTCGGAAACGTCACGTGGCCGTCTCCTTCGACAGTCTTGCAAATCCGGCAACAAGTTATATCTCTCGCGGCCGTCGGTGAAACATTTGAGGCGAGCAGCCTGGCGTCAGCCGGCCGGTTCCGCGAAAGCACCGGGGGGCTGACGCCGCCCCGCTCGCCAATGTCTCGATTCGGGCCGCGCGAGGTATAGTGCCCGTGCCGACACGGCATCAAGGCGAAGGCTTATTCGAAGATCGGCTGAATCTCCTCCTTGAATCCAATCACCGCGGATTCGTTGATGCGTCGCGGCATCGACGGCGTTGCGGCTTTGAACAACGGAGCGTTCGGTGCCTCGGCGACGGACAACCGAACGGTCGCACCGCCTCGCGGAAGCGACTGTGCCAACGAGGCAAAGACCTCTGGGGTTGACTTCAGTGCGGGGCCAGTCGACGGCACCTTTGGCAGCGGCGCGAGCGTCGCCTGCAGCAGCAATTCAACGATCATCGTCGCCGACGTCTGCAACAAGGCTGGAGCAGCGTCCGTTGCTCCGGGTGCGTCGTCAATCGTGGCCACAGCCATGCCGGTCAGAACACGTGTCTCACGTCGAGCAATCTGCGCGCTGAGCAAACTCCACAAGGTCGAACCCGCCAGCTCGACGGATTCGACCGTGGTGATGCGCCGCAAGGCGGCGAGGTCTTCGCGCGGCTTGGCGAGTGTCGTGTCCGGCACAGACGCGATGCTGACAATTTCATAGCGAGCCAAGATCACCGGCGGCACGGGAACGACGATTTCTTCGTCCGCAGGAGCCGACGAAGGCAGCGGCTCTTCCTCGATCAGAGTCGACAATTGGGGAGGGACCGTCGAACGAGGCAGCGGGTTGACAGGAATCGGTTTAGCGAGGACGTTGGCATCCACGATCGGCAACGAGTCGCGGTCCAGTGGTTCGAGCGGAATTGGGCGACGTTCGAGAAGCAGACTGCGCGGCGAGGAACTCATGGTGTCCACGACCAAACTCGCGGCCGGTGATTCCACGCGTACGAGGGAAATCGAACTTGATGTCAACGGCTGTTCGGTTGCTGTGGCCACGATCAAGCTTACGGCGATCTCCGAGTCCGGCAACAAGTTTGGTTGCCGTGTTGGCATCGACACGCCGAAACGGTCCAACGGCTTTGGCCGCAAACCGAGCGCTGCGCTCAATGCCGATGGAAGCGGCACGAGGTCGAGCGTGCGCCGCATCGGAGTCTGCAACGTCGCGCTGTTGGCAAGAATCGGTCGCGGCCGCGTGAGTTCCTCAGCCGGCGGGTCGAACGGACGTTTAGGAACCGTTGTCGACGCGACGGAGAATGCGAACTCGGTCGCGAGCGACTCACTGGTGAGCTTGATTTCCGCCGACGGTACTTCTGACAAACGGTTCATCGCGGCGACGGGCACCGCTTTCGTGAGCGGCAGCCAGCGTGCCGTGCCGATCAGCGCCGGATCGGCATCACGCCGGCGTTCAACCAACATCGGCTGCCTCACGACGACTCGATCACTCGGCCAGCGCGCCGTTTGGCGCAGCGAAGCCTCTTCGATCGGGATCGCATTCGGAAGATCAGGAGCTGTCGTTCGCAGCGTGTCGAATCTCGTGAGGTTCGGCAGCTCGGCGGCTCGTGGTGCGGAGAAATCGTGAAATCGAGCGAATTCGTTCCAGCGTCCGTCGGCTTCATGTCGCGACGCAACGAACCACGACCAATCGGACCACCAATTCCCCGACTGCTTCACAGCGAACAGCAACAACGCCGCCGCAGTCAGAAGGGCCAATCCTTTCCACATCCCTCGGCCACGCCGTCGTCCATCGAGCGATTCTATGGAAACACGCGTGGTTGATGCCGCGACGTTTGTTGGTGACGGAGCCTCTCTCAGTGCTCTCGTGACCTTTGCCGACTTGTCCGACGTGCCTTGCCGCGAGGACTGCTTCGCTGTCGGCGCGTCCGTCGGCGCAGCGACATGCCAAGTTGCCAGCGGGTTCTTCGGCGGCGTGCTTCGTTGCGGCGGAGGAGCGACGCTCGCGAGTTGCGCTGCTTGCTCCGGACCACGTGCTGGCTTGGTTTGTTCCAATCCGGCCGCTCGGCCACGCAGCATCCGCCATGCGAGTCCCGCAAAAACGACGCCACAGAAAATTGGCACGGCCCACCAGGCTCGGCCGAGTCGCTCGAGATGTTCGGCGTTCCAGGTCAGGCGAGTGATCACGAAGTCGGCACGAGACAGATAAAGCTGACTGGCTC
>CAZPUJ010000404.1:0-9183 GCA_964589725.1 uncultured Planctomycetaceae bacterium
CAGCGTTACGGTGCCGCGAACGTTTGTCAGATTGGCACCTTCGGCACGCTCAAGGCCAAGCTGGCGATCCGTGATGTCGGCCGAGCACTCGGCATTCCGCTGACTCGTGTCGATCAGATCGCGAAGTCGGTGCCGGATGAATTGAACATCAAACTGAAGGATGCGATCCAACAAAGTCCCGATTTGAAAGAGGCGTACGACAACGATCCCGAAATCCACAAACTGCTGGACATCGCCCAAAAGTTGGAAGGACTCTCACGTAGCGCGGGCACGCACGCGGCCGGCGTCGTGGTCAGCGACGCTCCCATCGACAACTACATCCCGCTGCAAACGATCTCCGGCAAGGAAGACGTTGTCACGCAATGGGATGGCCCGCATGTCGAACTAGCCGGGCTGCTGAAAATGGATTTTTTGGGCCTACGGAACCTCACGATCCTGCACCAGGCCGTGCAGAATGTGAAGAAACACCGTGGCATTGACATCGACCCGGACAGGCTGTCGGTCGACGATCAACTGACGTACGAACTGCTGCAACGGGGCGAAACGAAAGGTGTCTTCCAATTTGAAGGCGGCGGCATCCGCGACCTGCTGACGAAGATGAAGCCCGACCGCTTTGCCGACATCATCGCCACGTCGGCGCTGTACCGCCCCGGCCCGCTGGAAGGGGGCATGGTCATGGACTATGTCGACATCAAGCACGGCCGCAAAGAACCGAACAAGTTTCACCCGCTTGTCGACGCGGTGCTCGAAGAGACTTACGGCGTGATGGTCTACCAAGAGCAGGTCATGCGGATCTTGAACCGCGTCGGCGGCATCGACCTGGCCGACGCCTACAAGTGCATCAAGGCGATCAGCAAGAAGAAGGAAAATATCATCGCAGGCTACTTCGACAGCTACGTCCAAGGAGCTGTCGAGCGCGGCGTGTCAGAACAACTGGCGAAAGACCTGTTCGAGCTGATCAAGAAGTTCGCGGGGTACGGATTCAACAAGTCACACTCGACAGCCTACGGAGCGGTCTCCTACCAGACGGCGTACCTCAAAGCTCACTATCCGACCGAGTTCATGGCCGCGCTGTTGACGTGTGGCATGGAAGATTCGGCGCGCATCTCGGAACACGTTGACGATGCTCGCCGCATGGGAATCACGATTGCGCCGCCGGACGTGAACTCGTCGGAGGCCAAGTTCGCCGTCATCGGCGAGCGGCAACTATCGTTCGGGATGGAAGCCATCAAAGGTCTGGGCCAGCAAGTCGTGCAAGCGATCGCTGACGAACGCCAGACCAACGGCCTCTTCAAAGACATCTTCGACCTGGCCGAGCGACTCGACCCGAAGCAATTGCAAAAAGCGGCGCTCGAAATCTTGATCAAGGCCGGCGCGCTCGACTCGCTCGGCCCGAACCGAGCACAGCATCTTGCCGCTGTGGAACGAGCCGTCTCCGCCGCGGTCGCTCGACATCAAGACAAAAAACGGGGCCAGAGGAACCTCTTCGGCGACGATGACAACGCGCCCGCGGCCGGGCTAGACGCGACAACGGCCGGAGGCTCTTTGCCCGAAACTTCCGATTGGACGCACGGCCAGAAGCTCGCCGGCGAGAAGGAAGTGCTTGGCTTTTATCTGACCAGTCACCCGCTGACGCAGTTCGCCGACAAGTTGGAACAACACGTTACGCACGACAACAAACAACTCGGCGATTTAGAGGACGGCACCGAAGTGCTGCTCGGCGGCATGATCGGCAGCATCAAGAAAGCTATCACGAAAAAACCGAGCCGGAACGGGAACACCAAGTACGTCAACTTCGACCTCGAAGACCCGACCGGCATCGTCCGCTGCATCATGTGGCCCGAAGATTACGCTCGATTAGGTGAAAAGGTTCAACCCGAAGCGGTCGTGTTCGTGAAGGGCAAAGTCGACCGCCGTGGCCGCGAGCCGAACGTGATCGTGAATCAATTGCTGACTGTCGACGAAGCCGATAAGCAGTTCACCACGCAGATCGCGATCAACTTCCAACGCGGCCTGCACGGCGAACGAGAACTGCTCCGCACGCGCGAGATTCTTCAACGCTACCCCGGCAAAACCGATGTCGTTTTGATTGTCGACAGCGCTGATCCACAAACGCCTGAGAGCCACTTCCGATTCGTGTTGAGCACTCCCAACCAAATGAAAGTCAGTTGCAACGCCGACCTGCAAACCGAACTGTCCAACATCCTCGGCCGCGACCATTTCCAGCTGCACACGCCTCCCAAACAAACTCGCATGCGCGAAATGGGCGGCGGCGGCATCGGACGATAAGACCGGATTGGCAGAAGAATCCTTGGCAGAGATATGAGACACAGGGAAATGAGACAAAGGGCGAGGCGAACTTGAGATCCAAGGCTTGTTTCGTTTCACCAGGGATCGGTTAGGATGGTGTTTCACAAACTGGTTCGATCGCTGGTCCAACACGAAGCGAGGACGGCTCATGATTCAGGTTTCACTCGAAGTCGCTGCCGACGAATTGTCTGAACTTATCGACAAAGCAGTCCATGGTGAGCAGGTCATCATCCTGAAGGACGCCGCCGCGCGAGTTCGGTTGCTGCCAGTGGACTTGCCGCTGCGGACTCGTCGCATCGGGGGAGCGCCGGAATTGTTGATCGCGATGGCGGATGACTTTCAGGCGCCTCTCGAAGACTTCGCGGACTACATGCCATGAGGCTGCTGGTCGACTCACACTCGTTGTTGTGGCTGATTGCCAACGATCATCGCCTGTCCGCCCGGGCGCGAGCCGCGTTCCTCGACGACGCGAATGAGCTGTTTTTCAGCGCAGCCAGTTACTGGAGATCGCGATCAAAGTGAGCATCGGAAAGCTGAAATTGGCGAGTGACTGGCCAACAATTATCGACCGTGAGTTGGACTTCAACGGAATCACGTGGCTACCCGTCACGAAGATGCACTGTCAAGCGGTCGCATCGTTGCCGTTTCACCATCGTGACCCCTTTGACCGCATGTTGGTGGCTCAAGCACAGACCGAACAACTGACGCTGTTGTCGGATGATCCATTGCTCAGCGCATACGAAGTGCTGGTGGATTGGTAGGTGAATTGCCTTTCGACACGCGTCCCTCAAAGGTGAGTTCAGCGTCCTCTGACGAACTTCATATCAGGATTTATCAATCATGCATCGTCGTGAGTTCTTGTCAGTCAGCAGTGCTGGTTTGGCCTCGCTGTCGATTGGAGCGTATGCCGCTGGGGCCGATCAGAAGGTTCGGCGAGTCGGTCTGATCGGGACCGGCTGGTATGGCAAAGCGGATCTCTTTCGGATGATCCAAGTCGCGCCGATCGAGGTGGTGTCGTTGTGCGATGTGGACAAGAAACTGCTCGCCGAGGCGGCCGACATGACGGCCCAGCGGCAAGTTTCAAAGAAGAAGCCGCGCACCTACGGCGACTATCGCGAGATGCTCAAGGAAGAAGACCTCGACATCGTGCTGATTGCCACGCCCGATCACTGGCACGCGCTGCCGATGATCGACGCGGTCAAGGCCGGAGCGGACGTGTACGTCCAGAAACCGACCGGAGTCGATGTCGTCGAGAGCCAGGCCATGTTGGCAGCGGCTCGGAAGTACAAGCGAGTCGTGCAGGTCGGCACTCAACGCCGCAGCACGCCGCACCTGGCGGAAGCTCGTGAACTCTTGAAGGAAGGGAAGCTCGGCAAGATCGGGCTGGTAGAGATTTACTGTTACTATCACATGCGAAATCGTAAGAACCCACCCGACACGATGCCGCCAGAGAACCTCGATTACGAGATGTGGACTGGTCCCGCGCCGCTGCGGCCGTACAACGAACTCGTTCACCCACGAAGCTGGCGAGTGTTCATGGAATACGGGAATGGCATCGTCGGCGACATGTGCATCCACATGCTCGACATGGTCCGCTGGATGCTGGATCTCGGCTGGCCTCTGCGGATCAGTTCGGCCGGCGGCATCCTGGTCGAGAAGAGCAGCAAGGCAAACATCAGCGACACACAGTCCGCGACGTTCGAATTCGACGGCCTGAACGTCAACTGGCAGCATCGTACCTACGGTCACGCACCCGACGAACAGTATCCCTGGGGCGCGACGTTTTACGGTGAGAAAGGCACGCTCAAAGCCAGCGTCACGAGCTACGACTTCACCCCCTTCGGCGGCGGCCAGCCGATTCACAAGGACGTGACTTACGAGTTGGAGCAATACCCGATCGACAAGACCGAAAAGGATCTCGAAAAGCACGTCGCTCCGGCCATTCGGTATCACCTGCTCGATCTGTTCAAAGCCATCGACACACGCGGCAAGCCGGTTGCCGATATCGAACAAGGCCACATCTCCTCGGCCAGCAGCATCCTGGCCAACGTCTCGATGCAACTGGGGCGCACGCTGACGTGGGACGCCGACAAACACCAAGTCATCGGCGATGCCGAAGCGAATAAACTGCTGCGACGCCCGTACCGTGCTCCGTGGAAACATCCGGAGCCAGAGACCGTGTGAACGGGCGAACTGAAGTCCGACAGGAAGATTGACGACAGAAAGATCAGCTCTCTCCGACTGCGATTCCCGGAGATCACGGGCACTTCGCCATTGAGGATCAAATCTGGACAAGCTTCTGCTTCCGCTGTTCTACATGTTTCTGTCGTTGATCTTCCTGTCTTTGATTACTCAACGCGATTTTCGACGCTCTGCGTTGCGGTCTACACGAATGACAAAGGGGGGCAACATTTGAATCAAACTCGACTTGGCACGACGCCCTCTGATCAGCCACTCTTCGAAGCGATTGCTTCACGGCAATTCACCTCGTGGCTGGCGGCGCAACGGGTTAGCTTGGCGTTCACGACGTATCAGACGGGCAAGCTGTTTTTGATCGGCTTGCAGCCGGACGGACGGTTGTCTGTCTTTGAGCGAACGTTCAATCGGTGCCTCGGACTGTGGGGCGATGGGCAGACGTTATGGATGACGTCGCTGTACCAACTCTGGCGGTTTGAGAACGCGCTCGACGCGGGCCAAGTGGCGAACGGGTATGACCGCGTCTACGTGCCGCAGGTCGGGTACGTTACGGGTGATCTCGATATTCATGACGTGGCGGTCGATGCCGACGGTCGTGTGGTGTTTGTCAACACGTTGTTCGGCTGCCTGGCGACGATCAGTGACCGGCACAGCTTTGTTCCCCTGTGGAAGCCTTCCTTTCTGTCGAAGCTGGCGGCGGAGGATCGCTGTCATCTCAACGGACTGGCGATGGACACTGGCCGGGCGGCGTATGTGACGAGTGTCAGTCAAAGCGACGTGGCCGACGGCTGGCGCGAGCGGCGACGCGATGGCGGCTGCGTGATCGATGTGCGGACGAATGAGACGATCGTCAGCGGGCTGTCGATGCCGCATTCGCCGCGCGTTTATCGCGATCAACTGTGGCTGCTCGATTCCGGCACCGGACACTTCGGACGCGTGGACCGGGACACCGGGAAGTTCGAGCCGCTGACGTTTTGCCCCGGCTATCTGCGCGGGCTAAGTTTTATCGGCGACTACGCGGTGGTCGGCCTATCGCAGTGCCGAGAGAACCGCACGTTTCAGGGCTTGGCTTTGGATGACAACCTGAAGTCACACGATGCCGAAGCACACTGTGGATTGTGCGTGATCGATCTGCGGACGGGTGATCTGGTGCATTGGCTGTGGCTGGAAGGGATCGTCCGTGAGCTGTACGACGTTGTGGTTCTTCCTGGAGTGCGCCGGCCTTCGGCGCTGGGTTTCAAAACGGATGAGATTCGACGAACGATCTCGATCGGACCACCACCCGCTCGAGCATGAGACCAGGAGGATCGACGGGAGAGAGATAGACACGCCGGGATTTGGGTTGGTCGACGTGAACCTGGCTGTTACGATCCTCGCGTTGACGTCTCGTCGAATTCGATGTGTTGGCGTTTGGAGGTCATCCTATGCTGACCGTACTCGGGTCTCCTCAGCGAGTCTGCCAAGGGGCGACGCGACGGCAGATGCTGCAAGCCGCCGGACTGGGATTGCTCGGCGTCGGGCTACCGCAGGTGCAAGCGGCTGAGGCGCTGCAGCGTCCGCGCGAGGCGAAGGCCAAGTCGATTCTGTTCCTGTACATCTACGGCGGGCCGAGCCAGCTCGAAACATTCGACATGAAGCCGGCAGCGCCGAGCGGCATTCGCGGTCCGTTCCAGCCGATCGCGTCGCGCACGCCGGGGCTGTCCATCAGCGAGCACTTGCCGCGCATGGCGGCAATGTCCGACAAGTTCTGCGTCATTCGCACCATGACGCACTCGCACAACAATCATCACGCTTGCCACTGGATTCAAACCGGCCGGCCGTGGCACTTGCCGGAGACGATCCTCAACGCCACGCCCGACAAAGACTGCCCGGCAATCGGCTCGATGATCGAGTACCTCGACCAGCGCGATCCGACGCGTCGCGGCCAAGAAATTCCGAGTTATTGGTACGTCCCCGCACCGCTGGGACATTTGCAGGGCTACGACTATCCCGGCCAATACGCCGGTTGGTTGGGACGGAGCTTCAATGCGCTGGCGACAAACTTCCGCCGCAAGGACGCGAAGGACAATCCGTACTTCCGCGACATCGCCGAAGAGGAATTGAACCTCAGACTCCAAGGCCTCGATCCGCAGCCGGACTTGGTGCTCGATCGACTGAACCGCAGGCAGACGTTGTTGCAGCAGTTCGACTCCGCACGACAAAGTCTTGATTTATCGCGTAGCGTGCGGACTCAAGATCAACTTTGGCGACGAGCGTTCGAGTTGGCGAACTCGGAAGCGATTCGCAACGCGCTCGACATTCGCCAGGAATCGCCCGCGCTGCGCGATCGCTACGGCCGGCATCTCTTCGGACAAGCGGCGATTCTCGGACGGCGGCTGATCGAGGCGGGGGGTCGCTTTGTCACCGTCCAGTGGGAAGCTCCTGACGGCTACAGTTGGGACTCGCACATTCACAGCAATGATGTTGAGAAGCAATTGTCGCCGCGACTCGATCAAACGTACTCGGCGTTGATCGAAGACATGTCGCAGCGCGGACTGCTCGACGAGACGCTCGTCGTGCTCATCAGCGAGTTGGGTCGCACACCGATGGGCAATCCAGCGTGGGGACGCGGTCATTGGTGTCACGCCTTCCCCGCCGTGTTGGCTGGCGGTGGCATTCGCGGCGGCACCGTCTACGGCAGCACTGACAAAGACGCCGGGTATCCAGCGGATCATCCCGTCAGCCCGGCGGATCTCGCGGCGACCTTGTTCCACTCGATCGGCATTGATTCCGAATTGCGAATCACCGATGCCCAAGGCCGCCCAGTTCCATTGGTGGAAGAAGGCGGCCGGCCGATCACCACGCTGTTTGGATGATGAAACGTGTTTTCGATTCACGGTCCTTCCAGCCGATTGTGTGACACCGTTTCGCGACGCGAGCTGTTGATGGTCGGCGGTCTGTCGTTGATCGGGCTGGGGCTGCCGACGTTCCTGCGACAGCAAGCGGTGCATGCGGCTCCGAGTGCGACTGGCTCGGTGCACGCGGCCAACGGATTTGGCGCGGCCCAAGCGGTGATCTTAGTCTACTTGCAAGGATCACCCAGCCACATTGACCTGTGGGATCCCAAGCCCGATGCGCCGGCGGAAATCCGTGGCGAGTTCCAGCCCATCGCGACGAACGTCCCTGGAATGCAGTTGGGAGAAGTGCTGCCGCTGCTGGCCGAGCAAGCTCAGCATTTCACGCTCATCCGCTCGATGGGGGTCAAGCCCAAGGGACTGCGAAATCATGGCTCGGCGATTTACATGCTGATGACCGGCACCGACCCGAACAACTTTTCGTCGACCGGACTGGCCGTGCCGCCAGGGCGAGACGACTTGCCGTCCGTCGGTTCCATCGTGGCTCGACAGCGACCCTCGCCGTCGGGCGGGTTGAGTTATGTCGCCGTGTGTGGACCCGTCAAAGAGGGCAAGGAAGTTGGCGTCGGACAGTCGGCGGGAATTCTCGGCGCCGCGTACGACCCTTTCACGATGTACGACGACCCGACTCAGCCGCTGAAGCTGGAAGCGTTCGCGCTTCCCGGCGATGTGACTTTGGACCGTCTGCAATCCCGCGTCGATCTGCGGTCGAGCATTGATGCGCAACGCGAAGCCGCTCGCACAACGGCGACGTTCGACACGTACTACGAGCGAGCGCTCGCGCTGGTGCAATCGCATCAAGCCGTGCAGGCATTTCGACTCGACGCGGAATCGGACGCGACGCGCGACCGCTACGGGCGAACGCGGTTTGGCCAGAGTTGCTTGCTTGCTCGGCGGCTGGTCGAGGCGGGGACACGATTCGTGCAGGTGACTTGGCCAGCCCGTTCCGACGACGAGCCTGTGGCCGGACCGGACGGGTCATGGGACACGCATCGCAACAACTTCCCAACACTGCGCCAGCACCGCTGTCCGGTCTTCGACCACACGCTGTCGGCGCTGCTGGCGGACCTCGCTGCACACGGGCTGCTCGAAACGACGCTAGTCGTGGCGGTTGGCGAGTTTGGTCGCTCACCGAAGATCGGTGCTCCGACCACCGACAATGTTGGCCCTGGCGGTCGCGACCACTGGCCCGAATGCTATTCATGTCTCATCGCGGGTGGCGGCGTGCGACCAGGTCAGGTCTACGGCGAATCGGATCGCTTCGCGGCTTGGCCCAAGAGCAATCCAGTGCATCCGTACGATCTCATCACCACAATCTACCACGCGCTGGGCATTGATCCCGCGACCGAGTACCACGACTCGCTTAACCGCCCGCGCCGCCTCGTCGAACACGGCCACCCCGTGCTGGGTCTGTTCTGAACGTGCCGTCCACGCCCGGCAACGGCGTGAAGGTAAGGCGAATGGCAACTGAAAACTGACCCCTCGCTTCACGGATTCCTGGCAATTCTTGGTCTTTCTTCGGAAGTCTTCGCAGACTTCCGAAGTTTCAGTCGGTTTGGCACGGCCGGCTAATTGGTCCGGTTAAGTGGTCTGTGGAGGCATACAAGCCCGAAGCGCAAGCAAGGGAATCCGCAGAAATCCCCACGGCCGGCTAATTGCTCCGGTTAGGTGGTCTGTGCAGTCATACAAGCCCGAAGCGCAAGCGAGAGAAAGCCGCAGAAATCTCTCGCTTGCGCTTCGGGCTTGTATTTGAATCCAGACGCAGATTGAAGAATTAGCCAGC
>CAZPUJ010000405.1:0-5590 GCA_964589725.1 uncultured Planctomycetaceae bacterium
AGCGACCGTTCGCGACATTTCCGCGAAGACAACCAACCTATTCAACCCCGCAGTTCGGAACAACGAGTGGCCTTTCCGCAGTTCTCCGATAAGCTAGGCCAATTGGGACGCATCCCGGCTCAGCGACCGGGAATTGCTGCCATTTCACGAGGAGCGCTTAAGTCCGAATGTGGAAAGTCGTACCGACACAACGCCAAATGACTTCAGAGTTTTCCAAAACTCGCCACATTCAAGGCCGCGACCGAGAACCACTTGAAATTGATGCGTTATCGTCGAAGGTCATTCGTCGGCCCCGTGACGTCCGACGGCTCGGAACTTTCGCCCCGGTCGAGCGGAATTCCCAGGAGTTGGCTCGCTTCATTGCGTAAACGAACAAATTCAAGGTCACCGCGATTTGCGCTTGCGAATGGTCTAGCAGCAGCTCGGTCGAAGGCATCGAGCGCGCCATCATTATCACCTTGCCGTTTCAGGAGCATCGCTCGAATCAGCCACGGTCGGCTGTCTTGGATTGATTTGTCAGGCGAATCCAAAGCGATTGCCTTGTCGATAGCTTCCTTAGCTTCATCCAGTTTGCTGGCTCGAAACTGCAACAGGCCGAGCGAGGTCCAGTAACGATGGTTTTCTGGAACTGCCGCTACGGCCTTCTTCATCTCTTGAATCGCTTCTTCCAAGGTCGAACGCACCGGGACGTTCTCGATATTTCGGAGACCTGATGCGTCAGCTAAGAGAAGCGCCAACAGATGCCGTTGCTCCGGGGCGGACCATTTCCTGCGAAGTCGAATGGCTTCTTGCGAATGGACTGCCGCCCGATCGGTGTCTCCGGTTTCGCGCAAGAGGTCCGCAAAGAACGTGTGTGTCCACGCTAAGTCATCAAGCAGGTCGGCGTCGTCCGGTCGCTGCGCCTGCAGTTTTCCGAAGAGACGAATTGCCGCCTCGTAAGCCGCTTCCGCTTTCTCGTTTTGCTGTGCTTTCTGAAGATGTCGGCCAAATTGACGCTTGGCGATTGCGAGCCGATGAGCGGCTTGCGAAACGAAAGAACCGATGCCATCGGGCGGACTCAGGATCTTGATTGCTTGAGTGAAGGCTTGCTCGGCATGCTCTGTGTCTCCTTCGCTATCCAGAATTTGACCGAGCACCGTTTCACAAACAGCGCCCAAGAATTGAAATTCTCTCGATTCGGAACCAAGACTTTTACCAAGCTCATGAGCCACATCCATTGCGATCGCTGCGTGTTCATGAGCTTCGACGTTCAGATTTAAGCGATGGAGGAAGATGGCAAGGTTCAACCGGGCTGTCACAAAGTTTTGCAAAACCGGGGTCGCACGCGGAAAGTCAATGAGTAGCGACTCCAAGTCCTCAGCCGCTGCTTTGTAGGCTTTAATCCGTTCCTGATCTCTGCCGAGATTCTTCAACGCGATGCCTAATCGAATTTGGTTCGTGGCTCGTGAATGAATCAGGTCTGATTCGCGTTCGGTGTGTTTGTTGATCAAGTTGTCGAACACTTTACTTGCTTCTGCGAGTGCCGAGACAGCTTCCTCGGCGCGTCCTAATTGAATGAGGTTCTGGCCCTGCTCACTGCGGATCGTGACCCAGCTCTTAGATGAATCTGCAGGCTGCCCACTGGGAGTCATGCTCTCAAAAAACCGAGCTGCCTCATCAAAGTCCCTGCCGGCTTCCGGAACATGGTTGAACCTCATCCACATCCGACCGCGCTCAACCAGGCATTGGATTCTTGTTTCAACACACTCGGTTGAATCGGGCTTGGGAATTCGATCAAGACTGGCGAATGCCAATTGGAATTGCCGCTCGGCCTCGGATTCGCGTTCGTCGAGTGTCAGCACCCGCCCAAAGCGGGGATGGCACTCGGCCATAAGCAGGTTGAGCTGCAAATTCTCCTTGGCCGATGTCACGAGACCAGAAAACCATGTTTCCAGTTTGCCGAGTTCCTCGATCGCATCAGGGACTTGTCCAAGGAGTTCGTATAGGTCGCACAAACGCATTTGCGACTCGCTCCACCCCAGTCGTAATGCCAAATCACGGCTCTTGTCTTCCATGAAAACGCGGTTTGCATTTGCGATCCTCTTGAGCATCTGGGGTCGGCGCTCGCTCCGAAACGGGTCATCGAACAGAGTCTCTCTCAACGTGTTGACCGCTTCATCCGAAATTTGCAACGCCCCTTTAGAAGCTTTAATTCGAACCTCGTTTCTGTAATGAAGCGACCACGCAATTCCGACGAATGCGATCAACAAGGTTGCGGCGATGGTGGTGGCAGCGGTTTGGTGTTGCCGCATCCAGCGTCCGGCGCGTCGAACGACGGGTTCACGTAGGACCGAGACCGGTTCGTCGGACAGGAAACGCCGCACGTCGGCCACAAGTGACTTCGCGTCGGGGTAGCGGTTGTCTCGATGCTTGGACATGGCCTTCGCACAGACAGCGTCCAGTTCGAGGGGAATGTTTAGATCAGAGGCTCGGGCACGCGGGGTTTCGGCGGTGGCGATGCGGTGGAGAAGCGCGGTGAGAGATTCGTGGCCGACGCGTGTCGCGTCGGCCACGGGGCTACGGTGCGGGGCGTGGCCGGTCAGGATTTCAAACAAGATCGCTCCCAGCCCGTACACGTCGGTGCGATGGTCGATCAGATCAACTCGGCCGGCGGCTTGTTCGGGAGACATGTACGCGGGCGTGCCGGGGGTGGCTCCCAGATGAGTCGCCGGCGACTGAGCGTCCTCCGTGACGACGACCGGCACGATCGCCTCCTCCGCGCTGCCGACCTGTTTCGCCAAGCCCCAGTCGAGGACGATCGCTTCGCCGTAGTCTCCCAGAACGATGTTCTCCGGCTTCAAGTCGCGGTGAATGATGCCTCGCGAGTGTGCATAGGCCAACGCCTCGCAGACATTCGCGAAGACGTTCAGTAGCCTCGGTAGCGACAGCGGGTCGGCGGGGCCGGCTCGACGCTGCTCGTGATGCCGCCGGATGGCCTTCGAGAGCGTTTCGCCCTTCACCAGCTTCATCGTGTAGAACGGCCGGCCGCCACGGTTGACCTCGTAGACCGGCACGATGTTGGGATGCTGCAACTGCCCGGTGATCTGCGCTTCTTTGATCAACCGCCGCACCGCCGACGCGGTGGATTTGTCGGGCCGAATCTCCTTCAGCGCGACCTCGCGAGCGAGGTCGTTGTCGCGAGCCAACCAGACTCGGCCGAGTCCTCCCGTGTCAACTTCGCTGATCCACGTGTACCGCGACTTCGGCTGCTCCGACTCGATTTGCGTTTCGCTGATCGTCTCGATCAACACCGGACCGCTCGACGGCCACGAACTGAGCGACTGCTGGATGTCGGAGTCATCCACTTCTTTGATGGCGTCGCACACTTCGCCGCGAACGACGGAATTCAACGTGACTCGCGGATCGTGCTGATGTTTGGCGAGCTTGCGTTCGACGAGCGATTCCACAAACTCGCGATCGCGATCGCTCAACCAACCGCGCGCGACCAGCAATTCGGCTAGCGGTTTACACTTGTCCGCCGCCCACGCTCGACACGCTGCCGTGAGCTGGACTAAGTCGATCAGCTCGCTTTCGTACGCTAACACCGCGAAAAGCAACTGCGGTTCCGTCGCCGTGCGGGCCTCCGTCAAACTCGGCGCGCTGCGTGACGCGCGCTGCTTCGAGGCCGAGCTTTGCTCCTCGGCCCGCAACGTCGCTCGAATCGTCCCCTCCTCGGTGCTCGGAAATAAGTCCGCGATTGCCGATGGCTCGTCGGAGAATCGTGGAACGTAATCGTCCAGCCTCGGCGTCTCTCCCTTCTGGACGCGCAACTCAACTTCCACTGCGACCAATTCTCGCAGCAAATGCGACCGCGCGTCGGCCGACACTTGATCCAGAAAGAACCCAATCTCCGGCCGAGCACCCGCCTGCCACTGGCGTTCAAACTCGTCACACAGCTCGTCGATGCGGCCGTCCTGCGAATCGTCAGACGCCGGCTTCGGAATCATCGTTCCCCTCCTGCGACCACTTTTCGCGAATGCGGTTCAACTTCCGTTCCACGCTCCGGACTGTCGTGCCCAGCCGTTGCGCGATTTCTTCGTTGGACTCCCCTTCCATGCGCCACATCGCGATCTGCCGAAGTGTGTCGTTGCGCAGCGAGCCCAATAATCGCTGATACTCTTCGTCCATCGCCGTTAGCAACTCGGGCGTGGGATCGTCACCAACCCACGCATCGAAGCCGGCAAATTCGTGACTGCTGTCCGATGACAGTTCACCGAAGATCGATTCGCCACGCACGTCACCGCCGCCCCGTTTCTTGCTCACGTTGCGACGAACGTGATCGACCGCCTTCCGATGCACGATCGCGGCCAGCAGTCGCCACAGGTCGTCGCGATCGCTCAGTTCGGTGAAATGCCCGTTCGCCGCGCCTCGGCACAGACTGTGAAAGGCGCTCAGTGCAACATCCTCTTCATCCGCGACACGCCGCGAAGCCCCCTTCAACCGCCGCTGAGCCAACCGCACGATCCGTGCGAAATACCGCTCCCACAATTGCCGCGCGGCCTCTGCGTCGCCCGCTTTAAGCTGCGCGACCCAGGCCGTCACCGAACCGTGCTGCGGCTTGCGCATCGTCACCTCTCCGCTGTCCCGGAACATTCTCTTTGGCACCGGCCCCTCCAGAGCGGGGCTGATTCTACGAGCCGCAAGGAAGGATGGAAGGATTTGAGAGTGCTCCAGCAATTCAGACTCCGCTCGAATTATCTCAAAATCCCTGTCGGGCGCGGGGACCGTCTGACGGGTAAGAGGTAGCGGGTAATCGAAGCTCGCGTTTCTAAGCCTCTTTTCTGAAGGAACCCGATCATGCTGATCCAAAGTTGGTTGAAAAGCTCGAAGTCTTGGCTTCCCGGTCACCGCCACAGTGGTTCGCAGAATCTGCGACGCCGGCCCAATCGCAAGATGAACACCGCCGCCCCGGCCGAATGCCTGGAAATCCGCCAGCTCATGACCGCCTCCAATGGCGTCGATTCGCACGGTGACCACGTGCTGTCTGCCGGCCACAGCTCGATTTTGCACACTCACAGCGTTTCGACCCACAGCCATGATGATGACTTGTATGAGGAGAACGACTCGCGAGCGCAGGCCAGGGACCTGGGAACCATTCCCAGCAACGTCACCAGCCACACGATTTCTGGAATGATCATGCGCGACGGACAGGACTGGTACAGGTACCAATCGGATCGTCCGGGGGCGGTGTCGATCAATTTCTCCAGCGGCGAAGGCAACCTGAACCTCTCGGTGTATGACGCGAACGGCAACCTCATCGGCAGTTCGTCCAACGCGGGGAACAACGAACGAGTCTCACTGTCTGGCCGCGCGGCCGGCACGTTCTATGTCCTGGTCGAGGGTGCCAACGGTGCCGTGACGGCGAACTACTCGCTGACCATGGAAAACGGCGTTCCGCCGATTATTGATGACTTGTATGAGGAGAACGACTCGCGAGCGCAGGCCAAGGATCTGGGAACGATTCGCAGCGACGTTTCGAGCCACACGTTTTCTGGAATGATCATGCGCGACGGACAGGACTGGTACAGGTACCAATCGGATCGGCCGGGGG
>CAZPUJ010000406.1:0-8808 GCA_964589725.1 uncultured Planctomycetaceae bacterium
TCGACAACGCCAGTCCGTGAGCCAACGCAATGCCCACTAGCCCGGCTCCGCTGTTGATCGGCGGCTGAGTGCCTAGAATCGCCGAGATGCCGGCAAAGCAGAGGTAAAACGTTCCGAGTCCTTCCGCGACACACTGTTTGATGGGTTTCATGCGGTCTGCTTTCGTTGAATCGGTGAATGACGATCTGAACAAAAAGAAATGCACCCGAACCGGGGCTGCCAGAATATCGGGCCGGAATTGGACTCGCAATCACGCCGGTGTCGCACGGATCGCGCGGCCGTGCCTTTTCGTCGCGCGAACGAACAACGACTGAGCGGTCGCATTCTGGGCCACAAACAAGCGGCCCCCCACCGGGCTTGCCCCGGTGGCTCGCGGGATTCTGCACTACTCACGTCACGCGAAACGAACACCGGAGTAGTGCAGAATCCTGTAAACCACTGGGGCAAGCCCAGTGGGGTCGCTTGATTGAGGTCTAGGCGACCGTTCGCCAACATGCCGTTCCGACGGAGCAGCGTCTTCTTATTCCTGAATCTGTCGCGACCGATGTCCGATCCCCACGACAATTCGACAACTCAAACACCTCGCACCGATCGCATGATTGCGATCGGCATGTGGATCGTGTTGTGCGTCGCGTTTGGCCTGCGAGTGGGACTCGTCTGCTGGAAGCCGGAGCGTTTGGCCGAAGACCGCGACTTGTACCTTGGCATCGCCCAACGACTGGCCGACGGTGACGGGTTCGTGCATCCGGAGTTGGGACACGCAACGGCATATCGTCCGCCGCTCTATCCGTTGCTGTTGGCGGCGCTTTTTTCTTTGAGTGGCGGAAAAATGCTCGTGGCTGCCGTACAGATCGGTCTGAGCGTCGCGACGGTTTGGCTGACGTGGCGAATCGGTTGGCATCTTGGTTTGGGTGGTTGGTCATTGGTTGCGGCCGGTTTCGCGGCCGTGAATCCGCTGCTCGTGCAAGCGACCTCGCTGGCGATGACCGAGACGCTCTGCACGTTTCTCTTGGCAGCGAGCTTGTTGGCCTGGCCGTCCACGGCAACGAACGGTGATGTGATTCGCCGGATCTCGTGCGGCGTGCTGCTGGGAATGGGAGCGCTATGCCGACCAACGGTGTGGGCGTTCGTGACGCTGGCGAGTGCCGTCGCCTTCGTTCGTGGAGCACGTTTCCGACGTGCTCAAACTACATCTCGGACCGATGTGAGCACGTTGGAAACGTGCTCCAAGAGTGACCGGCCGTGGCGTGGTTGGATCATCACGGCCGTCGCGTGCGGGCTGACGGTGGCGCCTTGGGTGATTCGCAATTGGCTTGTCTTTGGCCGGCCGATCGTGACGTCAACTCATAGCGGGTACACGCTGTTGCTGGGAAACAACGACGAGGCGTATCGCGAAGAAGTCTCGCAGCCGTTTGGCACCTTGTGGGATTCGCGCGCGTGGCAGCGGTCGCTCGAAGACGAGATGCAACAATCTGGCCTCGCGCGGCCCGACGAAGTCGCACGAGACCGCTGGCTCTCGCAGCGGGCGAAAGCGTGGATCGCTCAACATCCGCGCAAGTTCCTGGAAGCCTGTTGGCTGCGGCTGCGACGCTTTTGGAACGTCAGCCCCTCCGGAGCGGATGTGGAAGGGCTGCCGCGAGTCGTTCGTGGGGGCATCGCCACGTTTTGTTTTCTGGAGTTGTTCGCCGCGGTGATCGGCGTTTGGCGGTTACGGCGCGACGATTGGTCGAGTTGGTGGCCAGTTGTGTGCCTCATCATCAGTTTCTCGCTGGTACATCTGGTTTACTGGAGCAACCTGCGAATGCGTGCTCCCGTCGAGCCGTGCCTGGCCTTGCTGGCGGCGTACGGACTTCGAGCCGTTTGCTCGAAAGTCATCAGTAGTCACTCAATTCGCGAGAATCTGACACGTCCGGCTAATTTGTAAATGCTCGAATTTCTGCGGGTGCGGAAATCTCAGTCGCGGAACGACTGAGCTACGTAGCCGAGTCGCTCCGCGACTCGGATTGACGCCAAGCTCAGTGGGCTCGCTTGATTGAGGACTAGTCTGCGGCACTCTCTCCGATAAATTGCTCACTATGGACGCCACGCGGGTAACGCTGTTGCAGTTGGCTGGAGGGGGCCTCAAGCCTGGGCCGAACTCGACCGGCTCTACCGGCCGTTCATCCGGAGTTGGTTCCGAGCACAAGGTGTTCCACCAGCGGATGCGGATGACCTGACTCAAGAGGTACTGGCTGCTCTTTTTCAGGAGTTACCGTCGTTTGAACATTCCGGACGTGCCGGAGCGTTTCGGACGTGGCTGCGGACCGCATGCCTGCATCGGCTGCTGGGGCATCGCCGAGCGGAAGCTCGACGTGGTCGATCCGTCGGCGGGAGCGATTTTCAGGAGCAACTTCGTGAGGTCGAAGACTCCGATCCGAATCCGGGTGCCTGGGACCAGGAGCACGACCGGGTGCTGCTTCGGCACTTGTTTGAACGTGTCTCGGCGGAGTTTGAACCCGCGACCATGCAGGCTTTTGAACGGTTGGCGATTGACGAGCAGTCTGCGGCCGAGGTGGCTGCGGCGATGGGATTGACGGCGGGAGCGGTCTATGTCGCCAAGTCCCGAGTGCTCCGCCGCTTGAGGGAAGAGGCCGCACGCCTGATCGGTGAGGATCTGCTGGGATAACCGGTCGCGGTCACGTCTGGCACATCTGGAGGACGCTTCACACTAACCCTTAAACAAGTGAACCCCACCGGGCTTGCCCCGGTGGCTCGCGGGATTTTGCACTACTCGGCGTCACGCGAAACAAACGGCTCAGTAGTGCAGAATCCCGTAAACCACTGGGGCAAGCCCAGTGGGGTCGCTTGATTGTCGGGCTCGGCCGCGTGCGCGATAAACTGTTCGCGGGAAGTTTTGTCGAACTCTGTAAGAAATCAGTCCGCTCGCGCACTTCTGCTAGAGGTTTGTCACCCGACGCTCCACTCCCGCACAAATCCAAATACGGAAATCTTCCAATGACCACGATTCACGACTCACATCCGTCACGGGATCAACTGGCCGCACTCAGCGAAGGACGTTTGACTGGGGAAGATGTTCTGGCGGTGGAAAGTCATGTCACCACCTGCGAGGTATGTGCCGACACGCACGCTCGGCGAACTGGGCGCCGGCGATCAACTCCTCGCCCGTCTCCGCTCGGCCGTGGTCGACGATCCGGACAAGACAGGGATGATTTCGATGAACCAGCAAGTGGAAGAGGCAATTCTCAAGTTCCTGGAACCGTCCGAGCGGGCCGGATCGCTGGGTCGGCTTGGGCATTATGAAGTGCTGGAGGGTCTGGGCCGAGGCGCGTTCGGGATTGTGTTGAAGGCGTTTGACGATTCGTTACAGCGCGTCGTTGCGGTGAAGGTGCTCGCTCCGGAGATTGCGGCGACGTCCCCAGCGCGGAAGCGGTTCCTGCGCGAGGCGCGGACGGCGGCACAAGTCCGACACCAGAACGTGGTCCAAATTTACGCGGTCGAGGAGCAGCCGCTGCCGTACGCCGTTCCGAGCTTCCGGCACCGTCGCGGTTCTTAAACGCGTGTGCGACGACACGCCGCGGCCGATCCAGGAAATCATTCCGGAAACGCCGCAATGGCTGTGCGACATCATTTTCAAGCTGCACGCCAAGCGTCCGGAAGACCGGTTCACATCCGCCAGGGAAGTGGCTGATTTGCTCGGACACTGCTTGACCGAGTTGCAACAAGAAAAGGTGCCGTCGGTACCAAGCCTAAGGCCAAGAGACAGATTGCAGCCGGCGAGCGGGGGGGCGTCAGCCCCCCGGTAATGACGTCACCAACGAGAATGTGAGCGGCATTGTGCCAGCGCCCGCTGGCCGCTTCGCAAACGTTCGGAATCGTGGCCTCATGATCGCAGCGGCTGCGCTGCTGGTGTTAATGAGCGGCCTGACTCTGACCGAAGCGACGGGCGTGACCGAAATCGCCGCGACGATCATCCGCATCGCCACGGGCCAGGAGCAGATCGTGATCGAAACCGACGGGGCCGGCGTCGAGGTAGTCATCAAGGACTAGCAGGGCACGGTGCTGGACCGCGAGACGAAGCGCGAGATCACGTTCAAGGCGGGCGAGTACAACATCGAGGTCACGGACGCCGGCGGCGAGCAGCGTTTCGTGACGGATCAGTTCACCCTCACGCGTAACGGAAAGAAGATCGTGGACGCACGCTGGGAGCTGGCCAAAGCGAAACCGGCAACTCCGCCGGCCTCGGTAGCAACCGATCCGCCCGTCCCGGCCTCCGCAGATCCCGACCGCCGCGCGGCCGAGTGGGTGCTGTCGATCGGCGGCAGCATCAGTATCCAGGAGAACGGTCAGGAACGGGCGATCGGGGCTGTCGGCGATCTGCCTCACGGCGCGTTTGAACTCACGGTCGTGGACTTGCACGATAACCCGAAGGTGAGCGATGCGGGGCTGGTCCACTTCAAAGATTGCAAGAACCTCACGGTCCTTCATCTGGACAATACCCAGGTGAGCGATGCGTGTTTGGATCGTCTCGCCGACTACCCGAAGCTCACTCACCTTTTCATCACGAAGACGGCAATCACCGAGGCTGGCGTGAAGAAGCTCTCGGCCGCGTTTCCGGGGTGCAAGATCGAATGGGACGGCGGCGTGATCGAAGGCAGTCAGAAGTAAGTTGCGATGCAGGCTGCACCGGGCCGATCTCAGTGACGTAGCGTGCATGCAGCAACTTTCGTTTTTGCCTTGGTCGCAGAGCGACCGCCGAAGGTAGCCGTGGGTTTCAACCCACGGTTGGTGACCCGGAAAACCGATGTCGTCGCGGAGCGACGATTGAAACCACGTCGCGAGAACGACCCATTTTATGCGTGCTGACACACCACGCGTTCAATCGTCGCTCCGCGACGAAATGAATATCGCGTCATCCGAATCCGTGGGTTGAAACCCACGGCTACCTTCAAAAGTCACTCCGTGACTCGGCGAATTTGTTCGCGTTACGAGTGTGGCAGCGCGACCACGTCAGAATCCCGCTCTGAGCCGCATGTTCCTATCGCGACGATTGAGTTCCCTCAGTTCGACCGGCTGGAGAGCATCGACCTGTCGGGCATCACCGCGCTGGATTATGGTTTCCTGGCCCCATCCACGGCTTGCAGGAGCTGTCGCTGGCGAAGGCCGGAATTAACGACTACACGCTGGCCGGCCTGCCGAAGCTGCCGGCGCTCAAACGGCTGGTGCTCGACGATAATGGCATCGGCGGACCTGGGTTGACCTCTCTGGAGCAGCAAACCACATTGACCGAACTGTCGCTGGCCAACGCCGGACTGAACGACCAGTTGCTGGCCAACCTGCCGAAGCTGCCGGCGCTGAAACGGCTGGTGCTCGACGGCAACGAGATTCGCGGCACGGGCCTGGCCCACCTGAGCGGCCAGCCAGAGTTGATCGACCTGTCGCTCAATTGCCCGACCGTGACTGATCTCTTCGCCAAAAACCTGGCCGAGCTGAAGCAGCTCAAGCGGCTATCGCTGGCGGGCAGCGGCCTGAGCGACGCCGGGATCAAACACCTGGCCGGCCTGACGAACCTGGAATCGCTCGACCTTCGCCGCACCAAGGCCACCGCCGCCGGCGTGGCCGAGCTGCACAAGGCGCTGCCGAAGTGCCAGATCGTCTCCGACCACGGCACCTTCGAGCGAACCGCCCCCGCCCCGTGAGCATCGGCATCGCGATCCATTTCCTCGAAAGAGATGGGAGCCAACACTAGCCCGACGCGCAAGCGCGAGTGGTCAAGCCACAGCGAGTGTTCAACGCTCCTCACGAACAACCACAACCCAAAACTCTGACATCCGCTGGGCTGCGGTTTCAACATACGAGCGAGGTACGGCGGTTGCGGTCCCTCGCTGGCGCGTCGGGCTAGTGTCAATTCGATCGCGAGAAGAAACGCCGCGCCGTTCGATTCTGCCGGTCGAGTCGGTCAGTCAAACCCTGCCGACTCGGCGATTTAGCGGAGCGGCACAGAAATCGCGTGCAGGTTCGGCGGTGAGTGGTCGATGGAACGAACATGACCACCACGAACGCCGCGAACGAACAACTGCGACTTGGCTTCCTGACCGCGATTCAGCTTTCGGATCGAGGTCACGTCGCCGGCTTGCTGGTGACAAACCTTTACGGCCGACCGCTCGAATTCCAATGTACGGCGCCTGTGCGGCCCAACCGGACGCAAGAATTGTTGTACGGCCCGACGCTTGTGCCGTTCCTCCTCGGCGAGCTGCTGAGCAAGACGTTGCTTGAGCGCATCGGCATCAAGCCGCACGTCGTCTTGACCGACCGGCCGGAGATGTTGGATTCGCGTCCGCATGTTTCGTTGCCGGTCGCGTGCGTCGCACAGGCGATTTCTGAACGACGTGATCAAACGGACGAAGTCGATTCCACTAAGCCGCTCCGAATCGGCAAGCAAGCCTTCTGTGTGCATGATGACTTCCACGACGACCGGACGGTGTTCGAGAAAGTCGCCAAGCAACTGGCCGTCGACGCCGACTTGCTTGAACCGCTGGAACGTGTTCGCGAAGCTTTGCAAGAGACGATGAAGTCGGCCGCATAAGCGCCACATGCTCCCAAATACTCGTTACCAAGCGGAACTTGGGCACGAGGTGCAGCGAAACTTGGGATCTGAGGTTGGGAAATAGGTGAATGGCGAATGGACATCCAGAGCGACGAACAAACACTCGAAGCAAAGCTGCGGTCGACGGCGTTCCCAAGCGGAGTTTGGGAACGAGAGCGTCTGGACGTCGCGGCCATTCCGCTCAGTCTCACGGCTGATCTGTTTTCTTCCGGCATGAATGGCGCTTTGCGGCGTTGGCCGCAGATCGAAACGACCAGCCTGCCGCTGTGTGACCGTCGCGCGAGCGTCATTCCGAGTTGGCGGCCTCACTGGTCGCGAGTCAAAACGTTCGGCGTCACGTTTCCACTCGGCTTCGAGTTCCAGCCGAAACAACCTGAGCCTGGCGAGCCTGAAAAACTCCGCAAGATTGAAGCGCCGACAGCCGAGCCGAGGGATGATGCAAACTCCGCCTCCAACGAACAGTCGCCGAAGAAAAGCACACGACTCAAGCCCCCGGCAGACGCGATCTCGCTCGAAGACCGACTTTTTTATCTCTTGCAGCCGCCGTTGCAGACGATGCTCGCCGGGCAAGAGCTGATCATGCCGTTCGAGCCATTCCCGTATCAGTACGAAGGAATCGCGTGGCTCTTCTCGCAGAAGTCGGCGTTGCTGGCGGATGAGATGGGCCTCGGCAAAACCATGCAAACGATCACGGCCATTCGGTTGATGTTGCGGGGTGGCCAACTGCGTCGAGTGCTGCTCGTCTGCCCCAAGCCGCTGATCCCGAACTGGCAACGTGAGTTCAAGGCCTGGGCCGAGGAACTGCCGCTGACGGTTGTCGAGGGCGACGGCCCGCGCCGTCGGATGCTCTGGACGATGCCGGCCCCCGTTCTGTTGGCCAATTACGAACTACTCGTCCGCGACTGGGCGGAGTTTTCTGACGACGAGAAGCCGAAGTTCGATCTCGTCGTGCTGGACGAAGCGCAGCGCATCAAGAACCGCGACTCATGCACGTCCGTGACCGCGCGTTCGATCCCGCGCCACCGAAGTTGGGCGCTCACCGGCACGCCGATCGAAAATCGGCCCGAAGAGTTGCACACGCTGTTCGAGTACCTGAGCGTCATCCCCAAAGGCGGCACGCCCGACTTGCGGCAAATGCAGCGGTTGTCTCGCGACTTCGTGCTGCGACGGACCAAAGACCTCGTGATGAAAGACTTGCCGCCGCGGTTGGATCGCGACGAGTTTCTCGAGCTCACGCCCGCCCAAAGAGTAGCCTACAGCGCCGCGAAAGACGAAGGGGTTATCCATCTCAACGAGATGGGAGACCAAATCACCATCCAACACGTCTTTGAATTGGTGCTGCGGTTGAAACAGATCACGAACTTCGATCCATTGACCGGCGACAGCGCGAAGTACGAACGGCTGTCGGCCGACATGGAAGAAATCGCGGCGAGCGGCGGCAAAGCGATCCTCTTCAGCCAGTGGACCAAGACTCTGGATTGGCTCGCCCAGCGTTTGCCGTCCGAGTGCGGCACGCTGATCTATCATGGCGGCGTCCCGAATAAGAAGCGCGAGCCGATCCTCAAGCAATTCAAGGACGACCCGAAGTCGCACCTGTTGCTGATGAGCTACGGCACTGGCGCGGTTGGCTTGAACCTGCAATTCGCTGGCTATGTCTTCTTGTTCGACCGCTGGTGGAACCCGGCCGTTGAGGATCAAGCGATCAATCGAGCGCACCGCATCGGCGTGAAGAACGCGGTGATCGTGACGCGGTTCATCTCGAAAGACACGATCGAGGAGCACATCGACAAGGTGCTGCATGAAAAACGGGAACTCTTCCGCGCCGTGCTGGGCGACGGGAACAACTCCGACGTCTCGCTCAGCCTGACCGCCTCGGAAATCTTCGGCCTCTTCGACCTCAAAGCCCGCCACGGCAAAGGGACCAAGAAGATCGCCCCGAAGCTCGGCGACGCAGTGTCGACCGATGCCGCGTGACTCAATAGGCGCGCTACTGGTTCTGAATCCGGTACAACTGCGACTCGGTCCGCAAAAAGATGGCACCGTCGGCAATCGCGTAGGATGCGAACGTACGCGGTTCGAGTTGATTGCGAGCGACTTCGCGGTATTCGACACCCGGTTCTATCACGATCGTCTCGCCACCTTCGCTTTGGAAATAAATCTTGCCGTCGGCGAATGTCGGCGAGGCGGAAAAGCCGCCACCGAGT
>CAZPUJ010000407.1:0-3846 GCA_964589725.1 uncultured Planctomycetaceae bacterium
GCTGGCTAATTCTTCAATCTGCGTCTGGATTCAAATACAAGCCCGAAGCGCAAGCGAGAGATTTCTGCGGCTTTCTCTCGCTTGCGCTTCGGGCTTGTATGACTGCACAGACCACCTAACCGGAGCAATTAGCCGGCCGTGAGCCATTAGCCGGGGGTTGAGTCTGCCGCGGCGGACGATACCCTCGGTTCGGATTCGAGAATATCTTCGCATCCCGGAGGGATGCCAGATGGTTTTCGTTCTGGCATGCCTCCGGGATGCAACAACGCGACACGAGCAAACCGGAGGTGTCTGCGCTCAACCCCCGGCTAATTGCTTTGATCCCCGTCGGGATCAATCACTGCGCGGCGTCAGTTCGCGGTGTGTGAGTTTTCCACGCCACCGAGTTCATCTCGGTGGTTCCCGCGCTTTTGCACTACGTCAGGTCGGAGCTGTCTCGACGTCATCGGGTAGTGCAGAAGCGCGGGAACCACCGACCCAAGGTCGGTGGCGGGAAAATCACAAACTCTCCAGATCGCGGATTGATTTTCGTCTAACCGTTTCAGGGTTGTGGAATCTCAAACTTCTGAATCCGCTGGTTGCCGGAATCGGCGACGTAGCGATGGCCGTGGCTGTCGAAGGCCCGGCCGTGAGGGTGGGTGAATTGGCCGGGGTCACTGGATGATTTTCGATTGCCGATTTTTGATTTTCGATTGAACCGCAGTTCGCAGTCTCAATCAAAAATCTAAAATCAAAAAGCGGCGTCGGTGATTGCACTGGTCGGTCACGCTAGTTCGAATCCAGATGACGTCTGACAAGGTCCGCCATTTGCGCATGTCCATTTCGCGACAGGTGCAACCCGCCAATGGTCGTGTCACCGCGCAGGACCACGCGTGCGAAATCGCGACGCGGAATGAGCTGCACATCGTACCGGCGAGCCAAATCTCGCTGAGCCCAACCGTATCCGATGCAGTACGGCAGCAGCGGCAACTCGAACATCACGATCCGACGCTGCGGGCGTCGCACCCGTTTGAGTAACGCTTCCAATTTCGTGCGAAACTCGCCGGAGCTTGTTCCCGACAGCAGGTCGTTCCCACCGATTTCGATGAGCACGATGCAATCATCGTCGGTGATCTCTTCGGCCTGTCGCAAAGCCTGGTGAGTGTTCGCTCCCGCTCGCGCATGATTCACCGTCTCGACGTCGACGAGCCATCGCGGCCAGGCCGGCATGTTTGGGTCGTCCGTTTCAGCGCTCAGCGAATCACCGATGATGTGCAGAGTCTTTCCAAGCCGATTGACCACCGGACCGCGCCACCGCTCTGTGATTTCCCATAAAGCGCCGGCGGCAATCCACGCGCAGGACGCGATGAATAGGGCGAGTTGCCAATTTCGCCAAGATTGCTGATTGGCTCGCTGGCACAAGGCGGCGAAGGTGCCTCCAAGACCGAGCACATACCACCACAGCGGCAACGGCACGGCCGAAAAGAGAACCACGATGATGCCACTCCACAGCAAGACCGCTTTGCTCAGTCTGGCCCGTGGCCCATTGAAATTGAACCAGTGGCGAGCATGTCCGACGATGGCGAGGATCACGAACGAATCGCCCAGGTAGAACGCGTCACCGCTCGCGAAAAGGTAGGCGATGAAACGCATGCGTGCGCCTTTACGGCTGCGCCATCAGCGACAGCAGTTCAAAGACCAGGTTGGCCGCAAGGATCGCCGTGATTTGCTGCGGGTCGTATGGCGGAGCGACTTCGACAAGGTCGGCTCCGACCAAACTCAGGCCCGACAAACCGCGCAGAAGTTGCAGCATCTGATGGCTGCTGAAACCGCCGACTTCGGGAGTTCCCGTGCCCGGCGCGAACGCGGGATCGACGGCGTCAATATCGAGCGTGACATACAGCGGACGCGAACCGACTTGCTGTTGCACTTCGGTGAGCAGCGCTGGCACTCCGCTGCGATCGGCCTCGTCAAACGTAATTAGCCGGGCGCCGAGTTGCTCGGCATCCGTGTAGTCTTGCGGGCCGGCCGTCGGACCACGGATACCGATTTGCAGATAGGCCGACGTGTCGATCAAGCCTTCCTCGATGGCTCGGCGAAACGGCGTGCCGTGGCTGTATTTGAACGTGGGATATTCCTCGTCCCACGTGTCGGGGTGCGCGTCAAAGTGGACGACAGCCAAAGGTCCATGACGCTTGTGATGTGCTCGCAGCAGCGGCAGGCTGATGGAATGATCGCCGCCCAGCGAAACAAGTCGCGGTCCGGCTTGCAGAATCGTCGCGGCGGTCTGTTCGATGGCTCGATACGTCGCGGCCACATCGACGGGCACGACATCCACATCCCCATAGTCAACAACATTGAGCACCTCAAACGGCGCGACACGCTGGGCATTGTTGTAGCCCCACAACAACAGCGATTGTTCGCGAATCGCTCGCGGGCCAAAGCGTGCTCCGCTGCGGTACGACGTTGAGCTGTCGTAGGGCACGCCGAGAATCGCGACATCCACGCCGGCCAGCTCGCGCGTGTGCGGACGGCGACCGAACGTTGAGATCCCTTGGTACGGCTGAGCGGTAAAGGGCGAACCGATCGTGGCCATGAAGCGGATCATTCCAAATAGGTTGAGCCGTTGACCGCTTGCTCGTACTGCGTGATCGCAGCGGCAGCTTTTGTCTGGTCGAGCTTGCCGTTGGCGACTTGTGCGGCGGTTTGATGTTGGAAATTCTCGAGGCACTGTTGCCGGTCGTATTTGGCGACGGCGAGCATGTCCGCAATTCGGCTGCCGGGAATGAGCTTGGTGATGTGATAGCGGCCGTCGCTGTCGATCACGACCTGAGCCTCGGTCGGATGTCCGAAGAGATTGTGAAAACTGCCCATCACCTCTTGATATGCGCCGGTGAGGAACAGCGCGACGAAGTACGGTTGATCCTCGAACTTGTGCAGTTCCAGCACCTGCTTGACATCCTTGAGATCGACGAAGCGGTCGATACAGCCGTCGGAATCACAAGTCACATCAACCAGTGTCGCGAAGCCGCTGGGACGTTCATCCAGCCGATGGATCGGCATGATCGGAAAAAGCTGATTGATCGCCCATGAATCCGGAGCCGATCGAAAGACCGAAAAGTTACAGAGATATTTGGACGCGAGGATGCGTTTGAGTTCGTCGAATTCCGGCTCGTCGGTTTCCGTCTCGT
The DNA here is from genome assembly GCA_964589725.1 of uncultured Planctomycetaceae bacterium. Lineage (GTDB taxonomy): Bacteria > Planctomycetota > Planctomycetia > Planctomycetales > Planctomycetaceae > CAYSHJ01. The sequence continues at coordinate 3,171 of CAZPUJ010000407.1, forward strand.
GGGCCAGTTGTGAGACCTTGGCACAAATCTCCCAGAACAGTACCTCGCCCTTCGCCCGGTCTTCCAGACTGATCAGGCCGAGGTTGAACTGCGTGTGCAAGTCGTCCTTGTCGTCGAGCGCATCGTGGTAGTACTCGCGATAGTTCTTGCTCGTGATCCCGTCGAGCAGCGATTTGAGTTCGTAAATCACCTGCGGATCGTCCTCGTCGATCGCCGCGGTCGGGATATCGTCCGCGAATGTTTCGATTTCGTCGCGGATCGACGTGACAAACAGCGTGTGATACGCCGTCATCACGCGGCCACTCTCCGTGACCAAATGCGGATGCGGCACCTGCTCGTCGTCGCAGACCGACTTGATCGTGTAAACGACGTTGTTGGCGAACTCCTCGATGCTGTAGTTGACCGAGGCTTCAAACGTCGTCTTCGACCCATCGTAATCGATCCCCAGCCCGCCACCAATGTCCAGGTATTCGACCTCTACGCACATCTGCCGAATCTTGGCATACACGCGAGCCGCTTCCTTCATCGCGTTCTTCACGCGCTTGACGTCGGTAATCTGCGAGCCGATGTGAAAGTGCAGCAGCTTGAGCGACGCGATCTTACCGGCCGCTTGCAGCAGCCGCACGCATTCCAAAATTTCGGAAGTCGTGAGTCCGAACTTCGCCGACTCGCCACC
>CAZPUJ010000408.1:0-2835 GCA_964589725.1 uncultured Planctomycetaceae bacterium
CCGCCAACGAATTGGAGAGGTCCGAATACTTCCTTCGAATCCATTCCACAACGGGCTGGTCCGCCATGCGGGCTATATCGCATAATCACCCCTTCTCAGCCAATACCAATTCCGAGCGTTTATTTACGCGCAGCGCCTAACCCGAAGCGCGAGCGAACACTTCACCGGACTTCAAGCTCATCACTTCTCGAAGCGTTCGCCCTCGCTCGCGCGTCGGGTTAGTATTTCATTCAATGACCAAACACAAACTCCGAGCAATTGAGCAGCGCCCACAGAATGTCTTGCCAAGCTTCTTCGCGAGGCGTCCCGGCAGCGAGTATTTCTCGAACGGCTTGGCGTTCCTCGTCATTTGGCCGACGAGTAAGCGCCGTCAGGTACAAATCGTCGACGATTTCGTCATCCGTGCGGTTGGCCTTGAGTCTCTCGGCCAAGCGGCCCGTCGGTGCGAGTATCTTGTCGTGTAAAGCCGCGCTATTAGCCAGGTGCAGAGCCTGAGACAAGTCGGTATTCGAGCCGCGGGCACACTCGCAGGGGTTGTTGCGCTGAGGTCGTCCAAACGTGCTGAGGAAATGAGATGCGATCGTCGGGTCCGGAAGCGCGATCGCTCGCGTACCGGCTGGCTGGCCGACGAAAGGCTCGGCGGTGCCAGTCACTTGATTGATCGCATCGAGCAACACTTCGGCCGACAGCCGGCGCGGGACTCGATGAGTGAACAGCACCCCGTCGGTATCTCGAGGTGGATTGAGTTCCGGCGCGAGTTGATAGACCCGCGAGTTGCAGATCGTGCGGAGCAAATGCTTCACATCGAATCGGTGCTCGACGAAGTCCTTCGACAGGGGATCGAGCAATGTCGGCAAAGACGCGGGATTGGTGGCGCGCATGTCATCGACCGGCTCGACCAAGCCGGCTCCGAGCAGAGCCGCCCAATAACGGTTGGCGAAATTCCGAGCGAAGTACGGGTTGTCTGGTCGAGTGACCCAGTCAGCGAGTTGTTGCCGCGGGTCGTCAGGCGTCGAACTTGCGCCGGCGGGTTCCTTCTGAGTCTTCGTTACCTCAGTAGAACCGATGAGATTGTCATCTTGGCTCTTCGGCAGGCTCCCGAAGACTTGTGGTGCAACAACCATCTGCGGCTTGCGATTTGGGTTTTCGTTGGTGGTGGCGCGGATGCTCTTCGGGCCGCCAAACCGTGATCCGATCGCACCGCTGTCCTTTGTCTCCAGCTTCGAGAAGAACGCGGCAAGGCCGTAGTAGTCGTCCTGGCTCCACACTTCGTTTGGGTGATGATGACACTTGGTGCATTGCAGCCGGATGCCGAGAAACACCTGCGAGGTCGTCTCGGCGAGGTCTTCGACTTTCTCGTCAATGAAGAAGTAACCCACCGGGCCGTTCGTAAACAGGTTGCCTTGTGCGGTGAGCAGCTCACGCGTCATGACGTCGAGTGGCTTGTTGTCTCGCACCGACTGACGAATCCACCCGTTGAAGCTCGCGAGTCCCTTGTCGCCGAGATACCGGCGATGTGCCCTCAACAAATCCCCCCACCTCAGCGACCAGTAATCGACATACTCGGATCGTGTCAGCAACTCATCCACGATGAGCGAACGCTTGTTCGTCGCCGTGTCTGCTTGAAACTTGCGGGCCTCTTCCAGAGCTGGCAGCGTGCCAATGAGGTCGAGGAACACGCGACGCAGAAACGTCGCATCGTCGGCCAACGGAGCGGGTTGGACGCCAAGCCGCTTCCACTCGGCGGCAGCAATCGCGTCGAGCATATTCTGAGGCGGGAACTCGAACTCAGTCGGAGGACCATAGGGAACCGAAACGCTTACCGACGCGACCTGGCCGAGATACCTCACGGTCACCGCTGTCTTGCCCGATCGCTGAGCTGTGACGACTCCCAACCGAGACACTTCGGCGATCGTTTTGTCGCGTACGTCAAAGAGCGCCCACGGAGTGACATCGCGTGAGGAGCCGTCACTATACGTCGCGGTGACTCGCAGACAGACCCCTGGAATTTGGTCCTGCGCCGTGGCGACCGTCCCCTCGCGGGCTAGCGACAAGACTGCTTCCGGTGGATCGACTTTGATTTTCAACCCGACCAAGTCGCCTTCTAGCGGGCCGGGCATTCCGCTGGTTAACCACTCGCGCAAAAGGGCCGCGACTTCCGAATCGGTCGAAATCCGCCGACCGCCACCGTGCGGAACAGCTCCGATCGGCTTGAGAAGCAGCAAACTCTGATCGGGAGAGGAGATATTGACTCGCCGCCCCCGCGAAGATTTCGTCAGCGCGTCGTAATCAAACGCGGCATCGAATCCCAGCAGCGACAACTGGAACCCGCCCCGCCCCTGAAACGAACCGTGACAAGCACCGGAATTGCAGCCCGACTTCGTCAACGCCGGAATGACATCACGAGTGAACCGCAGCGGCTGCTCTCGCGGTTGCCCTGCTTGAACAATTCGCTGCTGAGTCGGATCTGCAGCCGTCGTGGTTTCAGCCATTTGCAGGTTGAGGCTCACGACCAAGAAAAACGTCGGGAAGCTCCACTGCGTCATCGTGAAGTCCATCACCAAACATCCACAATCTTCAAAATGCACTCCGTCACCGCAATGACGCTGGCCATGCAACGCGCGAAGTCAGTGGGTGACGTTCGCCACTATACATCAAAAGTGGCAAATATGAAATTGTGGTCGAGCAGATGTCCACGGCCGGCTAATTTGTCCGGATAGGTGGTCTGTGCAGTCATACAAGCCCGAAGCGCAAGCGAGAGAAAGGTGCAGAAATCTCTCGCTTGCGCTTCGGGCTTGTATTTGAATCCAGACGCAGATTGAAGAATTAGCCAGC
>CAZPUJ010000409.1:0-5001 GCA_964589725.1 uncultured Planctomycetaceae bacterium
GCAGCCAATGCACTCGGCGGTCGCGCTGAGCGGCCAGATCGTGCGCCCAAAACAGAGCGATGAACTCGCCCGGCTGCGAGGTCGCACACAATCGCTGGTCCCAATAGTACAGCGTGTGCTCCGGATGCTGAGCGACCCGCCACGGCGGATCGAACGTCTCGCCGCCGTCTCGCGAAATCAGCAACCAGGCGGCATGTCGAGCCGGCTGCGGATCGTCAAACTCCTTAAAGCTCTCAAACGCGAACGCCAAGTTTCCGTCGGACCATTGCACCGGCGGTCCTGTCATCGCACAGCCGGTCAGGCCCGGCGTCGGCAGTTCGCGCCACGAACTCCACGTCAACCCGTCATCGCGCGACACGGCCATCAGTTGCCGGCTGTGGAGAATGCCTTCCGTCACGGGATCGAACAGCGGCCGGTCTCGATCGCTGCGATCGAACCAGGTCGCGAACAGCAGCAATTGCCCCGGAGCCGCCTCGACCATCTCAGCTCCCGCCAGCGAACCAGGAATCCCGTGGACAGCCGTTTCAAAACGAAACGGGATGTCGCTCCAAGTGCGACCGGCGTCTGTGGACCGGCACAATCGAATGTTGTTGCCCGGCGCGTGCTTTCCCGCGCCCAATTGGAATCCGGCCAGAAATGTGCCCGACCGCAGCGGACACAGCGCGGTGAAGTACGAAATCCGCTCACTGTCCGGCCGTCGAGTCGCGTCCGAGATCAAGCCACGTGCTTCAAGTTTCATGTTGGCTCCTCCGCGTAGGGGAACTCGCCAGAGTTCAGTCGATGGGGTGACGAGACCGGCTGACGTCTGGCGAACTCAGCGACGAAAGGTCGGTGCTGAAGTTGCTCAACCGCTCAACGCCCAATTCGTTGACCAGATAAATCTCCTCGATCCGCAACCCGGCTTGCAGGTCAGGACCATACAGTCCGGGCTCGGCTGTTACCACGTCACCGACTTGCAACACGTCGTCCCAGTCCGGATTCAATCGTGGGGTTTCGTGAGGACTCAAACCGATGCCGTGGCCTAGATGATGTGAGAAGCTCCAACCACGAAAGCCGTCGAGCATTTCGTGAGCCGTTTGAAAGAGCTGCCGACAACTGACTCCCGGCCGCGCGGTTTGCTCGACGAGACGAATGACCTCCAAGATGCGTTCCCGCGCGGTCAGTTGAACGTCCGACGGTTTGCCGCCGACAACGAATGTGCGGCACATGTCGCTGCGGTAGTCGCGGACGACGACGGAAAGATCGAGGATCGCCGTTTCGCCGAGTTCCGGACGCCGCGCGCGCGGCGCGCTGCCGACCGATCCGATTTGAAAATCATTGCCGAACTCACCGACAATCTCTCCGGCCGCGGCCGTTGCCGCCGCGAACATCCCAGCCGCGAGTTCAACTTCGGTCAGTTTGGTGCTCACGTTGTCTCGCGCGTGCTGATACGCGGCCTCGGTGGCAGCGATCGCGCGACGTAGCAACGCGACTTCGTCCGAGCGCTTTCGCCGTCGCATCGTCATGAGCGACTCTTGAATGGCCACCCAGCGAGCAGTTGGGCACAAGCCGATTGGCACCGCGCTGTCGCAACCCAACCGCGCGTGCCGAGACAGTCGCGTCTGCAACACGTCGCAAGCCGCTTCGAGTTGGTCATCGACCAACGTGCAGCACCGATTCGATGCGAACACCTCGACGTCGTCCGCCGCAACGGACTGCTCGACCGGCAACGGCGCGGCGAGCGTTGTTCGGCCGTTCGTCTCGATCAGCGCGGCCATCGAGAACACAGATCGCTGACGATAACCGGTGAAGTAATAGACATGGCGCCGGTCAAGAATCAGCGCGGCATCGAGCTTCAGCCGCTCAAGATGCCGCCGAAGTTCGTCTTGCCGATCTCGGCAGCCTTCGAGGGTCAGTCCCAAATTGTCGGCGAATGACATCACATCACCATGCGGTCCAGCCGCTTTTTTCCGCGCTCTCCAGCGCTGCGAGATTCACTCGCAAAGTCTGCAATCCTTCTTCGAGCGAGCACACGAAGGACGTCCGCTGCTCAACGGCGTCCAGAAATGCGTGAGCTTGCCGGATGAACAAAGTATCGCGTTCGAGCGGTGCGATCGACTCGTCATGCCATTCGCCGCTGGGAACTGTCATCCAGCGCCAGCGATTCTCGTGGAACTCGCAACGGGCGGTGCCTCGTTCGCAGATCACGGTGATCGTCGCTTCGTTCGGAGCTTGATGCTGGTTGAGACTGTAACTGGCCAGCGTGTCTCCATGTCGAGCGAGCAGATGCACAGTGTCCTCAACTTCGACGCCCTCGAGAACTTGATGAGCGGCATCAGCCACCAGTCGATTGACCGGACCGAGAAGCCACTCGCCAGCGTTGATGATGTGTGTGAGGGCGTCTTGAATCGCTCCGCCGCCGGTCGCTCGGTCGTTGTAGTAAATCGTGCGATACGCTGGTCGATACGTGGGGAAGTGCTGGCCCGCGATGGCGACGAGTTCGACGGGCCGGCCGAAGCGTCCGTCGACGATCGCCTGTCGCATCGCTCTCAACAACGGATTCTGTCGCATCACGTAGGCGACTCCCGCCGTGAGGCTGCGTTCGCGCACCGTCTGCAACAAACGGTCAATGCCACTACAACTCGTGCTGAGCGGCTTCTCGACGAGAATGTGAACGCCCTGCTCGGCCAGTTGAGTCGCCATCGGGACGTGCCACGGAGCGGGCGTGCAAACGACGGCGACATCGTGCGGATCGGCCAAAGCTGCATCGAGATCAGCAAACGCCTGCGTCACTCCGTAACGATCGGCAATCGTCCGCCGCAACTCGGCGTTGATCTCGACGAAGGTGAGCTCTGCTCGGCCCGTGGATTGAAAACACCGCAAGTGCCGCTCGCCGATCGAGCCGACACCGATCACCAAAACTTTGTGACGACGGTCTGACATGCTCAACTCAGCCGATTGTCGAACGTGAAACCAAGCGATCCGAAGTTGCGTTGCATCGTTTCCAGACCTTGCTTGACGAAGATGATGTCCGCGCCGTGAGCGATGAACTTTGCGCCCAGGTCGAGCAATTGCTTCGTCCGCTCGACGGATCCGCTGGGCATGCCCCAATGCTTGCCGTGTTTCTTCGTGGCCTCATTGATGCGGCGCATCGCGTCGTTGACCAGCGGGTGCTCGAACTGGCCGGGGATGCCGCTGATGACGGTGAAGTCGGCGGGACCAAGGAAGATCACGTCGACGCCCTCGACGGCCGCCATCTCGTCGACGTGAGTCAACGATTCTTGGTCTTCAATCTGAATCACGACAAAGGTCTGCTCGTTGGCTTCGCGGATGTAATCGGCCATCGGCATGGTGCAGTACGGCATATCCGGGTTGCCGCCGTCGAAACCGCGTCGGCCGAGCGGAGCGAACTTCGACCACTTCACGACCTCGCGAGCTTCCGTCGCGTTCTCACAGCGCGGGTACATGATGCCCGTCGCTCCCGCCTCGAACAGCCGGCCCATGCGCATGAATTCGCCCTTTGCCGGACGAGCCATGATGTCGGTGCTGCCGACTCGCGCGGCGCGCATCAGGCCAGTCGCGGTCTCAACGCTGTAGCCGTGATGCTCCAAGTCCATCCACAGACCGTCGAAGCCCATCAGGCCGGCCAGTTCGTACGCCGATGGATCGGTGAAGTGCAGCGTGGTGACGAGCACCGGCTCGTTGCGTTTCAGTTTTGCTTTGATCTTACTGGTTCGCATGAGTTTCTTTCGTAGTCGTTCGGGTAAGTCCTCAATCAAGCGACTCCCCACTGAGCTTGTCTCAGTGGCTCGCGGGTTTCTGCATTACTTTAACGCCACTCGAAATGTCTGCCTCGTAGTGCAGAAACCCGTAAACCGCCGACGCAAGGTCGGCGGGGACGCTTGTTTGAGGGTTAGTGTTCGCTGTCCGTTTCGAGGATGACTCCCAAGCTTTCCCCTTGAGAGACGCTGGCGAATGTGTGAAGCACCAGCACGATTCCGTCGTGCGCTGCCGCGACCGACTCGACATACTGACCGAGCGGATCGCTGACCGTGCCGAACCGCCCGCCACGACGAACTCGCTGGCCCAGCGCCACGGCAGGTACAAAAAAACCTTCGATCGGCGACGGATGATTGATCTGCAAGAAGCCGGAGTTGGGCCGCGAGTCCTCGACCACCAGAACCTCGTGCGCTGGCAAGACAACTTCGCCGTCGATGATCTGCAGATCAACCAGCACATTCAAGCAGCCGCGAACATATGCCTCGACGCCGCGCGGATCGCAGCCGCCTCCGCCGAGATACTCGCAATAGATCGCCGGCACGTTCGCGTCACGAGCCACGGAGAGCGACCGGCCGTCGAGACTCGGTTCCGTTCCCCAGACGATCGGCAAGCCGAAACATCTTGCCATTCGCCGTTGGCGTTCGAGTACATCGGGTCGTGAATGCAGCATGTAACCAGCGAGCGGCAAGACCTGCAGTCGCGTCCCGCCGGCGTGCAGATCGATGTAGTAATCGGCCGAGCGAATCAACTCCGACAGCGCGTGAGCGACGCGCTCCGTGAGGGAGCCGTCTGGCTTCCCGGGACATGTCCGGGCCAGATCGAGTCCGTCTCCCGCCGTCCGTTGCCCCAAGCGAAACGCTGGCTCGTTGACGACGGGTACGAGCGTTACTCGCCCGCGCAGTGCGCGATTCGATAGCCCGCCGATCAACTGACGGATCGCCGCCATCGGCTCAAACTCATCTCCGTGGACGCCTCCCGTGACCAGCACATGTGGGCCAGCCGCCCACTCGCCGAGGCATCGAGTTGCTAACTGCACGAGTCGTCCTTCAGGCTCTGGACAAGCGGTAGCCCTGGCCCTCGTGGCCAGATTCTGGACAAGCGGATAGGGGTAGGAAGGACCGATTGAGTTCGGTCCCCCCTCCCTCCGAACCGGACGGGCGGATTTCCCGCATCCGGCTCTCCGGTTGATAGTGTTACCTCGGTGAGGATTGGCAGACTCGGGTATGGGCTGCTCCCAGGCTG
>CAZPUJ010000410.1:0-2630 GCA_964589725.1 uncultured Planctomycetaceae bacterium
TCGTGCTGACGTCGGCGAACATCTTCGCGGACGATCCGCCTGCCGATGACGCCAAGGTCGAGGCCCAGAAGGAGGCACCGAAAGTCGAACCGGCTCCGGCTGTCGAGGTCAAGCAAGTGCTCGAAGTCATTGAGGCGTTCGGCGTAGTGGCGAATGTCTTCGCCGGAGCGGTCGGCGGGCAAGTCGTCGGTGTTGATCCGCTCGAACAACAATTCCTCCAGCAGTTTCGCCAACTGTCGAAGACCGAATTGAACTTCGTCCGCGCGGTCTGTCAGCCGAATGCCGAGCAATATAAAAAGATCAAAGCGGCTGGCGATGCCGGTCTAAAAGTCGCGGTCAAGAAGTTCGCCGAGATCCAGAAGAAGATGCAGCAAGGCGTACGTCCGGGCCAAGAACCGGAATGGCCGGATCCGCGAAAGCTGATGGCGGACACGCTGCTCAAGTCGGTCAAGCAATCGCTGTCGGCCGAGCAGGCGAAGCGCTATGAAATGGAACTGGAGAGGCGCTCCGCCGCGCGCAAGCGAGCCGCGCTGCTCAATCTGGTCGCGAGGCTCGACAAGGATTTGGTGCTGACTGACGACCAGCGCGGAAAGCTGACCGAGGCGTTGAGCTCGAATTGGAAGGACGCCTGGTGCCAGCAATTGGAAGTCTTCATGTACGGCGAGCAATTCCTTCCGGTGCTGCCTGATACCCAAGTTGTCCCGGTATTGACCGAGAAACAGAAGCAGATTTGGGACGGCATTCCCAAAAACCAGAACCAGATCTGGGGCTGGGCCGGCTTCGGCTTCGTTCAGGCGGGCGAGATCGAAGACGCGTTGGTCGAGCCGGCCGTCCAAGCCGATGTGCAGATCAAGGTCGAAGAGAAGCAGGTCGAAGAGAAGCAGGAAGAGTAGCCGTGACCAGTCGACTCGCCATGTTTTGCACGACCCAGACAGAAAGCGTCTCCGCACCTTGCGGTCGACGTTTTCAGGGTTTGTGTTGGCGTGCGTCCGTGATTGTCGCGATGAGCCTGCTTGTCGGCAGCTCTGCGCTGTCACTTGGACATGCCAATGATGACGAGGAGGTTGCCGCCGAACGGCCGGTCGTCCTTTCCAAGCAACAGTTTGACCAGATGGTTTTTGGTGCCAGTTCGGCACAACGCATCGTGGTCGAAAACGGTGTACAGAGGGTTGTTGTTCCGATCCCGAACACCGAGGCGGATGCTCGCAAACGCATGGATTCCGCGATGCAGGCCGAGATGCAAGCGATCCACGCCAAATGTTCGTTGACGGAGGCCCAAAAGAAGAAGCTGCAACTGGCGGGGAGGGGCGACATCCATCATTTCTTCAGTCGCGTGTCCGAGCTTCGTCCAAAGTTGACGTCGAAGCCCCTGAGCCAGCAGCAATACGTCGAGTTGACAAGGGAGTTGCAGTCTCTGCGAATGGCCACACAGTTGGGTACGTTCGGTGAAGGCTCGCTATTTCAAAAGACACTGCGACGGGCACTCACCGACGAGCAACACGCTCGGTATCGAGTGCTCGAACGCGAACGGCAAGTGCGAATGGTCGAAAGCGTGGTGTTGAACTGGGACCGAATGCCCAACGGGATCAAGCTGCTTGCGGAAAGCCGGCGGAAGCTCGTTGATGTGCTGGTCGACCACGGACATCTGCCGCAAACTCGGAGCCCCTACATTCACTACATCGTCTTGTCAGAGGTGCGGCGGCTTGAGGATCGGTTGAAGCCGCTGTTGACCGAAGAGAATTGGGAAACGCTGGAAACGCAAGCGGCTCAGGCGAAGCAAGTCGAAGCGACTCTTCGGAGTTCCGGGCAATGGCCGGTGGCGCCGGAAGACGACGAAGAGCCGTCAGACAAAACGAAAGAATGACCAGACGATGCTCAAGAACAAGCAACTGGTGATGACTTTGCGAGACTCTGCGATCCGCTGGTGGCGAGCGTTCCCGGTGGCAATCCTCACTCTGGCAGTGACGTTTCTCAGCAGCACCAACGCGATGGCCCAGGACGAGGACGACGATCCGGCGGCGGTGCCGCAAGCGGAAGTCGCGAACTTCGAGATGCCAGAGAATCAGTTCGACCAGTGGGTCTTTCAAAATCTGCAGACGGTCGCGGCGGCGCGGAAGAAGTTGGATCAGATGCTGTCGCTGCAAATGGACGACGTGGATCGGGCATGTCAACTTTCGGAGGCTCAGCGGAAGAAGCTGCAATTGGCCGGACGGGGCGACATGGTGCAATTCTTCGAGCAGGTCGAGGTCGTTCGCAAGAAATTCTTGTTGGTGCGCAAGGACCAGCAGAAGTTCAACGAGATTTGGCAGGACATCTCGCCGCTGCAAGTTCGCTTTCAGAGCGGGCTGTTTGGCGAGGACTCTTTCTATCAGAAGACGCTGCGAAACATGCTCAAAGGGGAGCAGTTCTCGAAGTACTCGCAGGTCGATGGCGAGCGGCGGAAATTTCAGTATCGAGCGAAGGTTGAACTGGTCGTGGCGATGCTTGAGAACGCGCTGCCGCTGCGCGACGAGCAGCGGCAGAAACTGATCACGCTAATCGTCGAACAGACAAAACCGCCCCGTAGCATTGGCCAGCAGGACTACTACATCGTGATGTGGAACATCTCCAAGATTCCGGAGAAGACGCTC
>CAZPUJ010000411.1:0-14480 GCA_964589725.1 uncultured Planctomycetaceae bacterium
CCCAATCCCTGCAAGAGGCGGCGATGCCATTGATACATCAAGTCCCGTACCGGCGCGACCACCAACGTCGAAATCGCCAAATCGCGCAGGATGGTCAGGGCCACTTCGGTCTTGCCCGTGCCAGTCGGCATCACGACCACGCCGCTTTGAGTTTTCTTCCAAGCGGTTACGGCCACGACTTGATCGGCTCGCAGTTCATGCAGAGCGACCTGCGGCCAACGCACCGACTTCCACCAGGCGACTTCGTCGATCACGTTGGCCCGCGTCTGCGCCAAGCGCTCACGCAACTGCCGATAATGCAACGCATCGCATCGCCACGCCGAGATCCGCGCGTCCCACACCCACGTTCCGGCGGGCAACAAGTCATCGGCCATGGCTTTGGACGCCCGCTCAAGAATCAGCGTCCCGGCCGAAAACTTGATCCGCACATTCCGTGGCGGACGCTGCCAGCGTCCGCTCGCCTCCGATGTCGAAGGCATCGCCGACGCTGGCAGTGTCGGCAACGACGAAGACAGGTCCTCGGCTTCGTACGTCTTTGGTGATGTTTGTCGAAATGAACTCATTGGCAGCACCGCGAAAAGAAACTACGAGTGACCCGACGCGGCGGTTGTGATGTTGCGCAATTCTAAGGTATCGGCTGAAAACAGCGCCTCACGAAAGTTGCTCGAACACGCGCGGAATCAGTCGCGACAACTTCTCGCCTCCTTGGGCCGCGACGGCCAGAATCTTTTCGATAACGACCGGCTCCAAAGCGTCCGGCAGGCACAGGTCGGTCACGATCGAAAAGCCCAGGACTCGCAGGCCGGCGTGTTTGGCGACGATCACCTCGGGGACGGTGCTCATGCCCACCACGTCGGCTCCCATACCGCGCAACATGCGGTACTCGGCACGAGTCTCCAGGTTCGGACCGGCCACGGCGATAAAGACGCCCTTGTGAGCCGTGACACCCAGTTCCAAAGCCGACTGCAACGCCAGCGAACTCAGCGCGCGGTCGTAAGGCTCGCACATGTCCGGAAAGCGTGGGCCGAGGTTGTCGTCATTGATGCCCCGAAGCGGATTGTCTCCCATCAAGTTGATTTGATCGTCAATGACGACGACGTCGGACAACTCGAACTGCGGGTTCAGGCCCCCTGCCGCGTTGGTCACGATCAGCGTATCGGCTCCGAGGGCTTTCATGACGCGTACGGGAAACGTGACCTGCTGCATCGAGTAACCTTCGTAGAAATGGAAGCGACCTTCCATCGCCACGATCGGCACGCCCTTGAGCTCTCCGCAGACCAACTGACCGGCGTGAGACTGCACCGTCGATTCCGGGAAGTGTGGAATCTCGCCGTAAGAAATCACGGTCTTGTTCGCGACTTGCTCGGCCAGCCCGCCGAGCCCAGTTCCCAGGATTAATCCTGCTCGCGGCGGATCAGACCAGTGTGAACGAACGAAAGCCGACGCCTCATTGATTTGTTGGGCGAGTCCGAGCATGCCGTGGCTTTCCCATTGATCGCGGAACTATTCATCCTCGGCTCCTTCGTCGATCCCAGCATCGTCATCGCTGTCGTCGAAGTCGTCATCGTCGTCGAGTTCGTCTTCGAGCTCATCTTCTTCCAGCTCATCCTCCTCCAATTCGTCGTCATCGAAGTCGTCGTCATCGAAGTCGTCGTCATCAAAGTCGTCGTCGTCGTCGTCGTCGTCGTCGAATTCCTCGAAGTCGTCGCCTTCGCCGCCTCCAAAGTCTCCACCGTCATCGTCGTCACGAAGGTCAACGATCAAAGCGCGATCACCTTGCGGAGTGAGTCCCATCCACTCTTCGGTGGTGGCCCCGGTGTGCGGGGATATTTCCGCCTCGATGCATGCAAGAACCATCTGTGACAACCTCGAAGCTTCGGATCAATGATGTCGGCGCCAGGCCGATGCCCAGCAACGGGGGAGTCTTTAGTGGTGACGACACTCTTTGTCAAGCAATCTCTTGCGGCATAAATTCGGCAGAAGTGCGCGGCCGACTTCGGCCTGATTCATCATTTTCACGCGAACTCTTCTGCCACGCAGAAATCGCCGCTTTTCGGTGTTTTCCTCAATCCGAATGCCTGGCGAACGGAGCGTGCCGGAACTATTTCGAGACGGCAAGCGGCTCTGGACTCGTTGAGAAATCGTTGGCGCCGCTAAGAGTCCGCAGCCATTTCCATCGGCAGAAACTTGATCGCCGCGTTGCGTTCCAACCGAGTGTTCTCGGCCAAGAAGACTTCTCCCATCCCACCGGCGACGAGTTTCGACGTGATGTGATAGTGGCCACCAAGACGCTTCACCACATTCTGGAATTGAAACACGGGGGTCATTTCTTTCCTTATCAAGCGGTAATTTCCGAATACATCGACAAGCCCGTGCCGTCGAAGTCGAGAGCCACTGAGATTCGCGAAGCCGACGCCGAAGGTGTAAAACTCTTGCCGATTTCCCGACCTTCTTCGGTCTCAACTTTGGTAGTCCCGATTAACCACGGATATCCCATGCCGTCACGAACTTCAGTGTCACTTCCGCCTGTCGACTTCGATCGCGAGGCGGCGGTTCAACTCGTCACTGAGCTGATCGCGATTCCCGGCAAGAGCACACAGGAAGGTCGCGTCGTCGAGTACATTCGTCGGCGGCTGCTGTCAGCCGGCGTCCCCGAAGCGCGGATCACGATCGACGACGTCAACCAGCGCAGTCCGGCTGGCGGCGAGGCCGGAAACTTGATCGTGAAGCTTGCTGGCACGAGGCGCGGGCCGCGTCGATTGTTGATGGCTCACGTCGACACAGTGCCTCTGGCAGTCGGAGCCAAGCCTGTACGTGACGGCGATTTGATTCGCTCGGCTGATCCAAGAACCGCGCTTGGCGGCGACGATCGCGGCGGCGCGGCCGTGATCTTGAAAACGCTGCTCACGATTCTGAAACACAACGTGCCGCACCCGCCGTTGACATTCTTTTGGCCCGTGCAGGAAGAGATCGGCTTACTGGGAGCACGCTTCGTCAGGCCACGATCGCTCGGACAGCCAAAGCTGTGTTTCAACTGGGACGGCGGAGCGGCTTATGTCGCCGCGATTGGGGCGACCGGCGCTTATGACATCAACATCGACATCTTCGGCGTCGCCGCTCACGCCGGCGCGCATCCCGAACAAGGCGCCAGCGCGATCGCGATGACCAGTCTGGCCATCGCCGATCTGACGTCGAATGGTTGGCACGGACTAATCGAGAAGGGCCAACACCGCGGCACTAGCAACGTCGGCCTCGTTCATGGCGGCGACGCCACCAACGTCGTGACGCCGCACGTCCGCGTGAGGGCCGAGGCACGCAGTCACGATCCCAAGTTCCGCACCAAGATCGTGAACGCGATTCGAGACAGCTTCGTCAAAGCCGCGAAGCAAGTCCGTACCGACGGCGGACAACACGGCCACATCGACTTCCATTCCGAGCTGAAATACGAATCGTTTTGCTTGGCGACGTCTGAACCGTGTGTCGTCGCGGCTTGCGAAGCGATTCGTTCGGTCAGCCTCGAACCGGAGACCCGCATCAGCAACGGCGGCCTGGATGCCAATTGGATGACCCTTCACGGCCTGCCGACGGTCACGCTCGGCTGCGGCCAGCAAGCGATCCATACGACCGACGAAGTACTGCACGTTCCGAGCTTCTTGCAGGCGTGTGAGATTGCACTAAGGTTGGCCATCGCAACGTAGCTGAATTCCACGCTCATTCCCAAGCGGGGTTTGGAAACGAGCGTGACGACAGCTACTTTGGCTCAAAAATCATCACGCGCGACTGGCCGTCTTTCGTGATGTAGCCGCGATACATGCCTTCGGTGTTGTACGACGGATGGAAGCGGCCGCTGTGGTCGAGACAGATGATGCCTCCCTCGCCGCCGGCGGCCTTGAGTTTCTTGCGGATCACTTCGTCGGCGGCTTCGTGGACAGGCAGGCCCTTATACTTCATCAGCGAGACAACGTCGTGAGCGACGGCGAATCGAATGAAGTATTCGCCGTGCCCGGTCGCGGAGATCGCGCAGGCCTCGTTATCGGCATACGTGCCGGCACCGATAATCGGTGAATCGCCGACGCGGCCGAAGCGTTTGTTCGACATACCGCCCGTTGACGTTCCGGCCGCAAGATTTCCGGATTTGTCGAGCGCGACGGCTCCGACCGTGCCAAACGAAAACCCGGGAAGACGCCGCGATGCGACATCCGCCTCGTCTGACTCCTGACCCTTGACCCCTGACCCCTGGTCCAACTGCGACCGCTTCTTCTCTTCATCGAGTTGCTTTTGCAGTTGCTTCCAACGCTTTTCCGTCCAAAAGTATTTCGGATCGACGATTTCCAGCCCAACTTCCTTCGCGAACGCTTCCGCGCCGCGGCTGATGAGCATCACATGTTTCGTTTTCTCCATGACGGCTCGCGCGGCGGAGATGGGATTCTTGATCGTCGTCACGCCCGCGACAGAGCCGGCCTTCAGCATCTTGCCGTCCATGATTGACGAATCCAGTTCATTTCGTCCGTCGTGCGTGAAGACCGCTCCCTTGCCGGCGTTGAACGTCGGCGAGTCTTCCATCAATCGAATCGCTGCTTCGACGGCGTCCAAGCCGGTCGCGTTCGGCACTTGCAGTACGGCGTATCCGACGCGCAGAGCTTTCTCCAATTCCGTTCGCACGGCCTTGTCGATCTCCGGCGTCATCTCCGCCTTGTCGAGCCCGATGCCGCCATGAATGGCCAAGATGACGTTCTCAACCACAGCGTCTTCTCCTCGAGCGACCGCGGACAGACTCAGCAGAAGAGCGATGCACGCGAATAACTTCATGGGACACCTCGACGATTGAAAAATCCGAAACTCGAAATTCGAAGAAGAGTCTGACCATTCGGGTTTCGGATTTCGAGGCTCACTTCACCGCTTGCCGAGGCGGCACGAAGTCCAGCAAGCGGACGATGCTCAAATCGCGATCAGCGAACTTCTCCAGATTCTTCGTCTCGACGGCGAACACAAACGCGATTTGCTGGCCTGCAGGCGAAGCACACAGGTGATAGAACCATGTCATCGGCGCGCCGTCCGCTTCGCCGTCGACGGTGACTCGAAATAGGTATCGGCGGTCCTGCGAATTAAGCGGCGGAACCTGTGCGGCTTTCGTGATCGACTTCAACTTCTTGCCGAGCGTTTGCCGGATGTCCGCTTGAAACTGATCTTCGGATGTGTGGCTGCCAGCGGCCGCGGCCGGAACAGGCGAGATATTGCACTGCGCGATCAGGCTGCCTTGATCCATTAGGCGAAACACGCCGACGTCCTTTGTCTGATGAAACAGATGCCAGCCGCGATCGTGATAGAAGCGGATGCCCCAAGATTCGAAACGAAGAAACTGCATCTCCGTCGTCGGTTCGATCGGGATGTCTTTCACGGCGGCATCGTTGAGCAATTCGGCGTCGCTCGCGCCGTCCGCCAACGAACGATCGACGACGACGGAGGCCGTGACCTCCAAGCCGGGACTGACCGCGCCGACAGAGCGCGTCTCCGTCTGCTTCAATTGTGCTCGCGAGATCATTCGCCGCTGTCGATCGAACAAGAATTCGCCGGAGATCTCGACCGAGGCGTTCGCGCCGTGCGTCGCACCTTCGGCATCGCCGTGGAACGACACTCGGGCCGCGCGGGCGTTCGTCTCGTCCAGCTTGCAGGTCATCTCGCCTTTAAGCATGGCTTCCAGTCCGGACAGCATTTGCACCGCCCAGCTTTCGGGCTTCCACGTGTCGCCGACCGCGACGGCGGCCGGCGGCAACAGGCCCACGAGTGCTAGGCTGTCCCCCGGCGTGCGGATCAGTTCGAGTTGATCGCACGTCAGCGTTGCGGACGGGCTGTAGAGAAACGGTCCCTCACGCCGGCCGTGAGCGATGATCAAATACTTCGTTTCAGGCAGCCGAATGTTTGACTTCTTGGGCTGTGTGGCATTGGCTGAAGCGTCCGTCGGGACGACTTCGATGTCGGAATTCGCGAACCGATACAACCGCGCGGAGCGCAATTTTTCGGCATCGCGGCCGGCTCCGCTCAGTCGGCGTTCGAGAAACCGATAATCGGCGTCGGAGTTGAGTTTCAACGGAATTGTCTTGCCACCGCCGGTGGCGGTTTTCAACTCCCCGGCGACGATAACGCGGCTGCGGACAGAACGGACACGCGCGTCGGATTCAGGTTCGGCGAGCTCAACGCGATCGGCAGCGATTGACACGCGCAGACCCAAGACGAGAAGCAGGCACCCGAACCAAAGCGCATTCATTCGCATGCTCGAACCTCCCTGCTTGTCTTCCTGTCCCGTCCCCTCGCTCTAACCCTCTCCCCGCAGTGGCGAGGGGACCGGAAGCGAAGCCATCTCCTGCGCCGCCGTGATGAAACCGTTCACGTCCAGGCCGACATCGGCCAGCAATTCGCCGCGTTCTCCGTGTTCGATGAAGCGGTCGGGGATGCCGAGGCGTTTGATGTGGTCTGTGCGGAGACCGGCATCGTTCGCGGCTTCCAGCACGGCCGAGCCAAAGCCGCCGCAGAGAGTGCCTTCTTCGACGGTGATGACGAAGCCGCAGTCTTCGACGGCTTTCAGAATCGTCTCCGTGTCGAGCGGCTTCGCGAAGCGAGCGTTGATCACGCCGACGTCGAGACCGTTGGCTCGCAACCGTTCGGTGGCTCGGACGCAGTCGGTGAACAGCGAGCCGAAGGCGATGAACATTCCGTCGCTGCCCCATTCGTGGATTTCGGCCTTGCCGAGTTCGACCGGTGTCGCCGGGCATTCTCTCCGAGCGACGTTCGCCTTGGGATAGCGGATCGACGTCGGGCCGTTGTGGCTGAGTGCGAAGTCGAGCATCGGCGCGACGTCGGATTCGTCGCCGGGAGACATCATCACGATGTTGGGAAACGCTCGAAGGTACGTGTTGTCGAACACGCCGTGATGTGTCGGGCCATCGGGACCGACGAGACCCGCGCGATCCAAACAAAACACGACGGGGAGATTCTGCAGCGCAACTTCTTGGAAGATTTGGTCGAAGCCGCGTTGCAGGAACGTGCTATAAATGTCCACGATCGGCCGCATCCCGCTCTTGGCCATGCCGGCGGCGAACGCGACGGCGTGACCTTCGCAAATGCCCGTATCGAAGAAGCGGTCGGGAATTTCTGTCCGAATCTTGTTCAAGGCATTGCCGGCACACATCGCGGCGGTCAGCACGCAGACGCGTGTGTCGCGTTTCATCGCGGCGTGAATCGCGTCGCTGACGGCGTTCGTGTACGCGCGCGACGACGA
This sequence comes from uncultured Planctomycetaceae bacterium, assembly GCA_964589725.1. Taxonomy (GTDB): domain Bacteria; phylum Planctomycetota; class Planctomycetia; order Planctomycetales; family Planctomycetaceae; genus CAYSHJ01. The sequence goes on from CAZPUJ010000411.1 coordinate 7,277, forward strand.
CGCCTTCGCGGGGACGATCTCGTTGTCCTCCGTACGAGTGAACGGCGACGGCGAGTGGAATTTCACCGGGTCTTGGCAGGCCGGCTCGAAGCCGTGACCTTTCTCGGTGAAGACGTGCAGCAGCACCGGGCCTTTGACGCCCTTGACCATCTCCAGGTATCGCCGCAGCACCGAAAGGTCGTGACCGTCGACCGGGCCGATGTACCGGAAACCCATCTCCTCGAACAGCATGCCGCCGTGCAGGAAACCTTTGACGGCGTCTTTGAATTGCGCGAGCGCGTGCTCGACCGACTCGCCAACGACCGGCAATTTATTGAGCAGCCAAGCGACATCCCGTTTCAGGCCGTTGTAGAACGGGGCAACCCGCGCCTTGTCGAGGTATTCCGCCAAGCCACCGACACGCGGGCATATGCCCATCTTGTTGTCATTAAGAATGACTAGTAGGTCTTTCTTCAGTCCGGCTGCGTTGTTGAAGGCTTCGAAGACGATGCCCGACGGCAACGCTCCGTCACCGACTACCGCGACGGCTTTGCGTCCATCCGCCAGCAGCAGGTCATCGGCGGTCTTCAGTCCGAGCATCGTGGACACGGACGAGCCAGCATGTCCGGTCATGAACAAGTCGTGCGGGCTTTCTTCCGGGTTGGGATAGCCCATCAAGCCACCCTTGCGGCGAATCGACGGGAATTCCTGGAAGCGACCGGTGATCAGCTTGTGCGGATAGATTTGATGTCCGGTGTCCCAGATCAGGCGGTCCTTCGAGAAGTCGAAGACCAGGTGCAGTGCGATGCAGAGCTCGACGACCCCCAGGTTGCTGGCGAAGTGAGCGGTACGGTCGGCGCACACCGAACAAAGTGCCTCGCGGATTTCGGCCGCCAGTTGGCGAAGCTGCTCATCCGTGAGATTGCGCAAGTCGCGCGGCGAACCGATTCGCGAAAGAAGTTCGAACGTCATCAATGATCTCTTTCTAAAACGAACTGAGCCAACGCTTCCAAGCGTCGGCCGCGGTCGCCCCAGGGAGCGATCGCTCGGCAGGCTTCGTCAATCAACTCGCGAGCCATTATGCGACTGCGTGCCTCGCCCAGCAGGCCGGGGTACGTCAGTTTTCGATGCGCCGCATCCTTACCAACCCCTTTGCCAAGTTTTTCCTGAGTTCCCGTGATGTCCAACAGGTCGTCGGCAATCTGAAACGCCAAGCCAATGCAGGTGCCATAATGATCAAGAGTTCCCAATGCCGCAACGTCCGCTCGGGCGATTCGGCCTCCAAGCGTCAATGCACTGCGGATTAAGCGGCCGGTCTTGCGTCGATGAATTGACTCCAGTTGTGACAGTGGGAATTGCGACAATGGCGACACGTCCGTTTGGCCGGCGGCGTCCTTACTAGTCCGACGCGCAAGCGAGGGAGTGTTGTCCTGACGGCTCGCTTGCGCATCGGGCTGGTTCGAATGCTGCTCCGCTTCCAAATCCGCGACCTGGCCGCTGACCATACCGACCGCTCCCGCCGCCGAGGCCAAGTCCGCACAGCAGGCCGCCGCGACAGAGGCCGGCTTGACGTCGCGAGCCATGATCTCGAACGCCAGTGTCAAGAGTCCATCGCCTGCGAGAATCGCCAGCGCCTCGCCGAAGACTTTGTGACTCGTCGGCCGACCTCGGCGAAAGTCATCGTCGTCCATCGCTGGCAAGTCGTCGTGAATCAGCGAGTACGTGTGGATCATCTCGATGGCACATGCCGCGGGCATCGCGGCCTCTGCATCGCCACCGCACGCCTCGCAAGCCATTAACACCAGCACCGGCCGTAACCGCTTGCCGCCCGCGAGCAAGCTATACGACATCGCCTCGCGCAATCGTGGGGGACATTCGGGACCAAGCGGCAAATAGCCCCCCAGAGTCGACTCGACACGGCCTCGCAATGCGCTCCAGAGCGCCGGTAGCGATTCCGCGGATTCGGACATGAGATTATTCCCCTCGTGGGACGGATTGCCAATCCGTCCCGCCGGCGATCTGGCCAACAACTCGAATGCGCCTCGCGGCCACTCCAGTCGTCCGGCCAGCCTTCCTTGTGTACGACACACGATACCAAACCGATGGCCGAAAGATGAGAGGAAATTGGGGCCGGCGCGGATGATTTCTGACCGCACACTAACCCGAAGCGCCAGCGAGGGCGAACCGTGACGACGCTCTCGCCGATGGGCCATAGGCTCAAGCGGCGTTAGCGGACCGGGAGCGGATGTCATTTTCGAGCTGCGCGTTGATCAGGCAGCCACGCGCTACCGAGAAGTCGTCGTCGGTCACCAAGCCGATATCGCGAATCGCCAGCGGGAAGCGTGCGACATCGAACGCGCGTTGCAACAGTTCGCCGAAGCCACGAATCCGCGCCACGCCACCGATCACCATCACGGACAACGGCTGTGGCACGTCGAGCGTGCGTGGTTGCCGCGAGAACTCGACCACAGCCGAACGAATTAAGGCATAGGCCAGATCAAAGTGGATGTCCGCCAAGAACCGCCCGGACTCATCGTCTGGCTTGTCCAACGATCCAACAAATTCGTGCCTCTGCGCCGCTGCCCGCTCGAGATCCAGAAACGACACCCCGGTCGAGTCACACAGCGTGTAGCCGAACTGCTCGGCAATGAGTTCATCCAGCCAGTCACCACCGCGCGGGCTGGAGCACACGGCCAGTTCGAGTCCGTGATGAGCGATCACGATCTCGCTGGTCGCCGCGCCGAACGACAAGCCGATCCCCGTAAACGAACGACCGACCAAATGTGCCAACACTGTCGCCATGCCGGCGGACAGGACTTGTGGAATAAAACCCCGGAGCCGGATCAGCCGAGTAAAGAACTCCAGTTCGTTGCTAGTGGCCAACGAACGGGAAACCTCGCCTCCCGGAAGAGTTAAACAACAGATCTCTCCCGGCTGATCCGGCTCGCCCAACAATGCTTCGACCAATGCGGCCGTGCTTTGCCGGGACACGGGGTCGTTCGTTGGCAGGTGCCCCTGAGGTAACAGGCCCTGAGGACGAACGTGAAACAATGGTGAATACGCACACGCAAAATCGCCGACGAGCGACAGTGCTCCCTCGCAGGTGGCGAATGGAACGCGACCGGCGTCGAGCAACGCCCGGTACTCCGGAGCATCGGGAACCACCGCGAAGACGGCTCGGCTCGCACGGCCGATCAACCGCTCGTCGCTGCGACGTAGACAACGAATTCCAAAGGAGCCGACATCCAGTCCGACGCTCATGCGTGCTCCCCTCTTTGCTGGACGGCGGACAATGCACGGTCGAGCGGCCCGAACTTCACCGGTTGCACGGGAACCGAACCAGTTGGTGCGGCGCGTGAGTTCTTGTCGTGCAACCCTGAGACCGTTGGACGGCTCGTCGATGGCAGCGTCGTTGCGGCGGAATGAACTGCGCGACGCTTCGTGACACTCGTTTCGTTGACCGCCGCACTCACCCGTTCGACTTGAGGGCGCGCCTTGGATGCGGGAACGAAGTTCGGGACGTGTGGTGTCGGCGTGACATGGCTGTCATCCACGCGGAGGATCTTCGGTGGCACCGGTCGTCCGTGGAATTGCAACGGTGACGCGAAGTGGATCGGTTCTTCGGTCACGGGAAGTTGGTTGTGAATGATCGCGTCGAGCAACTCTTGCCGCGCGGCAGGTGGTGGCGAAACAGACGGCGCGAGTGGAAGTTGCGCGACTGGAGCGTGCCTCGGTGAAGGTTGTGCTCTTGGCCCAACCGGAGTTGTCATCGCGGAGGTTGGCAAGCTCTGTTGTGTTCGCTGACGCAACGCCAAACTGATACCGATCAGCGCTGTCAAGCCGACGAAGGCCGTGACGAGCGGCGGCCAGATGGACAAACCGGACGCGGCGTTGTTCGCGTCGACTGCGGACTCGTCAAGGTCCAGCGGCGATAGTGCAGCGCCATCAGCTTCATCGAATCCATTTCCGGTTACGGTCTTCGACCGGTCGAGCGGCCGACGTTGATCGGCGGCATCGAGCAACAATGGCTCCGCCGAACGAACGTTGTCGGTATGCAAGTTCGCGTTACCCATCTCGCGCGCTGAGGCGGCATCCTGGCTTGACCTCTCGGCAGGTGGCGAGAACCGCATCTGATTCTCCCGCAAAGAACGATCCAGTCCAAAACCGCGCGATCGCGGGTCATGCTGAGGGGAGAACGTTCGATTCGCAAGAATTTGGCTCGGCTCCGACGGTGGCAAGTCTTCCACCGGAGGTGGCGGAATGTCGATCGCGGAGGGCGATTGAGTCTGTCCGATGGGAGTCGGCTGGGCCGTCGAGCTTTGCCGCAGGACGATCCCATTTCGTGGGTCTTGCCATTGAGTGACGTCAGGCGAGATTCTCGCAGAAAGTGAATCGGTCGGCGCGGAATTCGTTTCGTCAGACTTGGCACCGTCGAGCTTGATTGGCTCAGGCAACGGCAGCAGACGATCCGTCGCGACCGCATTGGGTGGGAAGATCAGCACCGCCTCGGACGGCAGGGGAGCATCCGTTTTCGGAGCGGCTTGGAAGCGATAGTTCCCGGGAAGCACGACCTTCACCTGCGACGCGAGCGCACTGTCTTGCCGCATCAACGAGAGGATGGCCGCAACGCTGGCATGTTCCGAACGCAACTTCAGCACGACGGGTCGATCAATCAGATTCAGCAGCCCGATTTGTACGGCTCCGGTCGACGCCGTTGGCACGGCTTGTCCGCGCGATGTCACCTGGCCTGTGTTGCCTTGCGAGGAATCTGTCGAGCTCACGGCTTGAGTATCTGCGATGACGAGGTCGCCAGCAAAGAGATCAAAACGTTGCGACGGCGAATAGCTCATCGTCATCCCGGGGCGACCGTTGCGAATGATGCGCAATTGCCCCGATGCTCCTTTGCTCAGTCCGCCAATACGCTCGATCAACTCACTCAGCGAAGCCGAACCGGCGGTGATTTCGTACACTCCCGGGCGAGCCATCTGACCCAACAAACCAACGTACGGCGCCTTCGCGGAAGAGACAAACGGTCGCATCGCTCTCGTGGTCTGCTGCGGAGATTGCGCGCTTTGACCGGACGGCGTATTCGGTCTGAAAACTCCGTTTATGGAATTCGGTGGACCAAACGGAGACTGCAGATCCCACGAGTTGGCTGATCCACCAACACCGTCGGTTCCGTACGGATTGTTCTGCGGCATGCCGACAACAGGACCAAAGTCAGCCGGCGAGCCATTGATGGTGTCTCTCGACTGATAGCCACCTGGAACCCAGGCGTCGGCCCCATACATGTGTCGAGTGTCCAAATCGGTTGTGAGCGGCGGAATTTGGGAAAACGCCGGTGCCGTCAAACCGCAAACGACGCTAACCACTCGCAACAGCAGTGGGATCAGTCGTGATCGGCGATGGCCCAGCATAAACGCGCTCCAAGGATGCCCGACAATCGTGTCTGCGCACTCACGCTCATATTGATCGGAAGAATCCGAGAATTCGCATCAGGCAATCTGGGCGTTCTTTGCCGATCAGGCCTGCTTTCGGGATCCGTCGAAATTAATTGGTGTCTTTTGCCTTGCATGCCTACCGCAACTTATCCAGTTTGAAACTTCGACCGCCTCAAGTGGTCCGGTTACGCTCGACGTTCCAAATCGAACGGGCTCTTGCGGAGCGTCCGCTGCGTGTGCGTTACCGTGTGGACGGAGCCTTGTTCCGAGCTCTCGAACTGTCAATGAACCTCGCCCCGGCGGTCTCGTCGCGCGTGCAAATCATGGCCAACCTCGACATCAGCGAACGACGCTTTCCGCAAGACGGCCGCATTCACGTGCTGATGGAAAGACATCCCCGGCGCCACGCAAGCTCTGCTGACCCTGTCGCAGTCGCTCATGGCGCATTGGACGTGGTACATTGCCGGCATGGTCGCGCTGACGGTCGCGGGTTCGTTCGTGCCGCGCCAGTGTGCGGGCCGAATTCTCGTCGACTGGCTGAAGATTCACGCGCCGCTGTTCGGTACGATCGCCATCGCCATGCTATTGCCCATCTTCAAACTCAGCAGCCCGATAGGTAGTTTGAGTGAACCTCGTTCGCTAATCTGCTCCGCGACCTGACTCGGCCTGGCCACTTTCACCGCAGGAGCAACTTCTCATGTTTCGTTTCATCTCATTGGCATTGGTCGGCTGGATCGTGATGCAGGCTGGCGTGGCAACGGCTGCGGATCAGCCGGCCGTGAAACTCAAGGCCGGCGACCGGATCGTCTTCCTCGGCGATTCGATCACTCAGGCTGGAGCCGCGCCGAATGGCTACGTGACGATGATTCGGCAGGATCTCGAAAAGAAATACGCTGAGTTGAAGATCGAAGTCATCGGAGCCGGCATTAGCGGCAACAAGGTGCCCGACCTGCAACGGCGCGTCGACAAAGACGTCATCGCCAAGAAGCCGACGATCGTCGTCATCTACATCGGCATCAACGACGTCTGGCACGGTGAGAAAGACCCGGCCAAAGGCACGATGCCCGACGCCTTCGAGTCTGGCCTGAAAGAAGTCATCGGCAAATGCCGCGATGCCGGAGCGACGGTCGTTCTCTGTACGCCCAGCGTCATTGGCGAGAAGCTCAACGGTGCGAACAACCTCGACGCGAAGCTCGATCAATACTCCGACATCAGCCGCGGAATCGCCAAGGAACTCAAGCTGCCGCTGTGCGATCTTCGTAAGTCTTTTGTCGAGCACCTCAAAGCCCACAACAAGGACAACGCCGACACAGGCGTGCTGACGGGTGACCGAGTGCATCTCAATCAAGCCGGCAACCGCTTTGTCGCTGACACGATGATCAAGACGCTGGACCCGTGAGCCGGAACGGTATTGCAAATTGTAAGTTGCAAATTGTGAATAAAAAATTCGCGGGAAAGTCATGCGTGCTTGGTTGGCCCAATTGGCAATTTGCAATTCTCATTTTGCAATTTGCAATCCGCCCATTTGACCGTGATGTTTCGACAGTTCGACCATGAATCACGCTTCCAACGCCGCTGTATTCGCTCGCGACGACAGTCGTGCGCACTGGCATGACCAAGCGTTGTGGTTCGTCCGCGTGAAACGCGACCGCATGGCGAACTCGCTGCCGGAATGGGAACTCCTGCGCGAGACCGCCGCGGCCATCAAAACGCACACGATCTCGCGGATCGCCGATTTGCTCGAACAATTCGAAGCCAACGCGACGAAGCTGGGCGCGACGGTT
>CAZPUJ010000412.1:0-3408 GCA_964589725.1 uncultured Planctomycetaceae bacterium
TAGGCTTCCGTCTCCGGAACCTTGATTGCGGCGTCCGCCATCAGAATCAAGATCGAGAGGCTATCGAGGTGATTTATGACGAGGTTGACAAACCGAGTTCCATGAACAGAGTCATGGAGGGCTGCCGCTGCGAGACATCCAGGTATCCGAGGCTTCAGTCCGGGCGGCTCCGGCGCAGATGCGATCAGTTGCTCGATATGGCCCCCATGGGACTGATCCACTTCCAAGACGGCGGCCAGGATGCAGCACTCGTTGTCGTGCAAAGCGCGGTCGGACCAGGCGAGCAGTTGGAACAGCTCGTAGATCGCGTAGGCCGTGTCTTGCTCGATATCGCGCTCGGCCGTCCAATAGCCGCGAGCGTGCATCAAGGCTGACAGTGAATAGAGGGCAGAAGTGTTCTGCCGAGTTAGGTTGGGAAGTTGTTTGTTCATGTTCTGTTATACGTGTTCTCCTATTCGATCTTGTCTTGGGTTTAGACTGATTTCGGCCACCTCGTGCGCTCGGGACTTGAGGATTGCGTCGAGCTCATCCACAAGCTCGCGAATGCGGTTCTCGCTCGTGTCGGTTGCGGACGTGCGGTGGTGCTCGATGTCTTGGACCTTCTGGTAGTTGTTGATGACTGCGCCCACGAGGACGTTCACAAGCAAGAACGTTGCGATCAACATCCAGGAGACTTGGTAGGCCGTGAAGGACGTTACGGAGTAGCCCCCTTGCGCCAATTCATAGCGCATTTGCGTCCAGTCGTCGCCGGTCAGAATGCGGAACAGCGAGAAAAACGCCTCGTGGATGCTGGCAAAGTAGGGCTGCATCGGATTGCCGTCCGTGCCAAACAGCTTCACTCCGATTACCGCGTAGACGTAGAAGAGGATGAACGCCAGAAGTGAGACGTACTTCATGCTGGCAACGGAGCGAACCAGCACGTTGACGATGAGCCGCAGTTCGGGGATGGTCTTCACCAGCCGCAGCACGCGGAAGACCCGCAGGATACGGAGGATCGGCCCGACGCCGTTGGACGCGGGGACGAGCGCCGCGACAACGATCACGAGGTCGAAGACGTTCCAGCCGTCGCGGAAGAAGGCTGCGGTCGATTCGCGCACCACGAACCGCAGGGCGATCTCGACGAGATATATCCCGACGCACACATTCTCGATCACGACGATCGCGCCGAGGGCAGTCGCATCGGACAGGTAGGTGCTCAGACCGATCATCACCGCGTTGAGCACGATGACGGCGATAATGAACGTGTTGAACCCCGCAGATTCGACGAGCATGCGGAGGCGCCCGCGGCGATCTGAATCGGCGCCTTGCACCATCACCGCCGCACGTCCGCAGCGGGGAACAGGATACGACCCAGAAGCAAGCTCCATAGCGGATAGGTTTCAATGCCGATCCAGGCAACTACTCTTGTCAAGGGGTTTCAGCCTCCTTTAGGGCTTCTGGAGCTTCAAGGGGCGATGTTTTGGGCGGGCGAAGGATGGAAACCATCACGGCGAGCCCGAGGGTGACAAGGATGACAACTAGCGACAGCCAGACCGGGAACTTGGGCAAATCCGCCCAAACATCCTTCTCGAAATACCCATAAAGCATTTTCCCACCGACAAACATCAAGACCGCGGCCAGGCCGTAGTGCAGGTAGTGGAACATCTGCATCAATCCAGAAAGGGCGAAGAACAGGGAACGCAGGCCGAGGATGGCAAAGACATTGGACGTGAACACAATAAACGGCTCGCTCGTTATCGCAAAGATTGCCGGGACGGAATCGATGGCGAACACGATGTCCGTGAACTCTACGACGAGAAGCGCGACGAACAGGGGTGTCGCCCAAAGCCGCCCGTCGATCCGCGTAAAGAACTTCTGCCCATGATATTCCGGTGTCACAGGAACGATCTTGCGGAAGAGCTTGATGACAGGGTTCCTGCCCGGATCCATTTTCTTTCCGTGCGTTCGAACCATCTTGATCCCAGTGAAGACCAAGAAGGCCCCGAAAAGGATCATTGACCAGTGGAACCGCTCCAAGACGACTGCACCCAGGGCGATAAAGATCATTCGGAAGACGAGGGCTCCAACAATGCCCCAAAATAGGACGCGGTGTTGATATTGCGGCGGCACTTGGAAGTAGGCGAAGACCAGCAGAAAGACAAACAGGTTGTCTACGCTCAGGGCCCATTCGACCAAGTACCCGGCGATGAAGGCAAAGCCCGCATCTGAGTTCGAGTAGGTGCTTCCAGGCCTTATCTCCTGCCACTGGGTGAAAATGAGAGCGCCGAAAGCCAGCGCCAGCCCCATCCATACGGCGGACCAAATGAGCGCCTCTTTCATCTGAACCACATGCGCCTTTCGGTGGAACACGCCTAGGTCGAGTGCCAAGACGATCAGTACGAATCCAAGGAACGTCCCCCAGATCCAAAGCGGAATGTTAGCTAGTTCCATGGTGTTTGATCCTTAGAGAGCGAAGAGGCCGGCCGCGATCCGACCATACGCCACGGAACGCGGTGCAGTGGTCAATCTCGACGCCTGCGCGGTCGTCCAGCTTTAGCTGGACGACCGCGCACTGCGGACAGATTACTCCGTTTCTTTCTCTCCTGCGCCCCACTTCATTTGGAACTCGATCTCCTCTTCGGCCTCGTCGCGCTCGTGCTCGATGCTGAACGTAGCGGACTTCGGTACGACGATTTTCTCCCCGGCGACCTCGATTTCGATTCGTCTTCCCTGCTCGATGCTGTCGGCCAGCCGCCTAAGGCCGGCTACAAACTGCTCGGCTGATTGGGGCTGTTCGACATCTCGATTGTGGGAAGTTTGTTCTGCGGTGGTATTCATGTTCGTTCTCCTGAACCCGTCCGCAAGGCAACAAAAAACCTTCATCGCATTGCGGTGAAGGTCTTGCGCTTTAGGCCGGGCCGGCTCTTTCGAGCGTATTGACGGCGTCGGCTCTGCTATCTGCAGGCGCTACTCCCCTTCTGGGGTTACGTTACATTATACGCCATGCGCACGCGAGGGTTGCAACTGGCGCCACCAGTCCCAATCGCGTCTTGGCGTTGGAACCATGTCGGGTTACATCGCTTCCGGCGGCGAGATTGTCCCCTCTCTCCAAAGTCTCATGTGCGTATTCCAATCCTGCTTGGCCCATCCTCCGGATTTGCAGGAGTCCGCTCACCCAATGCTAAGTCTGGAACTTGGCCCCACTCTGTTTAGGTGAACCATCTGTAGGAACCAACTTAGGTTCAAAAAATGGTGGAGATGAAGGGGCTCGAACCCTCGACCTCTGCAGTGCGATTGCAAACTCAGCAGGTCCAATTATCCGTTCTTAGGTTCCTGAATCGGGTCATGTTGGGCCGACGGGGGGCATCTCGTCTAGGAACTTGAGTAGGAACCAAAAATCAAAGCGCAGGCACCGAAACGGTATTGCCG
>CAZPUJ010000413.1:0-4385 GCA_964589725.1 uncultured Planctomycetaceae bacterium
GAGAAAGGCCTGCGACGTCGTGCGGACGATGTCGTCGATTTGGTCCCAGCGGTCTTGCTCGAAGTCCGCCGGCTCGTCGTCCCACGGACCGAGTCGATGAAAGCCGGTCGCGATGATCGACTCACCGGTCGCGTCCGGCAGCTCGTCGCCGGCGAATTGTTCCAGAATGAAGCGGTCATACGGCGTGTCGGCATTGACGGCGGCGATGACGTACTCGCGATATCGCCACACGCTCGGCTTCGCACCGTCTCGTTCATAGCCGTTCGTTTCCGCGTAACGAACCAAATCGAGCCAATGTCGGCCCCAGCGTTCACCGTAACTCGGTCGATTGAGCAAGTCGTCGATCAAGCGCTCCCACGCCACGGGTGAATCGTTCGTGAGGAAGTGGTCTTGCTCATCGAGTGTCGGCGGCAATCCGATGACATCGAGGTAGACCCGCCTCAACAAATCTGTTCGTCCAGCCGGCGGGTTCGGCTGCCAACCGTCCGACTCCAATTTGGCGAGGATGAACACATCGATCGGCGAGCGAACCCAGTCGCGATTGCGTACTGCCGGCAGGGACGGACGAGCCACTGGCTGAAAGGACCAATGTTGTCGATCGGCATCAGTCACCCGCGCTTCGTTCGCCGAAGAATCTTGGACGTTGGCTTTCGGCTCCGGTTCCGCACCCGAACTGACTGTGAGGAAGCCTGTCAGGCCGAAGACGAAGCTCAAGACGTAAGTTCGCAACAAAGACATGTCGGACCTTGCGACGCGAGGTCACTCTCGACTCTCGACGAGTCAGTATCCCCAGGGAGAACGTGCGTGTCCACGCAGCGACGGGACGAAGCGCATCACAAGCTCGCGGGGCTGACCGGGTCGCCAGGACGATCAAGTCCTCAACAGCATTTCGATTCGGGTGAGCAACAGCTGGTCGTCGGTGTCTGCGTCCCAGCGATCGACACGAGCGTCGTCGGTGCCGTAGACTGTGGATCATCCGCGAGCCTATTCGGCAACGCGATCACCACTTCCCGATACGGAGCCTGCGCCAGCATTTTGCCCAGCGAGTCGGTCACCTCGATGCGTTCGCCGCGTGCCAGCGTCAGGCCAAAGTCGGTCGTCACGTTCTTCCACGGACCTCGATAAATCACGGTCCACGGCGTCTCTCGCGGCGATGCGGCCAGCGGTTTGACCGCGCGCACCGTCAGACTCCGAAACTCGAATCGACCAACGGTCATCCATGGTTCCGATTGGCGTTCGACCAACTCGACGCCATGAAACCCCACCGCTTCAAAGGCCATGAGAAAGCGATCCTCGCGAAACGCGCCGCTGATGCAGCCGCTCCACAAACGTGGATCAATTTGTAACTCGGCAGGAACATCCTCGCTGCTGACGATGTCGCTGATGACTGCTCGCCCGCCGGGCCTCAGCACGCGGAATAATTCGGCGAACAGTTGGTGTCGATCTTCGCTGCGCACCAAGTTCAAGACACAATTCGACACCACCACGTCAACTGTTCCATCGGCCACCAGCGGCGCGGTCTGTCGGAGTGACTCTGCATGTTCTTTCGCGTGCGACCAACCGCCGCTGCTCCGCACCGGGTGCTCGGCCAAGTACCGCTCGAGCCGTTCGAGGTCCAGCCGTAAGTCTTGAATCTCGCCTTTGCGAAACTCGACGTTGTGAAACCCCAGCTTCTCGCCGATGGGCCGTTGATGCCGTCGAGCGAGTGCCAGCATGTCGTCATTGCAATCGATGCCGATCACGCGGCCGTTCGGTCCCACCACCTGAGCCGCGATGTAACAAATTTTCCCACCGCCCGAACCGAGGTCGAGAACCACCTCACCGGGACGCACGTGCCTTGAGGGATCGCCACAGCCGTAGTCACGCTCGATAATCTCGGTCGGAATAATGTCGAGATACTTTGGGTCGTAGTTGACTGGACAGCACAACGCCGCTTCGGACTGATGAGCCGCCTCGCTGTACCGTTCCCGGACGGCCTCTTCGACGTTCAGCGTGACGCCACAGCAACTCGATTTGGCTAATGACATTCCAGATCCTCTCCCAACGTGGGGGAATTCACAGCGCGATACCGAATCACTCGACTGCCGATAAGCCCGCGCACAGGCCGCGAAAGATTGCGATCTTTTCGGTCGGGGTCAGCAGCGTTGGTTTGTATTTTTTCCAGAGTGGCTCCGCGTGGCCGTGTTGAGCGGCGAAGGCGGACAACAACTCGAAGCCTTCCTCGCGCCACAGCATGTCGGGAAACGCGGCGACCAACTCAAATGCCTTGTCGACCTGATGCTGCTTGGCCAATCGGCAGGCCAATCGCAGCGACCACAGCAAACTCCAGTCGCTGTCCTCATTTGAAACCTTCTGGCCTTCGGCTTTCGTGGGCTGATAGGCAGCCAAACGCTTGGCCACTGTGGCGGCATCGCCTTGCTCGACCACTGCAGCCGTTTCACGTTCGAGCGTAACGCGGGGATCACTGAAGTTGCCGGTCGTCGCGGCGGTCTCACACTGACGAGCGAGGTCGGACTTGCCGGCAGCGCGGAGCCGCTGACCAAGCCGCACGCACAAGTCTGTCTTGAGGAATTCCTCGCGAGCCTCATCCGGCGTGCTCGCCACCGCGCGACTGGTCGCTTCGGTCCAGACGGCATCGACCAGCGGCCAATCGACCGCTTGTTTCAGAATTTCCGTCTGCAAGGCGAAACTCGCGTTAGACGCCTCGAGCGCCGCCCGGCATTTGCTCCGATATTGATTCAGGGCTTGGCGAACTTGATCGTCGGTATTCAGTTCGAGTGCTTTCTTCAACGCGACTTTGACTTCCTCGCCGCTATCTTTGGAAATGGCATCGGTCCGTTTCTGAGCCGAGTGGAGAGACGGGGCGTGACCACGGAGATGTTGCAACGCGACGGCAAGTGTTTCAGCGGCTGGCTTCGCCTGACCGAGCAATGCTTGGGCGCGCGCCACTTCGGCGGCCGCGATCGCGTTCAGTCGCGGTGACAAGGACTCGGGAAGTTCCAGCCGCATCATCTCCTTCACCCCCGGCAGCACGAAGTCAACCGGCAGCGGGATCGACTGGAGAGCCACAACGGCATTCGACAGCGCTGTGCTGGCAGGCTCTTTCTGTCCGGCCATGAATCGCGCGGCAGCGGTGCAGGCCCAGACACGAGCCTGCGTTGCGGGCGATTCGTCACGCACAGCGGCCGCGATCGGATCGTTACTTTCCCGAGCTTCCGACTGCGGCGCGACCACCGCAGCGTCGGCCCACGCGGTCAAACAGTCGGCTTTCGTCTCGGGATCGGGAGCCAATCGTGCCCACTCGAGTCCCTTGTCGGCATGTCCACGCAGCACGAGCGTGACGGTGGTCACCACGCGCTGTGGCGAATTCCAGGCAATGACCGGCAGTACAGTGGCAGCTCCGTCGAGATCAAACGTCCGCAACAAACGGACTCGACGCGCGAGCGCGGCCAGTACGCCGTCCGATCCCGGAGGAAGCGCGTTTGTTCGCATCAAATTTTGCGCGTCGCTCGCTCGTTCGAGGACAAACAATAATGCGGCCAAGTCAGTGGTGGTGTCGAACGTCAATCGGCCAAACTCCGGCAACTCCCGAGCGGCCTGAAACGCTTGGTCAACGGCCTTCTTGGCTTCGTCCTTGCGACCAGCCGCAAACTCGTGCCAACCGATCTGCGTGAGCGGCGAAACCTGATGGAACACAAGTTTCGGAGTCAGGTTCAGCAATTGATCGATATTTTCTCGCGCGGCCTTGAGATCGCCGGCTTCAACGTAAGCCTCCGCAGCCAACCGTCGGCACAAATGCTTGCTGCGGTTTTTCTCAGACTGGCGTGAGACCTCGACCATCACCGGCAAAACCTGATGTCGCAATTCCAAGCCGCGCTGTTTGGCCGACTTCTCGGGTTCTTTCGCTTTGCCACCATTCTCCGCGGACACCTTGTCAGTCGCGACGACATTCGTTTGACCGCGTGAATTTCCTGACGTCTGCCTCGGCTGCTGTGCCGGCGCAGGGAGTGGACCTTCTGGCGTGTAAAACAAAAAGTACCAGACACTTCCCGCCGCCAAAGCGACGCTGCCTAGAGCTGTCACGAGCAATGGCGCGGAATTCTTCTTAGCTGCGGGAACAGCCGCTCTCATCGTCGTGGCGGCCTGCGCCTCCGCATTGGAGGTATCGCTCTTCGGAGCCGTAAAGATGGGCAGCGCGCACTTTTCGTTGCAGCACTTCACTTCTTTGCCGGCGACTTCCGAACCCGCGAAGCCGGGTGTTTCACACATCGGACACACCAAGCGTTTGGTCTTGCCTTTTGCCGGCCGCGGCAACAATAGAATCGCACGCGCGGCCGCAGCCATGTCGACACCAAACGGATCGTCATCGTCCGCTTCCACGTCTT